>DAORNH010000169.1:5072-9597 GCA_035440865.1 Hyphomicrobiaceae bacterium | reverse complement strand
TCACAGGCGCGGCTTTTGTTCCATCCGGCTTCAGCGTGGCCGCCGGTTTCACGCTCGGCACTGAGGCGCGCGGCATGTTCGCGATCATCTGCTCGACGATCGAGATCTTCTGCCAGATCTTCTGCGAAAGATTGGCGGTAAGCTGCTCGAGTTCGTTGACGGAGCTCGTCACGACTGGGTCGGGATAGCTCTGTGCGTAGAGCGCTGCGACCTTGGCGGCGAGCGAGAGCATCTCGGAGCAGTAGTCGAGATAGCGCGTGAGCTCGAACGGGGTATAGGTGCGCCTCGGCGAGGAGGGTGTATCGCCCTGCCCCGGATTCTGGAGGAGCCCAGAAGGGTCCTTGGTCAGCTGGTGCATGTCGATCACGTGGACAATCGAGCGCAGCTCGTGGATCGCCATCAGCGCGCGGCGCCGCTTCAGACGGTCCTCGACGGTGATGAGGAAGAACAGCGCGCCGCCCATGAGAACGACGATGTTCAACGTCGCCTCGACGCCTTGCAGCACCGTGTAGACGTTGTCTGCCGCGGTCTTGGAGAGGTCCATGAGGCCGACGATCCGCACGATCAGCCAGAGGCCGCCGGCGAGAACAATCGCGACGAAGGCTCTCAGCGGCCAGTTCGCGCCGCTGATCTGGCGCGCGCGCTCGGAATGCTCACGCGCGATGTCAGCGAGATCGGTGCCGACCTGCCTCAAGCTTGCATCGGGAAAACGCTCGCCGATGCGACGGCCGAGCGTGTCGAGCGAGACGATGAGCTTTGCGGCGTCGAGCGTTCGGTACATGCGCGGCCGCCCCTTGCGGTCAGGACCTGTGGTAGGGATGCCCCGCGGCGATGGTCGCGGCACGATAGAGCTGCTCGGCGATCAGGATGCGGGCGAGGCCATGCGGAAAGGTCATGGCGCCGAAAGAGAGCTTGAGGCGTGCGCCAGCCAGAACCTCGGGGGAGTGACCGTCCGGTCCTCCAACCAGGATGGCGAGGCCCGACCCGCCTGAACCCGCCATCGACTGAAGTCGCGATGCGAAGGCCTCGCTGCTCATCGCCTTGCCGCGCTCGTCGAGCACGATGGTGACGAGCCCGGCGGCCGTCTCGATCAGGCGCCGGCCCTCGTCCGCCTTCCGGGTCGTTGCGTCCCGCGCCGGGCTCTCGGCGAGCTCCTTGAACCCGATCGCGGTGATGCCGAGGGGTCGAGACATGGCGGCGAGCCGTGTCCAATAGCGCTCGAACAGCGCGCGCTCCGGGCCATCCTTCAATCGACCGATCGCCACGAGCAGAAGTCGCATGGGACGCGGCGTACGCCCTCAGTGCTGCGTCGTCTCGCCGGCGCGCTCGGCGGACCACATCTTCTCGAGGTTGTAGAAGTCGCGCACCTCGGGCCGGAACAGGTGGACGATGACGTCGCCGGCATCGACCAGCACCCAATCGCAGTGGTCCTGCCCCTCAACGCGCACGCGCACGCGGCCGGCCTCCTTGAGCTTGCGCTGCAGCTGGTCGGCAATGGCACCGACGTGGCGGTCGGAGTTCCCCGAGGCGATCACCATGTAGTCGCCGAGCGATGATTTGCCGGCTAGATCGATGGTGACGATGTTGTCGGCCTTGGCGTCGTCGAGACAGGTCGTGACGAGACCGAGGAGAGCATCGCTGCCCTTGGTCTTGGGTGCTGGGACGGATCGCTTGCGGGATGCTCCGGCAGTGGCGCGCATCGTGGCCTGAAACTCCTCTCGGTGGTGAACTTGGGGCCGTTCGGCCGTGCAAAGCAAAACGCAGCCGCTCGATGGACCAGCTTGGCCGGTCTCGGGGCTGCGTTGGTGTTGGTCCGCATTTGCACGGGGCGCACTATAAGGCTTCGAGCGGTCGCATTCAATATGGGCCGCGGGCATGAGCCGCGGACATGCCAGAGTTGCCTGTCGAAGCCTCAGGCCTCGACTCGAGTCCAGCCGCCACCCGTCAATTGCTCCTGCGGCATGAACCGGCGCTTGTAGGCCATCTTGCGCGATCCCTCGATCCAGTAGCCGAGATAGAGGTAGGGGAGGCCCAGACGTCGCGCGTAGGCGATATGATCAAGGATCATGAACGTGCCGAGACCGCGATCCTGAGCCTCGGTATCGTAAAAGCTGTAAACCATCGAGATGCCGTCGGAGAGACGATCGCAAAGGGCGACGCCGAGCAGCGGCCAGGTCGACGGCCGTGACGAGTGCGGACTCCTGGGCCTCAACCGGTACTCGGTGACGAAGGTCTCGATGATGCTGTCCTCGACCATCATGGCGTAGTCGAGCACCGTCATGTCGGCCATGCCGCCTTCGCCGTGGCGGGCATCGATGTAGCTGCGGAAGAGGCCGTATTGCTCGGCCGAAGGCACCGGTTCGATGCGGGAGATCTCGAGATCACGATTGCCCAGCATCGTGCGCCGGAAGGTGCGGCCCGGCACGAACTCGTCGACGATGACGCGCACCGAAACGCAGGCCTGGCAGCCCTCGCAGTAGGGCATGTAGGCGATGTTCTGGCTGCGGCGGAAGCCACCCTTCAGGAGGTTGTCAACGAGGAAGGCCGGCTTATCGTGGGTGAGGTGCGTGAAGAGCTTGCGCTCCGCGCGCCCAGGCAGGTAGGGGCACGGATGCGGCGCCGTGACGTAGAACTCCGGGAAGTTCTTGCTCTGCTCGCTCATCTGAGGATCGTCATCCGAGCTCCCGGTTCCCCCTGCCGCGGGACTGCACCCCTCGGCTCGACCACACCGACTGTAGGAAAGCGCGGCGCCGACATCAAGGCAAGACGCGCGAAAGACAGATCAAGGCAACTATCCGAGGAAAGAGGACTACTGCATAGCCCTGCGGAATTGTGCGGTATTCCTTGCGACAGTTCGACAGATCAGCCTAGTCCCCGGGGCAGTCACCAGGCAACGGCGCGCCGCCAGGGCGTGTAGCCGCGGCCGATTGGTCCTTGTCCGCTGAAGACATGTCGCCGGCAGATTGTCCGGCGGCTCGAAAACTTTGGGATATTCGACGAGCGTGACTAGTGCCACCGTTCTTGCGGACGTACTGTTAGTCGCCTGAATCGTGCAACACCGGTTTCGGCCGACGCGAGTACGTAACCGCGGGATGACGACCGCACGGACTGTCGAGATATATGGGGAATTGCATGAAAAAGAACAACGTGACGGGCTTGTTTGGCGGGCTGCTGGCGCTTGCGCTCGGCGTGTTCCTCGTACTCCCGCCGGCGGCAGCCGAATCGTATGTAAGGGTTGAGAATCGCTGGAAGCCCAACCATTTCGTTCACGTCGAGCGTGGTCGCATCGAGGCCGGCCCGATCGAGGCGGGATGGCACAGTGCCATGTGGGTCATCGAGCCGGTCCCGGGAGTGCCCAACCACGTGCGGCTGCGCAATCGATGGAAGGGGAACCATTACATCCATGTCGAGAAGGCTGCCGTTCAGGCCGGCCCGATTGAGCCAGGCTGGCACAGCGCCATGTGGGTTATCGAGCCAGTTCCTGGCCTCCCAAATTTCGTCCGCCTGCGGAATCGATGGAAGGCCGACCACTACTTGCATGTCGAAACGGGTGCCATTCAAGCCGGCCCGATCCTGCCGGGATGGCACAGCGCCATGTGGCAGATCAGATGAGTTCCTGAACTCGTGTCGCGGTTCGGACGATCGTGTTCACTGCGGGGCATGCCCGCGCCAAGAGCCTCCGAACAAGATGCCACACTAGGCTCATGATATTTATAGTGCCTTTGTCGATCGCGAAGCTCGCCTGAGTGTGCCGCACACGGCAGCGAACTTCGCGATCGAATCACGAAAACCGAGATGCAGAGGCCGGCCGATCCAGCCTCGCGACAGTGCCGGCTCTGTCTCGCCACCTCGGGCGCACCAAACTCCCAAGTTGCTAAATCGGCTCGACGGGTACGACGCGCGCCGCACCCATGTCGAAACCGATTCCTCGCTCAGGCGATCCGCCCCTTGTCGAGGCGGACCACCCGGCCGGCCGTCTCCGGCTTCCAGGCCGGATAGATCTTCAAGACCTGCGGGTCGTGTCCGGGCACCACGTTCTTCAGGCCGCCGCCAAGCGCCGCGAGCTTGTCGTAGGTGCGCAGCGTCTGTTCCATGTTCACCGTGATGGAGAAGGGCTTCCGCTTCTCGATGTTCTCATAGAGATGGGCGGCATCGGACGCGAGGACGACATAGCCGTTGTCGGTCTTTACACGGACCGACTGGAGGCCCTGGCTGTGGCCGGGGCACTTGTGCACGGTAACGCCCGGTACGACCTCGCCGTCGCCCTCGTGGAACTGAACGCGGCCCGAGTAGACGCGCTGCACCATCTGGCAGACATGATCGGCAGTGAAGGGCAGACGCATGGCCTCGTCGCACATGCAGCGGCCGGTTGCATACGCCATCTCCGCCTCCTGAAGGTGGAAGCGGGCGCCTGGAAAATGCTCGAGCGTGCCGGCGTGGTCGTAGTGGAGATGAGTGACGACGACGTGTGGCACCTTGCCCGCGTCGACGCCGATGCCCTTCAGAGCCTCGATCGGCTCCATGT
>DAORNH010000169.1:4202-5057 GCA_035440865.1 Hyphomicrobiaceae bacterium | reverse complement strand
CCGCGGCATGTGTGAAGCCCGTATCGACGACGACGGTGTGATGCGCATTGCGGACCACCCAGACGAAATAGTCGATCGGCTGCAGGCTCGCGTGGTCGTCGGCATTCATGAAATTCAGGTGCCGCGGACGATTGGCGTGCGTGCCGTACTTGACGGCGAGCACCTCGTAGGTGTCGGACATGGCCTTCCTCTCGGGCGATTGCGTTTCCGGATTGGAAGTTGGCACGCCGGCCGCGCTCTGGGAAGGCAATGCAGACATGACGACGGCGGGCGAGGCCATGCCTCACCCGCCGCGAATATCCATCGGCACACGCCAGCCTCTACGGCGGAAGCGTATCAGGCCGCCCTGCGAATGGGTAGCATCGGCGCCGAGGACGGCCGCCGCGTCTTGGTCGCGTCGAACGACAGCGTCCAATGCTCCATGCAGTAGGGCCTGCCGAGCACCTTCTGGGCGCCGCAGAAATGGAAATTGGCCTCGCGCGGATCTCCGATCGGCCAGCGGCAATCGTTGGCCTCGAGGTCCGCCATCGTCTTCGTCTTGCTGATCTTCTTGCTCATCGCACCCTCACGCACTGCCGCTCCGGCCATCAACTCGCCAGTATATAGTCCCGGATTTATTGCATTGCAACATGTCTCGCTGCGACATGCTCGCACGTGCGAGATGCAGGCCGCGCATACGACCACTTGCTCCGTGA
Organism: Hyphomicrobiaceae bacterium; assembly: GCA_035440865.1. Taxonomy (GTDB): domain Bacteria; phylum Pseudomonadota; class Alphaproteobacteria; order Rhizobiales; family Hyphomicrobiaceae; genus DAORNH01. The sequence continues at coordinate 4,362 of DAORNH010000169.1, read as the reverse complement.
GAGCAACAGGGCCTCGACAAGCAGCCGGTACTTCGCTCTAGTCGCATCGTCAGCCAGCCCTCCGAGCCGCGTGCTCTGTGCCAACCAAGCGAGCCAGTCATGACGCCCGCGCAATTCGAAACCGAGCTGAAGTCGTCAGGCTACCAGGATGTCATGTCGC
>DAORNH010000169.1:0-4192 GCA_035440865.1 Hyphomicrobiaceae bacterium | reverse complement strand
GAGCCGAAGCCCGAGAACGGCGAGCACGCCCACGAGTTCGCCGTGCGAGGGCTCGTGACAGCGGGCGAGTTCATCATCTCCCGCAACGGGACGCCGCGAAGCTATACCTCCGGCCAGACCTTCGAGGTCGCCGCTGGCGAGATGCACACTGAGGCCGTCGGCCCGCAGGGCACCGACATCACCACGGGCCGCAAGTACTGAAGTATCCTGCCGCGACCGTCAGCGACCGCGGACCAATTGCGAAGGACCGAGTGTCAGCGCTGTGCCGACGATCGCGAACCACCCTTCATCAGCTCACAAGGTTCTATGTATGGCTCGCATCGAGGATATCTACCAACCGACCCGTGATCAGGTCGCGGGTCTCGCAATCGCCGAGCCGACCACGAGCCCGTGGGTCGCGCCGAAGCCGCTCTTCCGCTCGACGATTGCCCTCGTCACGAGCGCAGCACTCCATCCTCGATCGACGCCGCCATTCGCGGCCGGCTCGGCTGAATTCCGAAAGCTTCCGGCCAGTACGCCCGCCTCGGACCTCGTGATGAGCCATATCTCGATCAACTATGATCGGGGAGGTTTCCAGCGCGACATCAACACGGTCTATCCCGTCGACCGGATGGGGGAACTGGTTGCCGAGGGCATCGTCGGCGCGTTGGCCCCCAACGGCTACTCGGTGATGGGCTCTACCGATCCGGCAACCATGTCGGCGACGGCTGACGCGATGGCTGCCGACATGCGGGAGGCCAAAGTCGAGGCCGCGCTCTTCTTACCCGTCTGACCGTTCTGCACGCGCGCCGTGAGCGCGCTCGCCCACATGATCGAATCGCGCGGCGCGCCCACCGTCGCGGCATCGCCACGGTGGTGATTGCCCTCGTCCGCCCGCACATCGAGAAGTCGCGCTCGCCGCGTGGCCTCTGGGTCCCGTTCCCGCTCGGCCGGCCGCTCGGCGAGCCTGAGGATCCGTCATTCCAGCGACGCGTTCTCCTCTCCGCGCTCCGACTGCTCGAACGCGCCGAAGGTCCTGTCATCCTCGAGGACTTCGCCGACGACGCACCGAGCATGCGCGACAATGCAGACTGGGCGCCCGATCCAGTGCTCATGCGTCTCCCGATGAGTGCGCCGTCAGACGCCGCGGGCTGGGCCTCAGCGTTGCGTGCCGAGATGAATGAAATTCAGCCACATTGGCAGGCGGCCACGCACCGCTTCGGGCGGACGACGGTCGGCGTGAGCAAGCTCGAGCCATCGCGCTGGCCCGATTATCTCGCGGCCTGGCTTTCAGGGACATTGCCAGCGAGCCCAGTTGCTGGTCTGTCGGCTGCCGTCGCAATGCGGTTCATCGCCGACGATCTGAAGGCCATGTACAGCGAGGCGGTTCAGGCTCACGGACCACAGCCGGCAGCAGGACAGGTCCAGTCCTGGTTCTGGAGATCGACGATGGCCGGTGCCTTGCTCCGCGCCATCAGAGGCCAATCACTCACGAGCGCGGATAGCGGCTTCAACACGGCAGGCTCGCGCTTCGTGGTTCCGGGCCCATTCGTCAATCCGGCTTGAGCGTGTGGGTCGCCAGGCATCCGACAGCCGCGATGGTTCACGTTACGGCGTGCCATAGGCGATGACGGGGGCGAGGCCACCCATGGTTCCAGCCAGGACGGCCGGCAGCTCGCGCGGCGCCGCGTCGAAAGCGAGCTCTTCGGCGACGAGCGCATCAAGGCGCGCATCGGCGAGCAGCTCGAGTGCCTTACCCATGCGCCGCGCGTAGTCCCAGCGCGGGCGCCGGCCGGGCGAGACTTGCCCGACCTGCGAGGAGATGAGCCGCAGGCGCTGGCTGTGGAAGGCGCCACCGAGCGGGGCTGCCACCGCTTTGTCGCCGTACCAGGAGAGTTCGACGATCGTACCCTCGCGTCCCGCGGTGGAAATTGCCGTCGCGAGCCCGCCCGCGGTAACGCTCGTATGAAAGACGACATCAGCCGAGCCCGAAAGTTCGGCGGCGCGAGGCGCCTCGAGAAAGGCCGCCCCAAGCCGCTCGACGAGCACCCTGCGCTCAGCCGCGACGTCGACCACCATCACGTCGGCACCCGGGAGCCGGGCGGCGAGCGAGGCGACCATCAGCCCGACGACACCCGCGCCGACCACGACGATTCTGTCGCCCGGCCCGGCGCCCGAATCCCAGAGCGCGTTGAGGGCCGTCTCCATGTTTGCCGCGAGTGTCGCGCGCTTCGCCGGTATACCAGCCGGAACCTGCGCCAGCATGCCGAGCGGCGCGTTGAACACGTCCTGGTGCGGGTGGAGGCAGAAGACCGTCTCGCCCAAGCGCTCCGCTGGCCCCGCCTCGATGCGGCCGACCGCGCAATAGCCATATTTGACGGGAAAAGGGAACTCGCCGTCCTGAAGGGGCGCACGCATGCGCGTCCTCTCGCTTTCCCCGACCTCCCCCAGAGCCACGAGGCGCTCCGTGCCGCGACTGATTCCGCTGTAGAGCATCCTGACCCGTGCCTCGCCTGGCCCGGGCGGCGTCAACCGTGCCGAGCGGATCTCCGCAACCCCCGGCTTTACGTACCAGATCGCCCGCGCTACCTCGATGCGGGCGCGCGCGCGGCGGGGCGCGGCAGCGTCATCGCGCTTCGACTCGTTCTGCATGGCTGACTTCACGCTCCGAGACTGCGACCGACCAGGACCGGGCATCCACAAGACCGGACATCCATGAGCAACACATCAGATACCGCCGGCTCGCCGGCCCCGATCTCGCGGCCGGACGAGCCGAGCCTTACGACGCCGACAGGGCTCCAGGCAACGGCCGACCTCGCCGTCCGCCGCCGCGTGGTCATCGTCCTCAACGTGCTGACCTGGCTCGTGCTGATGGCGGTCGCCGCCCGCATCCTTGGCAGCGGCGGCTGGACCTGGCTCGACATCCTGATGTTCGTCTGCTTCGCGCTAGGCACGCCCTGGACCGTGCTCGGCTTCTGGAACGCGATCATCGGCCTCTGGCTGCTGCACGGCCACGGCGACGGGCTCAAGGCCGTCGCCCCCTTCGCGGCTGCCGGTGATGTGCCGACGCCGCTCACGGTCAAGACCGCCGTCTTCATGACGCTCAGGAACGAGGACCCCGAGCGCGCCATCAAGCGGCTCGAGACGGTGAAGGCGAGCCTCGATCGGACGGGCGAGGGCGGCGCCTTCAGCTATTTCCTGCTCTCAGACACCAACGATCCCGCAGTCGCCGCCCGCGAGGAGGCTCTCGCCGACGCGTGGAAGGCCCGCGACAAGGATGGAGCCCGCATCGCCTACCGCCGCCGCTCGGTCAACACCGGCTACAAGGCCGGCAACGTGCGCGACTTCATCGACCGCCACGGCGCCGACTTCGAGCTGATGCTCCCACTCGACGCCGACAGCGTCATGACCGGGCCCTCGATCGTGCGTCTCGTGCGCATGATGCAGGCGCATCCCCGCCTCGGCATTCTGCAGAGCCTCGTCGTCGGCATGCCGTCCGAGAGCGCGTTCGCCCGCATCTTCCAGTTCGGCATGCGGCACGGCATGCGCTCCTACACCTTCGGGCAGGCCTGGTGGGTAGGGGATTGCGGCCCCTACTGGGGTCACAATGCACTCGTCAGGATCAAGCCGTTCCGCGACCACTGCGAGTTGCCGATCCTCCCCGGCGGTCCCCCGCTTGGCGGTCATGTGCTCTCGCACGACCAAGTCGAGGCGACGTTCATGCGCCGCGCCGGCTACGAGGTGCGCGTCTTGCCCGTCGAGGAGGGGAGCTATGAGGAGAACCCGCCGACCATGCTCGACTTCGCCAAGCGCGATGTCCGGTGGTGCCAGGGCAACATGCAGTACGTGAAGCTGCTCGACACGCCGGGGCTCCTCCCCATGAGCCGCTTCCAGCTCGTCTGGGCGATCTTGATGTTCGTCGGGCTGCCCGCCTGGACGCTGATGATCGCCGCTCTCCCGCTCGTGGCTCTCCAGGCGCAGGCCGTTCCGGACTTCCCGACGTATCTCGCCAAGGGCCTCTATATCACCTTCTTCCTCATGTACCTCATGCCGAAGATCGCGGGCCTCCTCGATGCGGTCCTCACAAAGGGCGGCGTCGCGCGCTACGGCGGCGCGCTCCGCTTCACGGCGAGTGCCGCGATGGAGCTCGTGTTTTCATTCCTCCAAGGCGCCGTTTCGACGATCCGCACCACCATTTTCATGATCGGACTCG
>DAORNH010000168.1:0-9614 GCA_035440865.1 Hyphomicrobiaceae bacterium | reverse complement strand
CGGTAGCTGAGGCGTGGCTGCAGGAGGCCGCGGAGCGGATCGACGAGCATGCCGGCCGCGAGCGCGTTGCGGCCGAGCAGCATGCGATACGACATGCTCTCGCGGTTGGTGAGCGTGATCTCGATCGGCCAGGACCGCTCGCCGAACCGGATGCGTGTCGCAATCACGTAGCGCCGCTCGCTCTCACCATTGGAGCTCGTCACGACCCGCTCTCCGACGAGCGGCGCCCGGCAAGCAATGGCCGGCTCCGCGCGCCGCCGCACGGGATGCACGAGGAAACTCAGCGTGCGCGCGTCTGCCGGTCCCTCGACGCGCATACCGGTCGCATGGAGCGCCGACGTGCGCGCGCCCGTGTCGACCTTCACCTTGATGGCTGGAAGTCCGAGATCGGGGAGCGACGCCCACTCCTCCCAGCCGAGCACGAACGGATCTGACACGCCGCGCCTCCGCTTTGATGCACGAGGAGCCGGGTAGCCGCTTCGGCGCCAATGCGCAAGTGTGACCGACCTCGGTTGCGACCCGAAGTGACAATACGCGACTGGTCGATGCAATATTCAAAGGCGTGTCACCGGTTCGAATTGCGATACGGATGTCAGACGATGATTGAAGCATGCCGCTCTTTACTGCGAACCGCCCTCCTCGTGATGCTGGCGTTCTTGATAGTTGACGGCAGCGCGACGGCGCAGCCGGCCAAACGCAAGGTCGTCGTCATGATCGACGATGGGCCAACGACAAGCGAGAACCGAGGAAGTCCATTGGCTCATGCCGTGCGGCAGGTCGTGGCACGGCACCTGCTGGCAGACTTCGAGGTCGTCGAGGAGATGGCACTCGGCCTGCCGAGCGCCCCCGACGGACGGCGGACAAGCGAATCGTGGTCCGCCAACTTCAAGGCCCTGAGTGGGAAGGCCGATATTCTCGTTCGAGTTCAGGTCCACACGATAGTCGAGCAGGTGCCGTTTGCGGGAAAAATTCCACAATATCGAGCGACATTTCGACTGTCATTGGAAGGGATTGCCGTTGAATCCGGCGCAGTCCTGAACATCCGTCTCGTGGGTCCATTCGAGCTATCCTCACTGCCCGAAAGCTGCAAAGATGGTAGTTGTCTCGTCAATCTGATCCCTCGCGAAAGCGTCTTTTCTGCTAATGACTTCGCACGTGATTTGGCCAAAAAAGGACGCCCGAGTAATGCGAAGTGACAACTGCTCCGGACGAAGAAATTCGCAGCGGCGCCCGTGCCGGTCGTGGTGATGAGTGGGTAGCGCAAGGCGCGGGCGCCGCGCGGCTAACCGCCGCTCTTGGCGAGTTGTTCGCGGCAGTATTTGAGGTTCTGCTCGAGGAGGCTTTCGCCGGGGAACCGCTTGAGCGCGTTCTCGTAGATCGTAATCGCGCCGCGCCAGTCCTTCTTGTCCATGAACACCTTCGACCAGCCGTACCACGCGGCGATGGCGTTTCTTCTGAGGTGGCTGCTGCCGGGATAGGCCTCGAGTGAGCGATTGTAGAGATCGACGACCGCCTGCCAGTCGCCGCGCTCGCGATGTGTCTTGGCCCAGCTGTCGTAGACGTAGGCAGCGATATCCTCTGCCTTCTTGGGATCGGGCAAAACACCCGCATTTGCCTTGAGAACTGCCAGCGCCGCCTCGAAGCGCTTTTCGCGCACCTCGGCTTGAACCAGCCGGTTGACGTGGCCGACCGCGATCTGGCCGATGCCGGGCACGAAGCTGAAGCGTTGCAGTTCCTTGGCGAGTATTTCCTCGGCCGATGGCCGCGCACCTGTCGCTGCCGCCTCCTTCGTCCATTCCTGGAGGACATAGAGGATGTTGTTGTGCGCCTTGCTCTTGTCCTTGAGCGTGGCATACGCCGCTGCATAGACGTCCAGAGCCTGCGAAAATCGCTTGGCGCGAGCGTGCCCGATCGCCGTGTTGGCGACATGGTCGTCCGAGGCGCCGGCAAGGCCTGGCACGAATGCGAAGCGCTTCGTCTGCGCCGCGAGGATCTCCTCGGCCGTGGGCGAGCCGCCCTTGGCCGCCGCCGCCTTCGTCCATTCCTGGATGATGTAGCGAATGTTGTTGTCGGCGGTGCTCTTGCTCGCGAGTGTCGGGTAGGCCTTCTCGTAGACGTCGAGTGCTGCAGCGAAGCTCCCCGCCTTGGCGAGCTTCAGCGCCCAGCGATCGACGATGCCTGCGCGTGCCTCGGCCGCGCGCTTCACGTCGCCGAGTGCGGCCTCCATGCGGCCGGCAACGGCGAGTGCGTCGTCATAGCGTCCCTCGTTCTCGAGGCGGCCGATCGTCCGGTGGAAGTAGGCGACGGCAACCTCTGTCACGTCGCGCTGGCCGGCAAAGCGCTTGAGCAGGTCCGGGATCAGGCGTTCCGCAGCCTCGGTGCCCTCCTTGGCGCCGACGCTCTTCAGGAGCTCCTGCACGACGTAGCCGAGGTTCTCGGCGCTGCGCGGCTCGCGCGGGGCTTCAGTGATGCGGGCCGCGATGAGGTCGAGCGCCGCGGCGAACCGACCGGCTTTGATCTCGCCCTGGACGCGGCGTCCGTGAAGCGATGCGACCCAGCGGGCCATCTCGTCGCGCGCTCCGCCCTCGAGCCGGGCGAGCGCAACCGGTCCAAGCGCCGCCGCCGCCTGCCACTCGCCGGCCTTGATGTGCTGCTCGCCCCGATGGATGTAGACCCACGCCTGCATGCGCTGGAAGCCGCCGTCGGGCACGGCGCTCGCCGCGCGCAAGAGCACCGCGAGCGCCTCCTCGCTCCGCCCCGCCTTGATCAGGCTATCCGCCCAGATCGACCACACGGCCTTGTTGTTGTTGAGGAGTGTGGCGTCCTTCGGCGCGAGACGCAGGCCGAGGCCCGCGACCTTCAGGGCCTCCTCGTACTGCCCGTACTTCGAGAGATCGTGGCTCCAGTTGGCGAGCGTCGCGAGCGCATTCTTGACGGCGGACCCGAACTCCGGATCGAGGCTCATGGCGCGGAAGTAGGCGAGCAGCGCCTCGCGCGGTCGCTTCGCATTCGAGTGGCCGACGCCGTGGTTGTAGTAGATGAGGGCCAGAAGCCCGAGCTCGCCCACCTCGCGGCGCTGATCGCGGTTGCTGTCGGGTATGTAGGCGAAGCCGGTCAGCGACTTGAACTCGTCCTGCACCGACCTGTCGCGGCCGGGATTGAAACCGCGCGGCGTCGTCGTCTCGACGTCGGCATGGCTTGTCCCCTCGTAGAGGATCGACAAGGCGTGATCCGGCACCTCGATGGCGCGCAAGTCGAGCCCAAGGCGCCGGCCGACGATGTTGTAGAGGGCCGCCGAGGAGACGCAGTTGAACGTGCGCTCGGAGAGGATCGTGGAGACGTCGGTCTGCTTCGAGACATAGCCCTTGGCAAAGGTGCGCTTGTGGAGGAACGGCAGCAGGGCGCCGCCTTTGGCGTGCGCGCCCACCTCCGATGCCGTCACGCGCCGCGCCTCCGCCTCGATGGCGTCGATCTCTGAGAGATAGCGCGCGCGCTCGGCCTTGGTGCGCACGCCCGAGACGATGAGTGCTGCCTCGGCGAAGCTCCACCGGTCGAGCTTGCCGTCGCGCGCGTCCTCGAAGAGGCTCGCTTCGTCCGGGGTGATGGAGAGGTCGAGCGTGCCGATGCCGGCGAGGCTCTGGATCACGTCGAGCGCCTTTGCCGGCGTCTCCCCGAACTTGTAGTTGGACTGCGGAGGCCCGAGCCGGCCGATGAGACGCACCTCCGCGATTGCGACGCGCGGGGCGCCACGGGGCGCCGTGAGCTTCAGCATCACGAACGTTGCGGCCGCTGGCGTGAACGTGAACCTCTGGACACCGGGGGCGGCCTTCAGCGGATCAGCCCTCACCGAGCGATAGCCCGCATGCGGCGACACACTCGAGACGAGCACGTCGATCGCGGCGGCCGCCTCCTCGCGCTTGGCACTACCGACGCTCACCTCGATCGCCTCCGGCGACACCTCGCCGCCTGCGAAGGCGAAAGTGAGCGTGACAGCATCTCCGGCCGAGACCGCGAGCGGAACCGGCGTCGCAAGATCGCCGTCGGTCAGGGCCTTGAGCGTCGCTGCTCCGGCTAACGCATCGCTCGCATGCTCGATGCGTGCGCTTCCATGCTTCAGGAGGTCGACCGATTTGGGTTCAGCGGCCGACAGGCTGCCGGTCGTTACGGCGGCAAGGCCGAGCACACCAAGACAGAGGCGCCAGGTGCGGATCATTGCCGGAGCTCCGTCGAAACGAGCAAATCTAATGTCCATCCGCATCATAGCGCGCCCGACCAGCCCAGTCAGCAGCGTGTCGACAGGGCAGCCCCTCCCCTGCTAGACCGCGCACAACAATCGAGGAGCACTGCCATGAGCCGCCAGAACGCGCTGAAGTTCTATATCGATGGCGTCTGGGTCGATCCCGTGACGCCGAAGTCCGTCGATGTGATCAACCCGGCGACCGAGCAGCCGGTCGGCAAGGTCGCCATGGGCTCCGCCGCCGACGTCGACAAGGCCGTCGCGGCGGCGCGGCGTGCCTTCACGACGTTCTCCCGGACGACCAAGGAAGAGCGCATGGCGCTGCTCGCCAAGATCGCCGAGATCTACAAGCGCCGCTTCAACGAGATGGGTGCCGCGATCTCCGAGGAGATGGGCGCGCCGCTCTCCTTCGCGACGCGCTTCCAGGCCGGCGCCGGCATGGGTCACTTCCGCACCGCGCACGACCTCCTGAAGGAGTTTCATTTCCACGAGCGCCTCGGCACGACCGAGGTGATCCGCGAGCCGATCGGCGCCGTCGGCATGATCACGCCCTGGAACTGGCCGGCGAACCAGATCGCCTGCAAGGTCGCCGGCGCGCTCGCCGCAGGCTGCACGATGGTGCTGAAGCCGTCGGAGCTCGCGCCGACCTCCGCGCTGCTGCTCGCCGAGATGATGCACGAGGCCGGCGTGCCGAAGGGCGTGTTCAACCTCGTCAACGGTGACGGGCCGTCGGTCGGCGCCGCCATCGCCGCGCACCCCGGCCTCGACATGGTGTCGTTCACCGGCTCGACGCGGGCCGGTGTCGAGGTCGCGATCCGCGCCGCGCCGACCGTGAAGCGCGTCGGCCAGGAACTCGGCGGCAAGTCGGCCAACATCCTGCTCGAGGACGCCGATTGGTCGAAGGCTGTGACGCAGGGGGTCGAGGCCTGCTTCCGCAATGCCGGCCAATCGTGCAACGCGCCGACCCGCATGATGGTTCCTGCGGCCCGCATGAGCGACGTTGCAGCCATCGCCAAGGCCGCCGCCGAAAAGCTGAAGGTCGGCGACCCGAAGGCCACGGACACGCAGATCGGCCCGGTCGTCTCGGCGGCGCAGTGGGGCAAGATCCAGGATCTCATCAAGAAGGGCATCGACGAGGGCGCGACGCTCGTGACGGGCGGTCCGGGGCGGCCGGCAGACCTCAATACCGGGTACTACGTCCGCCCGACCGTGTTCGCAAACGTGAAGCCGGAGATGACCGTCGCCCGCGAGGAGATCTTCGGCCCGGTGCTCTCGATCATGGGCTACAAGGATGAGGCGGATGCCATCCGCATGGCGAACGAGCACATCTACGGGCTGGCGGCATACGTCAGCGGCGCCAACGCCGATCGCGTCAAGGACGTGGCGAAGCAGCTCCGCGCCGGCATGGTGCACCTCAACATGGCGGCGGCCGACAGCAAGGCGCCGTTCGGCGGCTACCGCCAGTCGGGGAATGGCCGCGAGTGGGGCCGCTTCGGCATCGAGGAATTCCTCGAGGTGAAGGCTGTGATGGGCTGGAACGCGGCCTGAAGCGCCGGACCGGGCCCTCGCTTGCGAAGCGTCGCCATGTGCTCGGCCGGCGCTCAATGACGGTTCGGGGCTCTGCCCCGAGCCCCGCCAAAGGCCTCGGGCCTTTGGAAACCGGCTGCAGGCCTTATCCGCAGGGCTGAGACGCGGGCCACGGGACCGGCGACCACGAATGGCCGCTACTTCGCCGGCGCGCATTTGGCTGGCTCCAGGAACTCGATTTTGCTGAGTGTCGCGCGCACGGCGAACTCGCCGTAGTCGATGATGATGCGGCGGCTCACGCCGTTGTCGAAGAAGAGATAGGACATCTCGTAGGATGGCGTCGCGTCCTGCTTTGCCGAGGCGAGCTCGTAGTAGCTCATCGTCACCGGCCATGCCGGCAGGCTGTCGAGCGGCGTGGTGCCGTCGATCTTGGTGAGCGTCTTGTTCGCGCCTTCACGCTTCGGGCCGATCAGCGACACCGTCGCATAGACCTTCTCGCCTTTGTCGCCGCCGTCGTAGAGGTCGGCCTCGAAGATCTTGTCGCCGGCCCGCGCGCGCCTGATCAGCTCGATCGAATGCTGGATCGGGAAATAGGCGCTGGCGCCGATGGTTGTCGACTTCTTCTCGGGCCGCGTGAGCTCCAATCTGATTGGATCGCCGCGCGTGGCCTCGCCCTCGGTGCCTTCGGCGCGCTTCTGGTTGCGGTACTGGCTCGTCGCGAACTTGAAGGTTCGGCCGGCCGCGTCCTCGCTGCTCGTCGAGCGCATGTCGATCAGATTATCCTGCCCTTCGTTGCTGCTCGACTGCATGACGAAGCGCATGGTCTGCGTAAAGCCCGCGCACGACGAGCCGACGAGTTCGTAGACCATGCGTCCGGCCACATCCGTCACGCTCGAGCCGCTGCCCGTGCGATGGAGGCTCAGATCGTAGACGGCGCGATGCGGCGCGAGTACCACGCTGCCGACGTCGGCGCGCGGGGTGGCAGGCACCATGGCAACGAGCACCACAGCAGCGACGCCGAGGCCGGCGAGCCAGTGCCCGGCATTGGGCCACCTCGGGACGTTCAGCGCGAACTGCATGCGTGTCTCCGAAATGCCGCCGATCGGGGCTCCGGATGGAGCCGGACTCGCCGGGCGGCAGCGCCTGAATGTACCGACAGCGAAGTCGGTTGCAAAGCGCCGAGCTGTTGGCCCACAGTGCACGATACCGCCTCGACCAGGGAGAAATCGACATGAGCGCCATCGACGCCCGCCTGAAGGAACTCGGCATCACGCTGCCGGCGGCCGCCGCGCCGGTCGCCAACTACGTCCCCTGCCACATCATCGGCGACCTGCTGTTCGTCTCGGGCCAGGTCTCGCGGACCCCCGATGGCAAGGTCATGGCCGGCAAGCTCGGGGCGGGTGTCTCCGTTGCCGACGGCCAGGTTGCGGCGCGCTCGTGCGCATTGAGCATCCTCGCCCAGGCCAAGGCCGCGCTCGGCAGCCTCGACCGCATCGTGCAGGTCGTGAAGCTCACCGGCTTCGTCAACGCGGCGCCGACCTTTACCGATCACCCGCAGGTGGTGAACGGCTGCTCGGACTGCCTCGTCCAGGTGCTCGGCGACAAGGGTCGCCATACACGCTCGGCGGTCGGCATGGGCAGCCTGCCCCTCGATGCCGCGGTCGAGGTCGAGGCGATCATCCAGATCCGGAAATAGCCGCATGCTCGACCGCTCGGTGTTCCTGCGCCCGATCGCTCATCGTGGCCTGCATGACCAGGGCCGTGGTCGCATCGAGAACACGGCCTCGGCGTTCAAGGCCGCGATCGCCAAGGGCTACGGCATCGAGTGCGACCTCCGACCCGCGCGCGACGGGACGCCGTTCGTCTTCCATGATCTCGAATTGAAGCGCCTCGTCGAGGCGACGGGGCGTATCAGCGAGCGCACGCCTGCCGAGATCGGCAAGCTGCGCCTCCGTGGCAGCGAGGATGGCATCCTCGCCTATGGCGACTTTCTCGATCTCGTCGGCGGGCGCGTGCCGCTGCTCGTCGAAATCAAGAGCGAGTGGGACACGCCCGACGTCACCTTCCTGAAGAAGATCGCCGACATCTCGGCGGCGCATAAGGGGCCACTCGCGCTCATGTCGTTCGATCCGGGGCTGATGGCGGCGGTGCGGCCGCTCGCGCCCGCGGTGCCGCGCGGCATCGTCTCGGGCGGCTACACGGGACACGACTGGTGGCGCCACCGCATCGACCTGAAGCGCGCCTTCCGCCTGAAGCACCTGCTCGAATCCGGCCCCGTCGCGCCGAGCTTCTTCTCCTACCACGTGAAGTCGCTGCCGACCCCCGTCACCCGCTTCGTGCGCGAGGTGCTGGCGATCCCCCTCTTCACCTGGACGGTGCGTTCCGCCGTCGATCGCGCCATCACCCAGCGTTGGGCCGATGCCATGACCTTCGAAGGCTTCGAGCCCTGATGGCAAAGCCACACACGCCCAGCCCAATTGCGCTTTTGCCTCCCCGCCCCTTTGCCGCGGCAAGGCACGCACCATATACTCGCAAGACTTTCCCGCGCGATCGTCCCGCCGCGCCATCCCGCGCCGACGGCTGAGCTCGCGCCGACCGCCGAGGAGCCGCGCACCATGCAGTTCGTATGCGACGCCCCGCCCAAGACCTGGTTCCGCTTCGAGACGCAAGGCGAAGCCGACACCGAGGCAGCCGCGATGGCGCATGCCGTCGACAAGTACTTCCGGCAAGCCCACGACACTGCCTTGAAGAGCTATGTGCCGCCGAAATCAGGCGCCGCCTTCGAGCAGAGCATCGGCCGCAAGGATCATATCCAGAAGGTCATGCCCCTGTTCCTCACGCTGCGCGACCGCGAGGGCACGCCCCTCGTCACCGCCATGCTGCCGCCGGGAGGCCGCGAGAACCGCTCGTTCCGCCCGATCATCGTCGGCCGCGCCAACATGGACCCCTACCCCGATCATGGTCCTGCCATCGCCGCGCTCGCGACCCACTTCAAGCTCGCTCTCGATCGCGAGCGCTGCTTCCCCTACCGGCACTGAGACGACATGAAAGCTCCCGGCGAGCGAATACTGTACGGAGAGCCGCAAACCGATGGCTCGACGCCCTTCTGGCGGATGCCGACACTCTGGGCGGCCGCGGCCGGGGCACCCATCGAGGAACGTGAGATTAGCTCGCTCGGCGTCCTCGACGAGGTCGTCTGGTTCGGCGGCCCGAAGGATGTGCGACCGACGGTGCGCAAGGTGGCCGAACGGGCCTCCGATATCATGCGCGCCGATCTGAATTTTCCGATCATCATGACCCGAGGTGGCGACATTCTCGATGGTGCCCATCGGATCGCGCGCGCCTACCTCGAGGGCAAAACGCATATCAGAGCGTCCGTGATCGACGACTGGCCGCCGCCGGACGGTGTCGCCTGAGATGGCCGCGAAGACGGATCATCATTCGTGTGACATCTTGGTTGTCGGGCTCGGTCCTGCTGGCGCCAGTGCCGCGCGCGAAGCGGCCCGGCACGGCGCCCGTGTGCTCGGTTTCGATCGCCGTTCCCGACCGGGCTTCCCCGTCCAATGCGCCGAGTTCGTGCCGGCACTGATGGGCCCGGCGGCAGCGAGCGTCACCGGAGCGCGCCGGCAGGCGATCGCCTCGATGTCGACGTTCGTCGAGGGCGGTCCGCCGCACGTTCGCGACCAATTCCCGGGCACCATGATCGACCGCGAGCGCATATATGATCGGCTCGGGTGGCAAGGGGAGGAGCATAACGCCGGGTTCGTCGTGGGGGAGCGAATCTTCCACATGGATGGGACATCCGAGCGTTGCAACCTAACCCAGCATGTCAAGAACGCGACGAAGAACC
>DAORNH010000167.1:2963-9765 GCA_035440865.1 Hyphomicrobiaceae bacterium | reverse complement strand
CTGGCCGCCGGCGGCAATGCCGGCGCGGCCAGCTACGCGGTCGGCCCGAGCCGCCCGTATCCGACCCTGCAGGCCTTGCTCGCCGGCGTCACGCTGCAGCCCGGCGACCTCGTCGAAGTGGACGGCAACGCGACCTATGCCGGCGGCGTGATCCTGCGCGATTCGGGCAGCGCGGCCCTGCCGGTCACGATCCGCGGCCTGCGCGTGAACGGGCAACGTCCGATCCTCTCCGGCGGCAGCAACACGATCGAGTTCCGCCAGTCCAACCACGTCGTCTTCGAGGGCTTCGAGGTGACCGGCGGCACGTCGCGCTGCGTGTTCGTGCCGGCCGCCTTCATCACGCTGCGCGACCTGCTCGTGCGTCGGGCGTTCGTCGGGCAATTGAATTTGCGAGGGAGTGGGTGTAGCCGCTCCGGAGCGGCCTGGGTGGCCGTCAGGTGTAGCGATGGCCCCGGCCGGGCCGGCGGCAATCACGGGGGGAGGGGACGGGCACACCTCTCGGAACTTCAGATATCAGACAAAGTGGCGCGACTGCGCAGAACGTCCGTTTGCTTGCTCAGCGCTTCGGGCACTTGCGCTGATCATCGTCGAAGCTCGCATCGCATGCCTCGCTGCTGCGTCCGGCACCGAGTGGCATGTCCAGAGTGGTGACGGCGATCATCGCGAGGCCGGCGGTGACGAGCGCCGTGACCGCGGCGGTGAGCAGGATTTTCGTCAACCGGTCCATTGGCGGCTCCTCGTCGACACTGTCGGAACTGGACGTGCTGGCAGAGCGGGGACTCCCGCGCGTGCGCCTTCGCCTCGCAGGACTGCGGTGCAGGCATCGGCAGTCGGATGGAAACTTGTCGCGTTTGGCGGAAGAACGCCGGCATCACTCGGCTATTCCAGAGGCGGCGCATCGTGCGGGCTTCCGACCGGCAGTCTGGTGGCCTCGCGGCAGCTCGCACGCGCCAGTCCGCGTTTGCGCAGCTGCCGGTGGCGGGTGATCGTGGCTGCGGACGGCCCTTGTCTCGGATGCGGCCGTACCGGCGGGAGTTGTCGGTGGATTGTCGGACACAAACTTGCATTTCTCTGGAATATTGGTCTGTGCAATACGTTCTCGCTCAATAAATCGTTTGGTTCCTGGACTAAGTCCGTTCCGGGCGCATTTATCGTCAGTTACGATGAAATACATCGGCTCTGACGATTTTTGTGGCTGGAACACTGATGCGGATTCGACCAGTCCGTCGTGTCGGATCTGAAATGATCGCCGGGTGAATTCCTCAGAGGGAGGCAACTCATGTCATGGTCGTGGTCCAGGCGCCTGATGCAACTGGGACTAGTTGCGCTCCTAATCTTCGGGGCCTCGAGCCTACAGACGATGTCGCCGTTCGGAGTGACGCCAACGCTCGCCGATGATGGTGATGGCGGTGGAGCGGGGCCGGGCGGCGGATCGGCCGGCGACTCTGGCTCCGGCGGCGACTGGATGGCGCCGGCTCGTGGCGGCACGCGCGCCTCGAAGTGCGTCTGCCTCGTCATCTTTTGCGCTTGCAAACAGACGCGCGCGCGCCGCTCCAAGTCGACGCCCAGCAAGGAGGCGCGGCCGGCGGCGCCACCCGTCCGTCACGAGCTCGTCGTCGCCGCACCGACGGCCGATGCTTCGAACGCCGTGAGGTCGGCCGGCTTCGAGCTCCTCGATCAGCGCGATAATCGCCTGCTCGGCTCGTCAGTTCTGCGGGTGCGCGCTCCCGCCGGAATGGGTCGCGACACTGCCCGTCGGCGGATCGCCGCCGCGGTCCCCGGCAGCACCATCGCCAACAATGACCTCTACCAGCGCAACCGCGGCTCCTACAAAGCGGCCGGTGAAGGCTGTGGTCAGACCTGCAGCGCATTCACGCTGACGGCGTGGAGCGATGGCATCGGCAAGTGCAGCGCGCGAGTGCGAATTGGCATGATCGACACGGGCGTCGACCAGAGCCACCCTGCACTCACTACGGCGAGGATCACGGTCAAGGACCATCGTGCGAGCGGCCGCAAGCCGTCGAGCGCGGATCACGGTACCGGCGTCGCGAGCCTGCTTGTCGGCGCTCGCAACTCCGAGGTCGTCGGGCTCGTACCCGACAGCCAGCTGTTCGCAGCCGACGCCTTCCACAGCGAGGGCGCCGAGATGGCGGCGGACGTATTTGCCCTGGTTGCGGCACTCGACTGGCTCGTCGAAGTGGACGTCGTGACGATCAATATGAGCCTCAGCGGGCCGGACAACGCCGTGCTTCTGGCAGCGATCAGGAAGACGATCGAGCGCGGCGTCGTGATCGTGGCCGCGTCTGGCCCGCCGGCGAGCGGCTCGAGCCAGGGCTATCCCGCGCGCTACGACGGTGTCGTCGCGGTCGGCGCGATCGACGACCGCATGCGCTCGTCGCGGCTGTCGACGCGAGGGAAGCACATCGCGTTCGCGGCTCCGGGCGTCGGTCTTCTCACGGCAGCGCCTGCCGGCCGGCTGCAGCGGGTGGATGGCACCTCGTTCGCCTCGCCGTTCGTCGCCGCAGCCTTTGCCATGGGTGTTGCGACCGACCCGGCAAGGCCGACCCTGGCCTCACTGACGGAGCGTCTGGCGGGATCGGCGCGTGATCTCGGCGCACCGGGCCGGGACCCGGTCTACGGCTGGGGCCTCATCCAGTTCACTGCGTTTGCCGGCTGTCGATGAGTTGCGACGCTGAGGAGCAAGCGTTTGGCCATTCAAGCATCGACCACGGAGTCGACCCTGCGGCAGGAGATCATCACTCTGCTGCCGCGTCTCAGGAGGTTCGCCTATGCGCTCTCAGGCTCGCCCGAGCAGGCTGACGATATCGTCCAAGCCGCATGCCTCAGAGCCTTGTCGCGCCTCCATCAGTTCACACCTGGCACGCGCCTCGACAGCTGGATGTTTCGCATCGTGCAGACCACGTTCGTCGACCAGGGTCGAGCGCGGGCCCGCCGCCCGACCGCCAGCGACGATGAGGCACTCGGGAACGTCGCCGACGATGCGCGCATCCACGAGAGGACGGAGGCGCGTGCGGCCCTCGCGATCGTGCGCGACGAGATGGCAAAGTTGCCCGAGGAGCAGCGCATCGTGCTGTCATTGGTGGCGATAGAGGGGCTGTCCTATCAGGAGGCGGCCGACACCCTGGAGATCCCGATCGGCACCGTCATGAGCCGCCTGTCGCGGGCTCGGCGGAGGTTGGCCGATGCGATCGACCCGGCCTGAGGAGATCCTGTTGCCATGAACCATTCAACCGATACTTGGATCGTTGCCTTCGCTGATGGCGAACTCGCCTCCGAAGAGCGGGCGGCACTGCAGCTCCTCATCGATCGCTCCTCGCAGGCGCGCGAGGAGGTGCTGCGGTTGACGCGATCGGCCGTGCTGATCGGCTGGGCGTTCGACCGGTCCCTGCGAGATCCGGTGCCAGAGCGATTGGTGGCGACGGTGCTCTCGTGGAATGATCATGCATGGCGCGGTGTCGGTGCCTTTCAGCGGCGGACTCGCCACGGCGTGGATCGCTTGTGGCAAAGGTTCGGCCGGCTCCGCTCGGTTGAAGCCAAACGCCCTCCAGACGATGGGTCGCGGCCGCGGGCAAGCGAGGCTCCTCCGCGTGACAGACAGAGCTTGAAAGTAACATTGCCATGACAGCGCCGGATGAGACCATGTTGGTGCAATACGCCGACGGCGAGCTCGACGAGGCCAAGCGCAGGGAGATCGAGGCCTACCTCGCCTCCGATCCGAAGGCTGCCGAGCTCGTGAATAGGCTGCAGAAGTCAGCAGCACTCTTGAAGCAGGCTTTCGAGGTGCCCGCATCGAGCCCGGTGCCCGATCGTCTGATCGCGGTGTTGCAGGAAAGTCCGGCGGCACGACCCGGCGTCGTGGACGCCGAGCACACGACGACGATCACGCCGATCGGGCGACGCCGTCTGTCTCAGCGCGGCATGTTCCTGCCGATGGCGATGGCCGCGTCGCTCGCGCTCGTCGTCGGTGCGGGCGTCGGGTTCGGCTTGCGGGACTTCCGCAGCCCCTCCATCTCCACTGTGATTGCGGCTGGACCGGTTGCAAGCGGCAGCGCGCTGGCACGCCTGCTCCATTCGCGGACGACCGGGGAGGGCGAACAGATCGGCGCAGGGGCGCGGCGGATCGAGGTAGTGGGGACGTTTCGCGACCGCACCGGCCGGCCCTGCCGCGAGATCGAGCAGCTCGACGGCAAGGATACGTCGACGGCGCCGGAGCTGGCGGCGATTGCGTGCGCGGATGGCGCCGGCGGATGGGTCGTGGAGGGGGTCGTGCGGGTTGCCGCATCGGCGACGCCGGACGGGAAGTTCCGGCCCTCCGGCGCGGACGAGAAGGATGCGCTGAAGGCGCTGCTCATCGCGCTCGGTGCCGGCGCGGCCGTCTCTCCTTCGGAGGAGCGCGGTCTCATCCAGCGCAGCTGGAAGTGATCTCCGCGCGCGTCGGCCTGTGAAAACGCCCTCGCGCGCGGGACTCTTCAGCCGTTGCGATAGGTATAGCTGTAGCCGTTGATCGCCGGCGCGCCGCCGAGGTGGGCGTAGAGCACCTTCGATCCTGCCGGGAAGTATCCCTTTTTCACGAGGTCCATCATGCCCTGCATGGACTTCCCCTCGTAGACGGGGTCCGTGATCATGGCCTCGGTGCGGGCGGCAAAGCGGATCGCCTCGTTGGTCTCGGCGCTCGGCACGCCGTAGGCCGGGTAGGCGTAGTCCTCGAGGATGACGATCTCGTCGTCGCGCACCTTCCGGCCGAGCTCCACGAGCTCAGCCGTGTTGTCGACGATCTGGCGAACCTGCGCCCTGAGCGGCTTCGGCGTGCCCGATCCGTCAATGCCGATCACCCGGCTCGCGCGATCATCGGCGGCAAAGCCGACGATCATGCCGGCCTGTGTCGAGCCCGTGACCACGCAGACGATGATGTAGTCGAACCTCACGCCCATCTGCTTTTCCTGGGCGCGGACCTCCTCGGCGAAGCCGACGTAGCCGAGGCCTCCGTACTTGTGCACCGAGGCGCCCGCCGGGATCGCATAGGGCTTGCCGCCGGCCTTCTTGACGGATTCGATCGCCTCCCCCCAGCTCTTCCGGATACCGATGTCGAAACCGTCGGAGACGATGCGGCTGTCGGCACCCATGAGGCGGGTCAGAAGGATGTTGCCGACGCGGTCGTAGACGGCGTCCTCGTGCGGCACCCAGCTCTCCTGGATGACGACGCACTTCATGCCGATCTTGGCGGCCGTCGCGGCGACCATGCGCGTGTGGTTCGACTGCACGCCGCCGATCGAGACCAGCGTGTCGGCGTTGGAGGCGATGGCGTCCGGCACGATGTACTCGAGCTTCCTGAGCTTGTTGCCGCCGAAGGCAAGGCCCGAGTTGCAGTCGTCGCGCTTCGCATAGATCTGCACCTTGCCGCCGAGGGCTGCCGTCATGCGCGGCAGGAACTCGATGGGCGTCGGCCCGAACGTCAGCGAGTAGCGCGGGAACTTGTCGAGCTTCAGCATGGTCGCCTCCACGTGGATCCGGAGCGAGAATAGCCCGTCTTGACCGGTCGGTGCTTTCGAATATCGTCAAGAAAATGATCGAAACCGTGTATTGGATGCAGAACGTGACATGAAAAGGTCGAAAGAGCGCCAACTCACGAAAGAACCTTCCGATACGGCGCTGCTCGATCGCACCGACAGGCGGCTCCTGCGCCTCCTCCAGGACGACGGGCGCATCTCGAATGCGGACCTTGCGGCCGCGGCCAATGTCAGCCCGGCAACCTGCCATCGCCGCCTCGCGCGGCTTTTCGCCGATGGGTTCGTTCGCGGCGTCAGGGCCGAGGTCGCGCCTCACCGCGTCGAGCGAGGGACGCTCGTCCTCGTCGGTGTCGTGCTAGACCGCTCGACGAAGGACAGCTTTGCGGCCTTCGAGGCGGCCGCACGGAAGCTCCGCGTCGTCCTCGACTGCCACCTCGTCGCCGGCGATTTCGACTACTTCCTGAAGATCCGCGTGCGCGACATGGCCGATTTCAACCGCCTGCACGGCGAACAGTTGATCGGCCTGCCGGGCGTGCGCCAAACGCGCACCTTCTTCGTCATGAAGGAAGTCGTCGACAACGCGCCGCTCGAGTTCTGAGTGCTGTCCGTCACCCCATCAGCGCGAGGGCCACCGCGCGGAACGCGGGCAGCGTCACGGGGTCGTTGTTGACGTTGCCGGCCATCGGATGGGAAGCGTAGCGCGCGATCACCATCTCAGCCTTTGGGTCGACGTAGATGGATTGGCCGTGGATGCCGCGCGCCATGTAGACGCCGTGGCTGTCGTGGCTGACCCACCACTGATGATGATAGGACCAGCCGGGAAGTGTCTGGTAGCCAGCCGGTGCGAACTTCTTCGGATCAGCGCCCTTGGCGATGTCGTCCACCGCGGCAGCCGGGATGATCTGGCGGCCGTTGAAGCGACCGCGGCAGCGCATCATTTCGGCGAAGCGGGCGAGGTCGCGCACGGTGGTGTTGAGTCCGCCGCCGCCGTACTCGGTGCCGAGGCGGTCGACGGTGTAGTGGGCATCCTCCTCCGCGCCGATCTGCTGCCAGATGCGCTCCGAGACGAGCTCGGCGAGGCCTTGGCCCGTCACGCGGCGCACAATCCAGCCGAGCACGTCCGTGTTGGGCGTGCGGTAGGTGAACGCCTCGCCGTGCCGGCCCTCCTTCTTGAGTGTTGTCAGATAGTGGAGGAGCGACGTGGGAGGTGCGCCGGGCTCGGGCGGGGCCGTGCCGTTGGCGCGGCGCATGGCCCACACGTCCGAGTTCTTGTC
>DAORNH010000167.1:0-2953 GCA_035440865.1 Hyphomicrobiaceae bacterium | reverse complement strand
GGTGTAGATCTCCGCGTAGTCGATGGCAGTGGTCATATCCATGACCTCGCCGACAGTCGCGTCGCCGAAGCCGCTCTGGGCAAGCTCGGGCACATACTCTGGGACGCGCGCCTTCGGATCGATGCGGCCTTCGGCGACGAGCGCGGCCGCAAGCGTGCCCGTGAACGACTTCGTCACCGACATGGCGATGTGCGGCTTGTGCGGCTCGAGCGCCCCGAAATAGCGCTCGAAGACGAGGCGGCCCCTGTGCAGGATGGCGATGCCGTCTGCATAGGTCTCAGCAAGCGCCTGATCGAAGGTGATGCGCCGGCCGTCCATGGTCGTGTACGCGAGAATGCCGAGCGGCTGCTCGTCTCGCTTCAGCTCGGACACGGGGCCACGGCCGCGCCACACGGTCTTCGTCGGCAGGAACTGGCGATAATTGCTGTAGGCCCAGCGGGACTGCGGAAACTCGCGGAAGGTGCCGTCGGCAAATGTGATGGCGACGTCGGGCGCGGGTGGAAATCCGGTCATCCAGCGGAGCGCCTTCGGATCGCTGGCGGCGGCATCGAGGGGCTTGTGCGTCGATGGAGTGCTCATGGTGATCGCCTGTTGCTGGGGGCGGTATCGTGGGATCGTCTGGACCGAGATGCGGCGCTCACCGTCAGTGGGCGTGCGTGATGACCTCCGGTATCCGGTCGGCGGGCGGCGTATTGCGCGAGCGGCCGCAGCGCACCACGCCGTCGATGATCACCATGCCGATGCCGGGGAGATCGCCGCCCTTGATCGAGGCGAGGATGTCGCGACCGGCGGAATGCTGCGCGCGATCCATGATGACGAAGTCGGCCGCGCGGCCGGGCTCGATCAGCCCGCAATCGAGGTCGCGCGTGCGGGCCGTGTTGCCGGTCGCGAAACAGACGACGGTCTCGGGCGCGAGGTCGGAGAAGCTCGCAATGAGCGCGATCATGCGCAGGATGCCGAGCGGCTGCACGCCCGAGCCCGCCGGACTGTCGGTGCCGAGGATGACGCGGTCGAGCTGCTTCAATTGCTGCGCGATCTTCACGGCGTGGAGGCCGGCATACTCGTTGCCGTTGTGCACGACCTCGATCGCGCGCGAGCACTGGCCGCAGAGGCACTCTATCTGTTTCAGCGGCAGCGCCGTGTGCCCGCCGTTGATGTGGCCGATTACGTCCGCATCCGCTTCGAGCACGGTATCGGCGTCGATGTAGCCGGAGCCTGGCACGGAGGGGCCGCCGGTGTGGATGGTCGACTGGATGCCATACTTCCTCGCCCAGGCGACCATCTTCTTCGCTTCGGCCCCGGCCTTGACGGTGCCCAGTCCGACCTCGCCCAGGAGCTTCACGCCTGCCTTCGCCATTTCCGCGAAGTCGGCCTCCTCCATGCCCTGCTCGATCGTCGGCGCGCCGGCGTGGAGCTTGACGCCGCCCGGCCGGAAGTTCGTGAAGGCGCGCTGGGCGGTGATGGCGAGCGCCTTCACCCCGACGATGTCGCGCGGCCGGCCGGGGAGGTGCACCTCGCCGGCCGAGATCATGGTGGTGACGCCACCGTTGAGGAAGCTGTCGATCCAGCCGATCTGGCTCTGGCGCGGCGTCCAGTCGCCGAACACCGGGTGCACGTGGCTGTCGATGAGGCCCGGCGCGACCGTCGTCCCCTTGGCGTCGATCGTCACGCTCGAGTGTGAGGTGTCGAGGTCCTTGAGCCGCCCGACCGCGGTGATGCGGCCCTTGTCCGTGACGATCGCGTCGGCGTCGAGGATGGGCCTGGCGAGGTCGCCCGAAAGCAGGAGGCCTATATTGCGGATGACGACCTTGCCGGCCGGCCCTGCAACTCCCACCGGATCGGCCATGAGGATCTCCCTGCGTTGACATCGCGCGATCCGCCCGGGCACCGGCTCGGCCGCATCATGGTCCATTAGCAGGTCGCTCGAGCACCCGCCACGCGATTGCCGGCAGATCGGGGCGCGGCGGCACGCATGGATCGGGCGACCACGGTGTCAGACGAGCGACGCGGAAGACGGGCTCATGAACCGGCCTTGCGGATCGCCGGCGCGGCACATGGCGATCATCGCCTGCCAATCGGCATCGAGCGTGCTTGCGACGATCTCGCGGGCGAGCTCCATCGGCCGGTGGTTCAACTCGACGATGGCGGCGCGACGAACTCGGCGAGGCGTTTCACATTGAGGAGGTGCGCGAACGTGACGTTGTCGGTCGTCGAGTTGCCGCCGAACGTGCCGCAGCCGAGCGTGAACGACGGCTTCAGGTTGGTGGTGTGACCGACGATGCCTTGGCTTCCCGGCGAGTTGACGAGGATACGGCTCGCCGGCATCGCCAGGCCGTAGCGTCGTGCCAGAGCACGGTCGCGCGTATGAATGATGGCCGTGTGCCCTTTGCCCTCAATCTCGAGGAGGCGCTGGGCGAGCGCGATGGCGGCCTCCGTGTCGGCGACTGTGAAGAGGCTCACCATCGGTGCCATCTTCTCGTGCGCCCAGGGGTTGCCGGGCTTGGCATCGTCCGTCGGCACCACGAGAAGTCCAATCGGATGTGGCCGCGTGATGCCGGCGACCTTGGCGATGGCGGCAGCACTCTGGCCGACCACTTCCGGCCGGAAGCGGAACTCGCCCGGCGGCACGACGCACTGCGTGAGCTTCGTAACCTCGTCGGGCGCGAGGACAGCTGCCCCGTGCGCTGCGAGGGACGCGACGAGGCCCTCTCTGGTCGCAGCGGTCGTCACGAGGTTGTGCTCCGAGCCGCAGATGAGGCCGTTGTCGAACGACTTCGAGGCGACGATGCTGGCCGCGGCGTGCGTGAGGTCAGCATCGGGCGCAACGAAGGTCGGCGCATTGCCCGGGCCGACGCCGATCGCGGGCTTCCCGGAGCTGTAGGCCGCTTTGACCATGCTGGCGCCGCCGGTCGCGAGGATGAAGGCCACGTCCTTGTGTCGCATCAGCATCTCG
>DAORNH010000166.1:8897-9781 GCA_035440865.1 Hyphomicrobiaceae bacterium | reverse complement strand
GGGTCCTGGAAGATCATCTGGATGCGGCGGCGCAGGAGACGCCGCTCCGATTCGCCAGCTTGGGGTGCCGGTCCGACGCGCTCGCCCGGGATCGCTGCCATCCCGCTCTCGCGACTTCCGCCGCGCCCGCCCTGATCCCACATCGGCACGCCGGCGATGGCGACGCTGCCTGCCGTCGGCTTGAGCAGGCCGACGATCATTTTGGCGACGGTCGACTTCCCCGAGCCGGATTCGCCAACGAGCGCAAACGTCTCCTTGGCCCCGATCTCCAGCGAGACGTCCTCGACGGCGCGCAGCAGCTTGCGCTCCTCCCGCTCGATGACACGGTTGAGCCAGGGCTTGGAGACATCAAACGTGCGGGCAAGGCCACGCACCTCGACCAGCGGTCCGCTCATGCATCGATACTCTCGGCGGTCGTGCCTGCCTTAGCGCGAGCGGCGGCGACCCAGCAGGCAACAGCAGACGCGCCGATGGCGACGGGCTCCGGACGCTCGAGCCGGCAGCGTTCGATGACTTCGCGGCAACGCGGATTGAAGGCGCAGCCCCGCGGGATCGCAGTCAGCCGCGGCATGGAGCCCGGGATCTGCACGAGCCGGCTCGCGGCGGCCTCGAGCGTCGGGATCGAGCCCATGAGACCTTTCGTGTACGGGTGGTGAGGCCGTTGGATGACATCGCGCACTGGGCCGATTTCGGCGATGCGGCCCGCATACATGACGGCAACTCGATCCGCCGTTTCGGCTATCACGCCCATATCGTGGGTGATCAGCATGACGGCGGTGCCGCGCTCGCGGCAGAGCCGCTTCAGGAGGCCGATGATCTGCGCCTGGATCGACACGTCGAGCGCGGTCGTCGGCTCGTCGGCGACGACGAGTTCGGGCTCGGCG
>DAORNH010000166.1:6957-8857 GCA_035440865.1 Hyphomicrobiaceae bacterium | reverse complement strand
CGCCCGAGAACTCGTGCGGATAGCCGTCGATGCGCCGCTCGGCACCCTGAATGCCGACCTCCTGGAGAAGCGCTATCGCCCGCGCCCGCGCCTCGCCTTCGGAGACGGGCAAGTGTGTGCGGATGGTCTCGATGATCTGGTCGCCGACGCGATAGAGCGGGTTGAGGCTCGTCAGAGGATCCTGGAAGACCATGCCGATGCGCCGGCCGCGGATGCGGCGCATCTCGTCGTAGGGGAGATTGTCGATGCGCCGCCCAGCGAGCCGCACTTCGCCGCCGGCGATCCGCCCTGGCGGCTCGATGAGGCCAATGACGGCGGAGCCGGTCATCGACTTGCCGGCACCGGATTCGCCAACGACGCCGAGCACCTCGCCCGCGGCGATGTCGAAACTCACGTTATCGACAGCGACGAGCGTGCCCCTGCGGGTCGGAAATTCGACCCGGAGATTGCGGACGGATAGGACGGGCTCGGCCATGCCTGACGGGGCGCCTCGGATTGCTTGCCACGGGCCGCCCGAGGGCGATCCTGATCGTGTGCCCGGCGCGCCAGATCGAGGCGCGCCGGGCGTTCGACTGTCACCCAAGCTTACTTCGCAACCGGTCCGAAGAACTTGATGCGCACGGCGTTCTCGGGGGAGGTCGGCAGGTCCCAGTCCTTCGACATGGCGAAGGCGAGTGTCTGGTTGTGGAGTGCCGCATAGACCGTGTCGGCGTGCACCTTCTTCCAGATCTCGGCAATCGTCGCGTTGCGCTTCGCCTGATCGGTCTCGGAGGTGAGGCCGGCGATCAGTTTATCCATGTCGGGGTTGGCGTAGCGCGTGCCGTTGAACGAGCCTTCCTTGCCGCTCCGCGAATGATAGAGGAACGAGAAAATGTAGTGGCTGTCGTAAGTCGGGACACCCCAGCCGAGCAGGAAGAAATCCGTCTCGGGCGGGTTCTTCTCGATCAGCGGGAAGTGCTTGGTCTTCGACTGCGAAACGAGCGTCACCTTGATGCCGATGCGGGCGAGCATCGCAACCACGGCCTGGCAGATCGCCTCGTCGGAGACGTAGCGGTCATTCGGGCAGTTGAGCGCGACGGAGAATCCGGCCGCGTAACCCGCCTCAGCGAGCAGCTTCTTGGCACCGTCGACATCGACGGCCGGCACCTTGTCGAGCTCCTTCGTGTAGCCATTGACGAACGGCGGGGCGATCATGCCGGACGGCACCGACTGGCCGCGCATCACCTTCGCCTTGATGGCCTCGCGGTCGATGGCCATGCTGACGGCGCGGCGCACGCGGACGTCGGCAAACGGGTTCTTACCCTTGATGTCGGAGGAGGCGAGGTCGCCGCTGCCGACATTGAAGCCGAGGAAGATCGAACGGTTCTCCGGCCCGAAGTTGACGCGCAGGTTGGCCGTCTTGGCGAGCCGGTCGATGTCCTGCACGGGCACGTCCTGCACAAAGTCGACCTCGCCCGAGAGCAGCGAGGCGATGCGGGTCGCGTCCGACTTGATGGTGACGTAGTTGATCTCGGTGACGCCGAGCGGGAACATGCCCTTGCCCCAGTAGCCGTCGAACCGTTTCATTACGGTGCGCACGTCCTGCTCGCGGCTGACGAGCGTGTAGGGTCCGGTGCCGTTGGCATTGCGGACGGCGAAGTTGTCCTTCTTCTCCTTGAAGTCCTGCACCGTGACCGAGTTGTTCGCCTCGGCCCAGGCCTTGCTCATCACGAAGATGTTCGTGAGGTAGGAGGGCAGCAGCGGGTTCGGACCCTTGGTCTTGATGCGGATCGTGAGATCGTCGACTTTCGAAACGCTGTCGATCGCGGTGAGCAGGCCCTTCACGCCCGAGGTCGGCTGCTGCGCGCGGCCGAGCGAGAAGACGACATCATCGGCCGTCATGGTCTGGCCGGCGTGGAAC
>DAORNH010000166.1:0-6941 GCA_035440865.1 Hyphomicrobiaceae bacterium | reverse complement strand
TGGGGCGGAGCTTGAATTCCCAAACCGTCGGATCGGAGGTCACGCCCCACGAGAGCGCCAGCGTCGGCAGCAGCTTGCCGTCACGATCGCGCAGGATCATCGGCTCGTAGATGCTGTGCAGAAGGTTGAACGTCGCGCCCTCGTTCTGGGCGTGCGGGTCGAGTGTCAGCGCATCCTGCGAGCGCGCCCAGCGCAGCGTTTTGGCATCAGCGAGCGAAATCGCGATCGGTGATGCCGCTATCAGCGCCGCGAGCATTGCTGCAGCGCGCATTCGTTTCGTCATGGCAGTCCTCCTTGCCTTCGGTCGTGGCGGGGGATGCCCGACCGACGTTGAATTGCTGTCGAGCTTACCTGAGCTTCGGGTTCAATGCATCGCGCAACCAGTCGCCGAGCAGGTTGACCGAGAGCACCAGCAGAGCAAGCGTGATGCCGGGGAACGCGACCATCCACCACGAGCCCGAGAAGAGATACTTGTTGCCGATCTGGATCATCGTGCCGAGCGACGGCTCGGTCGGCGGCAGGCCAACGCCGAGGAAAGAGAGCGTCGCTTCTGTGATGATGGCGAGGGCGAGGTTGATCGTTGCGATCACCAGGACGGGCGAGAGCACGTTCGGCAGCACGTGCTGGAACATGATCTTGATCTTGCCGATGCCGATGAGGCGGGCGGCCTGCACATACTCCTTGTTGCGCTCGACCAGCGTCACGCTGCGCACGGTTCGCGCATATTGCACCCAAAAGGCGAGGCCGATGGCGACGACGAGGATCCAGAAGGCGCCGCCGCCGCCGGACTTGTGGCCTTTGAAGATGACCTGGGCGACGCCGTCGACCATCAGCGCGGTCAGGATCGCCGGGAATGTCAGCTGCACGTCGGCGAGCCGCATGATGATGGTATCCGCCCAGCCGCCGAAATAGCCGGCAACGAGGCCCGCCGAGACGCCGAGCAGGAGCGCGAGGCCGACAGCGAGGACGCTGACCAGAAGAGATGACCGCGTGCCGTAGAGGATCGTCGAGAGGATGTCGCGGCCCTGATCGTCGGTGCCGAGCAGGAAGCGGCGATCGCCCTTGGCATCCCATACGGGCGGCGTATCGGCGTCGAGGAGGACGAGCGACTTCAGATCATAAGGATTGTGTGGCGCAATGAGCGGGGCGAGCAGCGCCGCACCCACCATCAGCAGCGTGAGCGTTGCCGCGACTACGACGAGGCGCGAGCGCTTGAAGCTGTAGAAGAGATCGCTGTCGAGGAGTTTCGCGAGCCGCGATTGCGGCCGCGGCAGCGCGCGAGGCGCGGCGCGATCCTCGCTGGCGGGGCTGGAGGACTCGCTGGTCATGGCTCACGCCTCACGATGCGGATGCGCGGGTCGATCCAGGCATAGAGGAGATCAACCATGAAGTTGATTACGACGAACAGGAACGCGACCAGCATCAGGTAGGCCGACATGATCGGGATGTCGGCGTTCTGCACTGCCTGGATAAACAGGAGCCCCATCCCCGGCCACTGGAACACCGTTTCCGTAATGATGGCGAAGGCGATGATGGCGCCGACCTGAAGCCCGATGATGGTGACGACGGGGACCAGCGTGTTCTTCAGCGCATGGCCGAAGTTGACGGCGCGGTTCGTGAGACCGCGGGCGCGCGCGAACTTGATGTAGTCCGTGCGCATCACCTCGAGCATCTCCGAGCGCACGAGCCGCGTGATCAGCGTCATCTGGAAGAGGCCGAGCGTGATCGCGGGCAGAATCATCGCCTTGATGCCGGTCCAGGTGAGGAAGCTCGTCTTCCAGAAGCCGATCTGCACGACGCCCGGCCGCATCGAGGACGGCAGCCAGCCGAGGATCACGGCGAAAACGTAGATGAGCAGGATGCCGATCAGGAAGGTCGGCAGCGAGATGCCGACGAGGCTCACCGTCAGGAAGAGCTTTGAGGTCCAGGCGTGACGGTGGATGCCTGTATAGACGCCCATCGGGATGCCGATCAGCAGCGCGAATAGGGAGGCCGCGAACGCGAGCTCCATGGTCGCCGGAAAGCGCTCGGTGATCAGCGTCGTGACGGGCTGCTTGAACTGGTAGGAGACGCCGAAATCGAAACGGACGGCGCTTGCGACGAAGCGGCCGAACTGGACGATCCAGGGATCCTCAAGGCCGAGGTCGCTGCGCAGCTTGATCCGATCCTCGAGAGTCGCGTCCTGGCCGACGAGCTGGCTGACCGGATCGCCGATGTAGGCGAACAGGTAGAACGCGAGCGCCGCCACGACGAGCATGACGAGCATCGCCTCCAGCAGGCGGCGGATGGCGAAGGCGAGCATGCGCGAGGCGCCCCCTGAGCGACAGGCCAAGTACCGAAGCGGCTATTGATCGCGTCGCCGCGCCGCATGTCAATGCGGGGCGTGTCGAGAAACACATAAGTGAAAGCCCCGCTGGTGACCAGCGGGGCTCATCGCAAGATCAGATCGGCGAGACTCGCTTACTTCTTGGCGAGCAGGTCGCGGATCTCCTTCAGGTAGGTCTCGGATGCCGGCGGGGCGGCCGGCGCTGCAGGTGTCGCGGGCTTCTCCATGCGACGGCGGGCCGCGTTCATGAGCTTCACCATCATGAAGA
Organism: Hyphomicrobiaceae bacterium; assembly: GCA_035440865.1. Classification (GTDB taxonomy): domain Bacteria; phylum Pseudomonadota; class Alphaproteobacteria; order Rhizobiales; family Hyphomicrobiaceae; genus DAORNH01. The sequence goes on along the minus strand of DAORNH010000166.1, from coordinate 4,347 downwards.
TGCAGAATGCGAGGATGACGAAATCGATCACTGTCGTCACGAAAGCGCCGGCCTCGATCGGGCCGACCTTGAAGTCGAACTTCGGGCTGCCGCCGGCTGCGGCGACAATCGGCATGATGATGTTCTTGACGAGTGAATCGACGATCTTGCCGAAAGCGGCGCCGATGATCACGCCAACAGCAAGGTCCATCACGTTGCCCTTGAGCGCGAACTCCTTGAATTCCTGGATAATGCCCATGATCAGCCCCTGTCCTGTTACCGTGCCCCGTAGATTTCCGGCCTCTCAGCTGCTCTTGACACGAGGCAGCCGGATGCCTGCCGGCAGGCTCGCTATTGACGACACGCGAATCACCCGCCCGGCCCGGAGCCTAATCGGCATGCGGAAGGTCAACAACAGTCGAGTGAGATGAGTGTGAATGGACGAGCCGGCGGGTAATTGTGCGTGAGCCGGCACTCCTGGCAGCATGATCGTAGTCGACGGAGATAGGGGCATTCCATGATCGACGCGCTCTCGATTGTTCTGCCGGTCTTCGGCCTGATCGCGATCGGACTCGCGGCGGCCAAGCTGGGAGTCCTGACCGAGGCTTCGGAAAAGGGGATCGCCGACTTCGCCTTCACCTTCGCGATGCCGGCGCTGCTGTTCCGGACGATGGCGACGGTGAAGGTGCCCGACGTGGCGCCGGTATCGCTCTGGCTTGCGTTCCTCTCGACAGCGGCGAGCGTATGGGTGCTCTCGACACTTCTGACCATTCTCGTCTTGAAGCGGCCGGCGCCCGATGCCGCACCCATCTCGATGGCAGCGACCTTTGGCAACAACGTGATGCTCGGCATTCCGCTCGCCGTCGCTGCCTTCGGCGATGCCGCGCTCGCCCCGGCCGCGCTGCTGCTCTCGGTGCAGACGCCGCTCTACTGGCTTGCAGCGACGCTGCATCTGCAATGGGCCGATCGCGCCGTCGGCGTGCCGCTGTCGAGCGTGATCGCGACCATGCTGCGCGATCTCTCCCGCAATCCCGTTCTCATGGCGATCATCCTTGGCTCGCTCTGGCGCACGACGGGTCTCGGGCTCGCCACGCCTGTCGAGCGAACGCTCGCGCTCCTCGGGCAGGCGGGCATTCCCTGCGCGCTGATCGCCCTTGGCATGAGCCTCGCACGCTTCAAGATCGCGGGCCAACTGCCGACGCTCACGATGATCATAGTCCTGAAGATTGTCGCCATGCCGGCGGTCGGTTTCGTGCTCACCAAGTACGTCTTCGATCTGCCGCCGCTGGCGCTCGCGGTAGCACTCCTGTTCATGGCAACGCCGACCGGTGCCAACGCCTTCCTGTTCGCGAGCCGCTATGGCCGCGCGGTGAACTCGACTGCCGCCGCGGTCACGGTCACGACAGCGCTCGGCGTCGTAACGACGACAGCGGTCATCTGGCTGCTCAAGAGCTCATAGGTTGAGCAGCAGCGCGACACCGGCAACGATCAGCGCGATGCCGAGGCCCTCGCGCGAGGCAAGACTCTGCCTGAACATGCTGCGGGAAATCACCTGCGCCATCAGGATCTCGACGAGGGCGAGGGTGCGCACCTTGGCCGCCGTCTCGAGCGTGAACGCGAGCAGCCACATCTGCGAGGCGAACGCGCCGAGAAACCCGGCCTTCAGCGACGTCCGCCACGATCGCAGGAGCGCTATGAGATTCTGACGCTCGGCGACCAGCAGATAGAGCGTGAGCAGCGTCGTCTGCACGGCGAGCGCGATCACGAGGAGCGTCGAGGCATTGAGATAGAGCGCGTCGCCGGGCATCGCCTTCACCCCGCCGCGGTAGCCGATGGCCGCAAGGCCGAACATGGCCGCCGAGGCGAGACCGTAACCGACCGCGCTCGGCGAGAACGTCTCGGCGGCGGCCGCTTTCGGCCACGACACGACGAGCACACCCGCCGTCGCGATGGCAATGGCGAGCGCCAGCGGCCAGGAGAGCGCATCGCCGAGCACCGCGAGCCCGAACAGCGCGACCAGCACGGGCTCCGTCTTGGAATAGGCCGTGATCACCACGAACGAGCGCTCGCGCATTGCAGCGAGCAGCATTGCCGTGCCCGCGATCTGCGACAGTGCGCCGCCGAGCAGCCAGGCGAGCGCCGCCGTGCCCGGCACAGGCACGGGTTGGCGCGCGTGGAGCACAGATAAGAGCAGGAACACGAGCGCGAACGGCAAGCCGTAGAGGAAGCGCACATGCGTCGCAGCCGTAGTGCCGAGCGAGGCCGTCAGCTCGCGCTGCAAGGCATTGCGCAGCGTCTGCCCGCCGGCAGCCAACAATGTAAAGACAATCCACAGACCCGGCACACTGCCCTCCCCAAGCTCGGCCTCGCCTTGAACGTCAAAATCCTGCGTGGAAGGCGTTCGATGCCATATGCGTCCAAACGCCACGATGGTCGCGGCGCCCTTTGGCGGGGCCAGCAACGAGGATATGCACTCAGCATGGGTATCTGGCAACGCATGGCCGCGACGATCGGCGAGGCAGCGCGCCTCGGCTCGCTCTACGAGCACCTGAAGGAGCTCGTGACGAACCGCGTCGAGGTGGGCGATAGCGGCCAGACCGGGCACGTCGCCTTCACGATTGCCGTGATCGCACTACTTGCCAAGATGGCGCGCTCCGACGGCGTCGTCGTCGATGCGGAGGTCAAAGCCTTCAACGAGGTGATGCGGGTGCCGGCGGAAGAGGCCCGCAACGTTCAGCGCGTGTTTGACCTCGCCAAGCGGGATACGGCCGGCTTCGAGAGCTACGCCAATCAGATAGCGCGAGCCGCCGCCAGCGATCGCCGCCTGCTGCAGCATGTCGTGGAAGGCCTCCTCAATGTCGCGGCTGCGGACGGCATCCTGCACCCGAGCGAGGATGCCTATCTCGCCGAGGTCGCGAGGCGCTTCGCCTTCACGCCGTCGCAATATCACCACATCCGCTCACGCTTCGTGGCGGCCGGCATCGACAGCCCCTATGCGGTGCTCGGCATTGAGCCAACGGCCAGCGACGACGAGATTAAGCGGCGCTACCGTGAGCTCGTTGCCAAGGATCACCCCGACAAGCTTATCGGCCGCGGCGTGCCGGAGGAGTTGGTGCTGATCGCGACGCGCAAGCTCGCCGCCATCAACGCCGCCTACGACCGCATCGTGAAGGAGCGCGGCGCGTGATACAACGGCCCGACACGCGGCTCGCGGCCAAGCTCTTCGCCTCGCCCAACATCGAGCCGCGCAAGGGCAACGTGCGGCCGAGCATCCTCCTCCTGCACTATACCGGCATGGCGTCGGCCGCCTCTGCGATCCAGTGGCTCGCCACGCCCGCCGCCAAGGTCTCGTGCCACTACGTCGTCGACGAAGCCGGCGAGATCACGCAGATGGTCGCCGAGGGCATGCGCGCATGGCACGCGGGCGTCGCGCACTGGGCGGGCGAGAGCGACATCAACTCGCAATCGATCGGCATCGAGATTCAGAACCCCGGCCACGATCTTGGCTACCCGGATTTCCCCGAGGCGCAGATCGCGGCCGTGATCGCGCTCTCGCGCGACATCGTCTTGCGCAACTCGATCCCGCCTCAGCGCGTCCTCGCCCATTCGGACGTCGCACCAATGCGCAAGATCGATCCCGGCGAGAAATTCCCTTGGGGCCAGCTCGCGGCGGCAGGCGTCGGCTTCTGGCCGGCACACCTGCCGGTGCCGGTGGACGAGGCCGATCCCGGCGATCCCGCGGGCGAGGGACGCGCGATCGATATCCTCGATCGCCTCGCAGCCTATGGCTACGGCATTGACCGGTCGAGCGAGCAGCGCGTGCAGCAGCACCGGGCGATGATTGCGGCCTTCCAGCGCCATTTCCGCCCTGCGCGCGTCGACGGGCGCGTCGATCGCTCGACCATCGCCACGCTCGATATCCTGCTCGAGGCGCTGCCCGTCAGCTGAGATCCTGAGCCAGCGCTCTGAGGCCCTCGCGGAACGTTGGGAATGCGAGGCGCACGCCGAGTTCGGCCTTGATCCGCACATTGCGGACGCGCTTCACCTCGCCGTAAAAGCTCCGCGCCATGGGCGAGAGCTCGGCCTGCTCGAAGGCGATTGCCGGAGGCGGCGGCACGCCGAGAAGGCCGGCCGCGAAGGCGATCACGTCCTCCGGAGGCGCCGGCTCGTCGTCCGTCACGTTGAATGTCGCCGTCCCGCCACCGGCAAGCGCCGCCGCGCGTTCCATGGCCGCCACGACGACGGTCGCGATGTCGGCGACATGGATGCGGTTGAACACCTGCCCCGGCTTGATGATGCGCCGCGCCGTGCCCCCCTTCACCTGGTCGATCGCGCTGCGGCCGGGTCCGTAGATGCCCGCCAGCCGGA
>DAORNH010000165.1:6123-9835 GCA_035440865.1 Hyphomicrobiaceae bacterium | reverse complement strand
GGATATCGTCCTGCCGGCGGGTCTCCACCATGAGGAGGCGATCCGGCGAGAGACCCAAGGCGAGCAAGCCCGGCGCATAAGGCATGCCGACCTCACGCATCGAGGCTTGGGTGGCACACCAGAGGAGCGGCGCTGTACGATCGGCATCCGAGCGCATGCGGCGTATGGCGAGAGCGAGCGCAAAGGTGAGGGTCGCGCCCCAGTCCCGATGACTTTCGGGCCTCACCTCGTGAAGGCCGCAGGGATCGAGCCCGCCGAGCCCATCGTCGAGTTCATCGAGACCGAACATCCATGGGGCGCGTCTCGGATCATCAGGAGGAGATCGGCCATCGGCCGTGTCCGGGGACGGCCGCAGCCAGGGTCGCTCGATCGCCTCGATGGCGGCTTTGAGCCGGTCGAGGGCCGCGTGGTCGACGCGAGCCTCCCCTGGAGTGCGTGAAAAAGCGGGCGGGACCGGCAGGGATATGGACGGTGACGGTCCCGCCCGGAACGCGGACGCAGTACTTGACGCAACAGCTGGCGGCGCTGTCGGCGCCTGCGATCGAGGCTCCGGCGTCGTCTCGGCAGCCGGCGATGGACGTGAGGGATCGTCCGGCGCTGGCGCCTCGATGGCCTCTCCCTGGCGGGCAAGCGTTGTCGAGGGGTGACAATGCGACATGCTCTACTCGCCGGTGATGGACATGCCAGGAATTATTCGGTGGCCTGCAACCGGAAAGAGCCGGTGCCGACACCCGAGCTTCGACCGAACCTCCAAGGCCCAGGTCACAGCCGATCCCCGCGCGTGCAGGGGGAGCACGCGGCCGACCGATGGAGCACAGGCTTCAGAGGCAGAACGATACGCGGCGCCCAGCTCTCCTTAGGGACAGGTACGATTGGCAGGAGGTACGCAGGGCGCTATTCGTTCTTCTTGTGTTCTAGTTCATTCTCGCCACCCGAGTCAAGAAAATAGAACAAAAGAGGATCAAAAAAATGAGCGCACGGCCGTTTCGCGCATGCCAGTCCAGTACTTTCCCACCTGCGGCGTCAAAAATACCGCTGCAGCACCTCAAGGTTGGCGAGACACCATTTATCGACAGGCATCCTGGCGCGGGTGGTAGCGTCTGGCGGCCCGACGTGATCTCGTCCGCGCCGAGCGCGATCCGGAGCACGACCATGCCTGAGACCCACCGAGCCGCAGCCGCGACGAGCGGCATCCTGCCGGCGCAGGCCATTCGCGCGCTCATTGCGGCCAGGGCCATACGCATGACCGAGCCCGCGTCTCAAGGCCAGGTGCAGCCGGCGAGCCTCGATCTCCGCCTCGGCCCGATGGCCTATCGCGTGCGCGCGAGTTTCCTGCCGTCGCCCGGCGGCTCGCTCGATACCAAGCTCGACGCGCTCTCGCTGCACGCGATCGACCTCACGCATGGCGCCGTCCTCGAGACGGGCTGCGTCTACGTCGTGCCGCTCCTCGAGGCGCTCGCACTGCCGGACGACGTCTCCGCGTCGGCCAACCCAAAGAGCTCGACCGGACGCCTCGACGTCTTCACGCGCGTGATCGCCGACGGCGTGCCCTCCTTCGATACCATCCCGGTCGGCTTCGAGGGCCGACTGTTCGCCGAGATCTGCCCGCAGACCTTCCCCATCGTCGCGCGCCGCGGCTCCATGCTGAGCCAGATCCGTTTCCGGCGCGGCGATCCCGTCCTCGACGACGGCGCCCTTGCACGGCTTCACGCGCGCCACACACTCGTGACGGGTGGCGCCACAGCCGATATCCGAGGCGGCATCGCGCTTTCCGTCGACCTCGCGCGGCGGGCCGAGGGGCCGGCCGGATACCGGGCGAAACGGCATACCGGCATCGTCGACGTCGACAAACCCGGCGCTTGCGCGCTCTCAGACTATTGGGAGGCGCTGCCGGCGCCGAAGGACGGCCGCCTCGTGCTCGACCCGGACGAGTTCTACATCCTAGCCTCGAAGGAAGCCGTGCACGTGCCGCCCGACCATGCGGCCGAGATGATGCCGTTCAACCCGCTGGTCGGCGAGTTCCGCGTCCACTATGCGGGCTTCATGGACCCCGGCTTCGGCCATGCGGCAGCTGGAGGAGCCGGCGCGCGCGTCGTCCTCGAGGTGCGCTCGCACAAGGTGCCGTTCATCCTCGACGACGGCCAGATCGTCGGCCGCCTCGTCTACGAGCGCCTCCTGGAGTTACCCGAAATTCTCTATGGCCGCGACGTCGGCTCGAACTATCAGGCGCAGGGGCTCAAGCTCTCGAAGCACTTTCGCGAAGGTTGACGCGAGCTACGACCGAAAGTTGGTGACGGCGGGAATCGGCATGGCGGCATATCGTCGGGTCGGCCCGATCGACGTGCTACAGCCGCGCGTGCGTGACCGGGCGGCGGCGGCCGACGATCCCGGCCGCATCCGCTTCTCGCCGGCGATCCAATCGCCATACATGCGCCGCTGGCAATCGATTGAGACGTTGCTGCCCGTCCTGTACTTGAAGGACATCTCGACCGGCGACGTCCCCGAGGCTCGTTCTGATGGGTGTGCGCGTTGCTCATCCTCACGCGGGGACATGAAGGGCTGGAAAATCGCCTCAAAGGCGCCAATTGCGCGGGCCTCGCAGTGATGCTACGGTTAACTATTCTATTATCCCAGGTGTGGCGCTCGACTTGGTCGTGCAGAGTTTGTCGAAATCACTGAATTCAAGAAACGGAGACGCCCCATGCGCCGGTTCCGGTACCTGCTCGCAGCCATCAGCATTGTGCTCTTGCTCGATCATTCGTCGGGCGACAGCCGCGACGGTGCACTGGCGGCAACCAGGGACAAGTTTCGGTGTAATGCCCTGGCCTCGTGTGGCGCCCAGTGTGCATACCATAGACGCCCGGCCTACCGGCATCAATGCATCCAGAGCTGCATGACTCGGGCGCGTCGTCTTGGTACCTGCCTGTAATGCTACTCGATAGCGAATTCAGAATTCGATGAGGCTCGAATTGCGTAGTTGCTGTTGTTTGCAGTCACAGTCTTTCTGACGGCAAGGCTGACGCCAGCTTTGCCGGTCGAAGAGGCCGCCGCGTATCCACCGGGAGCGAATTTTATTTCACCCGTCCGTGGGCACGGATGTGCCTCAGTGAATCTGGACCAGCAATGGCCGTGCCGTGGCCGCCCAATGCTGCAAGCTGGATCGGGGCCAAAGCTGAGTATCCGGCTGGGCTCGCCACAACCGGGAATTGAATTCGTTATGCTGCTATCTGGTACCCCACAAGAATCGCCCTCGCCCGCGGAACCCGGGGTGAGGTGACGCTGGCCGGTGTCGGCGCGCCTGTCATGCCTGCCGCCGCAGCGCGCCGGCCGCTCGCGAGCGCCGTCCGCAACACCATCAGGAACTATTGTCCGAGGCTGATCACGGCCGGCATGTGAACGACTGCTAGAGTGGCGAGGGGTAGAAGTGCGTCCATGATCGTCTGAGCCCTTATGCGTGCACCGGGCCTGGCCGTGAAAGCCATGCCGATTGACCGAGGGCAAGACCCCGTCGCTGCGGGACGGCTATGCGGAGCCGGGAATATTGCCGCGCGGGCACTGATCCAGGTATACCAGCGTCGGACTCCATGCCAAGCCGCTGACTCGTTCCGTAGGTTCCATCGCCGACAGGCCAGAGACCACCATGGGAAGTACGAGCAAGCCAGACGTAGCGCCGCCCCCTCTGATCGACCCGTTCGGTCGGGCGGTGACGTAC
>DAORNH010000165.1:4115-6109 GCA_035440865.1 Hyphomicrobiaceae bacterium | reverse complement strand
CACCGACCGGTGTGACTTCCGCTGCGTCTACTGCATGTCCGAGCACATGACGTTCCTGCCGAAGAAGGATCTCCTGACGCTCGAGGAGCTTGACCGCGTCTGCTCCGCGTTCGTCGCGGCGGGGGTCTCGAAGCTGCGCATCACGGGCGGCGAGCCGCTCGTGCGCAAGAACATCATGCAGCTCTTCCGCAGCCTCTCGCGCCACCTGGAAAGCGGCACTCTCGAGGAGCTCACCCTCACGACCAACGGCAGCCAGCTGCCGAAGTTCGCGGGCGAGCTGAAGGCCGCCGGCGTCGAGAGGATCAACATCTCCCTCGATACGCTCCGCCCGGACCGCTTCAAGGCAATCACCCGCTGGGGTGATTTCGGAGGCGTGATGGATGGCATTGTCGCAGCCAAGCGCGCCGGCCTCGCCATCAAGCTCAACGCGGTGGCACTCAAGGGCGTGAACGAGGACGAGATCCTCGACCTCGTGCGCTACGCCCATGGCGAAGGCTTCGACATCACTTTCATCGAGACGATGCCGCTTGGTGACATCGACGGTGATCGAACCGAACAGTACATGCCGCTGTCGATCGTGCGCGCGCGGCTGATGGACCACCTGACGCTTTCCGATGTGCCGTATCGTACCGGCGGGCCGGCGCGCTATGTCGAGGCCAGGGAGACCGGCGGGCGGATCGGCTTCATCACGCCGATGACCCACAATTTCTGCGAGAGCTGCAACCGCGTGCGCCTCACCTGCACGGGCACGCTCTACATGTGCCTCGGACAGGAGGATGCGGCGGACCTCAGGACCCCGCTCCGCGCGAGCCCTGACGATGCGGCCCTCCGCGCCGCCATCAACGACGCCATCCGCCGCAAGCCCAAGGGCCACGACTTCATCATCGACCGGCGCACCAAGCGGCCCTCCGTCGGCCGCCACATGAGCGTGACGGGCGGATGAGCCTCGCGAGCCCCGGCGGCCCGGAGCGGCTGCCGCTGTCGGCGAACCTCAAGGGCATCATCGCCATGGTTGCTGCCATGGCCTCGTTCAGCGTCGGCGATACGATCATGAAGCTCGTGTCGGCGACGGACATGCCGACATCGGAGCTGATCTTCGTTCGCGGAAGCGTCGTGCTCTCGGCGGCGATCTTCATCATGATCGTCTGGGGTGGGCTCGAGCATATTCGCCAGGCGCTCTCCTGGGCCATGGCGCTCCGCGCCGGCGGCGATGTCGGCGGCGGCTGGTTCTTCCAGTCGGGCCTTGCGCGCATGCCGCTCGCCGACCTCATGTCTGTCATCCAATTGACGCCACTCTCGATCACGGCCGCGTCCGCCGTGTTCCTCGGCGAGAAGGTCGGCTGGCGGCGCTGGACGGCGACGGGCGTCGGCCTCGTCGGCGTGCTGCTGATCATCCGACCGGGCTCGAGCGCCTTCAACTGGTGGGCGCTCGCCGGCATCGCTTCCGTACTCTGCGCGACGGTCCGCGATCTGGCGACCCGCCAGGTGGACCGTCGCGTGCCGGCAACCATGATTATGATGCTCTCGGCGCTGGCAGTGGTCTTGACGAGCGGCGCCGTCGCGCCGTTCGCCAACTGGTCGCGGCCGGATGCGGGCTCGCTCGCCCTTCTCGCGTGCGCTGCCGTATGCTCCCTCATCGGCCAGCTCTGCGTCATCATCGCGATGCGGACCGGCGAGGTGTCCGCCGTCGCGCCGTTCCGCTATGCGATCATCGTATTCAGCCTGATCTCGAGCTTTCTCGTCTGGGGCTATTTCCCCGATCGGCTGACGCTCGCCGGCATCGCCATCGTCGCCGCCGCCGGGCTCTACACTTTCCGCCGGGAGCAGCATCTGGCGCGGCTCCGCCGCATGAAGGAACTCTCCGAGAGCCATGGCAGCCCGGCCGATCGCGGGGCTGCATAGTGGCGGAAGTTCCCCGCAGACAGCGCCCGCTCCTCGGTATCGCCTGCGTGATCGGCGCCGGCTTCGGCATGCTCGCGAGCGATGCCTGCCTC
>DAORNH010000165.1:652-4064 GCA_035440865.1 Hyphomicrobiaceae bacterium | reverse complement strand
TGCACGCTCCTGCTGATCGCGGCCGCCGCCATGGGCGCGCTCGTCGATGTCCGCCGCCTCCTGGTGCCCGCCGTCGGCCTCCGGATCATCGGCGAGATCGGTGCCTCGATGCTCTTCAATGCGGCACTGCTGCGCATGCCGATCGCCAATGCGGGCGCGATCCTGCAGTTCATTCCGCTTGTAACGACTGCGGTCGCCGCGCGCCTCTTCGGCGAAAAGGTCGGCTGGCAGCGCTGGCTGATGGGCGCCGTCGGCTTCGTCGGCGTGCTCTTCGTTTTGAAGCCCGGTGCGGAGGGGTTCAACGCTTGGTCGCTGCTGGCGGTCGGTTCGATGCTATCGATGTGCCTCCGCGACCTCGCGACGAGTCGGATCCCCCCGACCCTGCCGACCCTGACGATTGCAGCGCTGACCGCAGGGTGTGCCGGGCTCGCGGGCTGCCTACTATTCCCATTCGAGACCTGGATCATGCCCTCGCCGCGCGCCGCGGGCTTCGTCGTGCTGGCCGGCGTCATGATGGCCTTCGGCTTCATCTGCCTCGTCGTCGGCATGCGCAGCGCCGACATGTCGTTGCTCGCGCCGTTTCGCTATGCGTCCGTGCTGTGGGCTATCCTCATCGGCTACTTGGTTTGGAACGAGATGATCGACGGAGTCGCAGCAATCGGCATCGCGCTCGTCGTCGGTGCCGGACTGGCGACACTGTTCCGGGAGCGCACCGTCGTCCGCCGCCGCATTGCTGGGCGATCTGCCCGCGGGTCCTGACCGCGCCCAAGCCGGCCGCGGCTCGGATCACCCCTCTGCGACACGCTGCACGGTTTCGTTCGGCGGCGCCAGCATGGCGGGGCCTGCTGGCCCATCTCGAAGCTTGCGCCCAGCCTCGAGGACGAGCGTGCGCGGGCAGAGCTCACGCGTGAGCTCGGGCTCGACCTCCGCAATGAGGACGGCGGCATGAGGCAGCGCGAGGCGGCGGATGAGACCCAGCATGGTCCGCGCTTCCCTGCCGGAGAGGCCTCTCGCCGGCTCGTCGAGCAGGATCAGCCGCGGTCCCGGCGCCAGCGCCCGGGCAAGCTCGAGGCGGCGGAGCTCGAAAGGCGTCAGCGCCTCGATCGGATCGGCGGCGCGCTCATCGAGGCCGACCAGGCCGAGCATCATCCGGGCAAACATCTGAGCAGGTCGCGGACTGCCGCCGGTCGGCACGAAGGGCCGGACATTGTCGATCACGCTCAGGCGCCGGAACATGCGCGGCACCGCGAACGTCCGCGTGACCCCGAGCCGGGCGATCTCGAAGGGTGCGCGCCGCGTGAGAAGCCGCTCCTCCATGTAGATCCGCCCGCGGGCAGGACGCACCAGTCCACTGATGCAGTCGAGGAGCGTCGTCTTGCCGGCGCCGCGTGAGCCGACGAGCCCCACGGCCTCGCGCGGCCGGATCAGCAGATCGATGCCATCGAGAGCACGCACTCTCCCGCGCATCACGGTCAACTCCTCAACGGCGAGCATCGGTCCGCCCTCGTGCGATGTGTGCGCGAAGATCGCGGAGGAAGGCCTCGTCGATCAGGCCGCGTGGGCGGCGCAACAGCACGAGCACCGTGACAGTGGCGAGCACGACCGTGCGAAGTTCGACCGGGAGCCCCGTCGCTCGCAAGAGCGCGACGTCAGCGGCGACGGCGAGGAGCGGCCCCCCGAGCGAGCCGAGGCCGCCGACGAGCGCATGCGCAATGCCTTCGACACCCGCTACGAGGCCGAGCATGTCGGGCCGCACAAGTGGCGCATGAAAGGCCTGCAGCGCGCCCCCGAGCCCGGCGATTGCACCCGAGGCGACGTTCACGGCGAGCCGCAGCGCGCCGCAGTCGATGCCCTGCACGCCAGCGAGCGTCGCGTCCTCGCCCATCGCGCGGAGCCGTCGCCCAGTATCGGATCGCTCGACGAGCGTGATCGCTGCGGCAACGATCATGAGCAATGCGAGGATGAGCGCGAGCAGGCTCTCTGGCGCGAGCCGCACGCCCTTGATCGCAGCGGCGGCAGCAGCACCGGCCATGCTCGGCGACACGAGGTGCTCGATAAGGTGGCGTGCGATCTCGGCAAGGCCGAGCGTCGCCAGCGTAAAGCGGAGCCCATCGATTCGACGCGCCAGAAGACCCGGGACGAGCGACGTGAATGCGGCTGCGACGACCCCGGCGGCCAGCCCGGCCCAGAGCGGCCACGACCACACGACGGCGGAGAGGCCGGCTGCGTAAGCACCCATTCCGAACAAGGCCTGCTGGCCGAGCGAGACGATCCCGCTGATCAGCAGCAGATAGAATGACAGCGCCAGCAACGCCGCGATGCCGAACTCCGAAAGCAAGGCGATGCTCTGGGGGCTGAGTGCGGGCATCGGCGGCTCAGGCAGGCCGCCCGGCGTCGGAGAGCGCACCCTCGCAGACCCGTCCGCGCGGTATGGGGGCAAGGGCCGCAACCAGCGCTGCCCAGCCGGCGATATGGCGATACCCTGCGCCGAGTGCGGCTCTATGAGCAACGAAGATGCCGAGCGCCACGCCCGCAAGCGCCAGGCTGCCGAAGGCGAGGTTCAACCGGCGCGTCACGGCAAAAAGCTGAGCAAGAGACACGGCGACGAGAGTGTAGCCCGCGCCGAGCAGCGCGCCGTCGATCGTCCTCTGAGCCAACTCGATGACACGCTGCACAAAACTCATCCGATCGCCGTCTGACCCTGTCACTGGCTTGCCGTCGCATGTTCGACGACTTCGTCGCCCGGTCAACAGCCGAGTGCCGCTCGTGACCGTGGATTCCGCTCGAACCTTCCCTGACATATGCCGGAACGTAGTTAGAATTGTTCCGTCAGCCATGAATCGGCCAAAGCGGTATGCACAGCTCGCTTGATCGAATTCATTGCAGGACGTCCTGCGCCTCGCCTCCATTGCCTGAGCCGCACTGTCCCGCGCCCCGAGGCTTCACCGCCGAGAGTGCGCCTCAAGCGCGATCAGGTCCGAGTTCAACCCAGAAGCCTCATCCCCACTCAGGAAGTCGTCATGTTGCGATCGTTGCGCCTGGCTCTGTCGGTGCTGGCACTCTCCGGACTGGCATACAGTCACTTTGCCACAACCTCCGGGCGCGCAGAGGAGCCGGCATTCGCGCATCCAGGCGTGAGTGCCGATGCAACCGCGCTCGAAGCTGTCATCAAGGCGCTCGCCAAGACTGGTACGGGGCAGGCGACGGGCACGAAATCATCGGCCCGCCCGACCAGGGCGACGGCAGAGGCACTTCTCAAGGGTGGTGATGCCGCGGGCGCCGTCATGGCGGCCGGCCTGGATAATCACGTCGATGGAGCCCTCGATGTAGTCGACCATGTCGGCATAGGTCATCGGCACATCGGTCTTGAGCGCGGCTATGGCGAGACGGCGGACGGCCAGTTGCGGGGTTT
>DAORNH010000165.1:0-537 GCA_035440865.1 Hyphomicrobiaceae bacterium | reverse complement strand
TCGGCGCTGCGGGCCTCCGTGTCGCGATCAGCAATCAGCGTCACGGCATTCGGCTGCTCGGGCCGCAATTCTGCAGCCTCTTCGATCGTGATGATCCGCTCTTCGGGCGGGATCAGGGAGAGGATCTTGCGCGCCGCGACTGTCTTGCCGGTCGAGGTGCCGCCTGAAACGATCATGTTGAGCTTGTTCTCGACGCAGAAGCGCAGGGCGGCATCGATGTCGCCGGAGGCCACCACATCGCGGAGCGCGGCGTTCCGTTCGCGACGCAGGCCTTCGAGGCTGCGCTCCTTGCCATAGAGGAAGCCAAGCTTGATGGCCTTCAGTGGCAGCGAGGAAAAGAACCGCAGCGAAATCGAAAAGCCCCCTTCCACAGCAGGCGGCTGGATGACCTGCGCCCGGATCGGCCGGTCGCGATAGAGGATCGAGACCGAGACGATGGGCTTCTTCTGGCTGAGCGTCGTCGACGCAGCCGAGGCGATCTGGTTGCCGAGGTCCTTGATCTCGGTCTGGGTCAGCGGCGTGCCGAGGCCGCGCATG
>DAORNH010000164.1:9520-9932 GCA_035440865.1 Hyphomicrobiaceae bacterium | reverse complement strand
ATGTGCTGCGCGACCCCGGTGACGAGGACGTGGCGGCCTGACCCTCGCCCCCCGGGCGAACCCACCTCCGAGCGATTGCCGGCGCCGTCACGTCTCCCCCGACGTGGCGGCGCCTTCATGCGTTCTCTTTCAGGCAATCTTCACCAAAGTCGCGTCAAATGCGCCGATATGACCGGCGCCTCACGCCGGTGTCGCGCGTCGGATGAGGACACAATGGCAGCGAACACGCTCACCGCAGGTCAATCTGTGGCGCCGGCCTCGGAGCGTCCACGCCGATCGCGGCGAATAGCACTCGACCTCGTCGGCTTCGCCGATGCACTGGCCGTTGCCGCGGGCGGTCTCGTTCCGGCCTTCATCTACGCGAAGATCGCGGGCCTGCCGATCAATTGGGCCGCACAGTTCCAGGCGGGCC
>DAORNH010000164.1:7193-9476 GCA_035440865.1 Hyphomicrobiaceae bacterium | reverse complement strand
CCAACTCGGGCATGTACGATACTTCGCGCATGCACGATCTGCCGCTGAGCCCCGGCCGCATCCTTGCAGCACTCGCCATTTCGTTCCTCGCCGTCCTCGGCCTCGGGCTGCCGTTCGCCCCGCGCGAGGTGCATCTGTGGGTCTGGTATGGCGCCTGGATGTCCACGAGCTACGCGCTGCTCCTGAACCTTCGCATCATCGCGCGCTGGCTGCTCGCTCGGCTGACCGCCGCCGGCACATTCGATATGCGTGTCGCCGTCTACGGTGGCGGCGTCATCGCGAGCCGCGTCGACCAGCAATTGCGAAACCCGGCCCTCGGCATCAAGTTCGTCGGCGTCTACGATGACCGGCCCGAGCAGCGCCTCGACGCGTCGAGCCCAACGCTGGCCGGCCGGCTCGACGACCTCGTCGCTGCGGCCCGCTCCGGACGGATCGACCAGATCGTCATCGCCCTTCCTCAGGGTGCCGACCAGCGCACGGCAACGATCGCTCGTATGCTCGAGCGTCTTCCGGTCTCGCTCCACGTCGTGACGCATATCGCCTCCGATCTTGTCGACGAGACGTCGGTGCACCGCGTGTCGAGCATCGGCAGCGTCGGGCTCATCGATGTGAAGGGCAAGCCCCTCGCCGACTGGAGCGGGATCGTGAAGGCGGTCGAGGACTATGTGCTCGGGGCGCTCTTCCTGCTCGCCTCGCTGCCTCTGCTCGCGATCGTGGCACTCGCCGTCAAGCTCGACAGCCCCGGCCCCGTGCTCTTCCGTCAGAAGCGCGTCGGGCGCAACGGCCGAATCTTCGACTGCCTCAAATTCCGTACCATGACCGTCCTCGAGGATGGGCCCGATCTCCAGCAGGTGCGCAAGGACGATCCGCGCGTCACCCGCGTCGGCAAGTGGCTGCGCATGACGAGCCTCGATGAGCTGCCGCAGCTGATCAATGTGCTCCGCGGCGAGATGTCGATCGTGGGCCCGCGTCCGCACGCGCTGGCCCACGACGAGCGCTTTGCCGAAGTACTCGCCCGATATGCCAATCGGGGCCAGGTGAAGCCCGGGATAACGGGGCTCGCGCAGGTCGAGGGCCTCAGGGGCGAGACCGAGACGCTCGACAAGCTCGAGGCGCGACTTGCGAAGGATCTCGCCTACGTCAACAACTGGTCGCTCTGGCTCGACATGAAGATCATCGCCCGGACATTTGCGCTGGGTTTCCTCGGGCGCAACGCCTACTGAGCTGCGGCTTGCGGAGAGCACACGCCATGCGCCGGCTCGTCTGTGATGCCCCCTGGCCGGTCGTGCTGCTCGTTGCGAGCTTTCTCGCGCCGACCGAGTTCTCGCTCTACCTCGGCGGCATGCGGCTGCCGCCGCATCGCGTGGCGCTGCTCCTCCTCATCCTGCCCGCCTGCTGGCGCATGGCGCGCGGGCGTGACGGCCTCAAGATGCGAATCTTCGACGTCCTGTTCGCGGCCTACGCGGCCTGGACGGTCGGCGTGTTCATGCACCATCAGGGGCAGGCCGAGGGGCTGCAGTTCGGCGGCTCCCTCGCGCTCGAGAGCTTTGCTGCCTACATGGTGGCACGCGCCTGGATACGCGACAGCACCGTCTATGCCGCGACCATTCGCCTGCTGATCGGCGCGATTGCCGTATCCGGACTGATCGCGCTTCCCGAGGCCGTGCTCGGCATCCACTACGTCCACGATATCCTGCGC
This sequence comes from Hyphomicrobiaceae bacterium, assembly GCA_035440865.1. Taxonomy (GTDB): domain Bacteria; phylum Pseudomonadota; class Alphaproteobacteria; order Rhizobiales; family Hyphomicrobiaceae; genus DAORNH01. The sequence continues at coordinate 7,777 of DAORNH010000164.1, read as the reverse complement.
GAGCTCACGGGCTACCACCACCCGATCGGCCACGAGACACGGCTCGGTCTCACCCGCGCCTATGGCACCTTTGATCACCCAATCCATCTCGGTACATTCTGCGCGAGCATCGTCGCGCTCGTCTGGTTCTCCGAGCCGCGGCTCAATCGCGCGCGCAAGAAGGTGGCCGTCGTCACCGCGGCAACCTTCATGGGGCTCTCCTCGGCGCCGCTCCTCTGCCTCGGTCTGCAAGGGAGCTTCGTCGGCTGGGACAAGCTCACACGCGGCATCAAGGGCCGCTTCGCGCTGACGCTCTTTGCGGTCGCGATCCTCTACGCCGGCCTCTCGCTCGTCATGACCCGCTCGCCCTTCACGATCATTGCGACCGGAATGGTGCTCGATAGCTGGACCGGCTACTACCGCATGGTGATCTGGGAGTGGGGCCTCATCAATGTCTGGGCCAACCCGTTGACCGGCATCGGCCTCGGCGACTGGGAACGGCCGTGGTGGATGATCTCGGCCTCGGTCGACGCCTTCTGGCTGGTCGTCACGATGCGCGCCGGCATTCCCGCGTTCCTGCTGCTCGTCGCGGCCATCGTTGCGCT
>DAORNH010000164.1:0-7172 GCA_035440865.1 Hyphomicrobiaceae bacterium | reverse complement strand
CGGTGAACAGCCGCGGCAAGCGCTGGCCGGTGCCCGAGATGCGCCGGGCGGCCCTGGCCTGGGGCATGGCGCTGATCGCGCTGACCCTCGTTGCCTGCACGGTGCACTTCTGGAACGTGCTGCACGCCTACTTCTTCTTCTTCCTCGGGCTCGCGGGCTGGCTCGCCGATCCCTGGCGGCATGCCGCCGGTCGCTCTGCCGATCCAGCGGCCAAGGCGCGCGCCGACGTCGGACGCCCGCGTCGCGTCGGCTACTGGGCCGATCAGCCGGAGCCTGCGCTCGCGCAGTAGCCGCGTACGGCGCTGCAGGCCTCAAGCCTTGACCTGGTCGCCGACGCCGAGCTCCTTGCCGAGCGCGACAAGCTTCGACCAGGTGGCGTCCTCGATCTCGACCCCGGCCTTCTCCCTCGCCTCTTCGGTCCGCCACTCGATCTCGCCGGGGTAGAGCACCTCCTTCACGCCATTCTGCGGCGGCGTCGACTTCAGGTACTCCGCGAACTCGCGCACCTCGCGCTTGAAGACGTCGAGCGGGCGGAACGCCTCGACCTTGAAGAGAGCGAGAAAGCAGCCGTCGTTGTGACGGCCCGAGGGCTCGACGCCGAAGCCCAGGCCCGGTAGGATTCCGGCGAAGATCTCGACCATCGCCGAGAGGCCGTAGCCCTTGTAGCCCTCGCTGCCGCCGAGCGGCAGCAGCACGCCGCCCTTGCCGTAGGCCGCAGGATCGGTGGTTGCTTGGCCGTCCTTGTCGACGACCCAGCCCTCGGGGATCTTCTGTCCGCGAGCCTCCGCGAGCTTGATCTTGCCGACCGCAACGGACGACGTCGCCATGTCGAGGCAGAATGGTGCCGCGAGGTCCGACGGCATGGCGATGGCAATCGGATTGGTGCCGAGCCGCGCCTTGGTGCCGCCGAATGGGGCGACGTGCTTAGGGCTCCGACCGCTGTCCGCCGTCATGATGGCGATGAAGCCCTCCTTCGCCGCCATGATCGGGTAGGCGCCGACGCGCCCGATGTGGCTCTGGCGGAGCACGGTCGTCGCCGCGACGTTGCCCGTCCGCGCCTTCTCGATCGTGAGTTTGGTCGCCCGCTCGGTCACCGCATAGCCGAAGCCCCAGTTGCCGTCGATCACGGTTGTCGTCGCCGTCTCCTTGAGAACCGTGAAGGGCGCCTTGGGTACGATATGCCCCTTCCTCACCCGGTCGATGTAGGTCGGGATCAGGATGATGCCATGTGAATCATGCCCCGCGAGATTGGCGGCGATGTTCAGGCGCGCGACGACCTCCGCTTCCTCCTTCGAGGCGCCGGCCGCCTCGAGCAGCGTGCGCGCGATCTGGCGAAGTCTCTCGGCGGCAACTTTGGGCATGACATCCTCCAGGGTCCGGCGCCTATACTTGGCTCGAACCTATCCTGATCCGCGCACCGCGCAAGGAGCGAGCCCATGGAACTGCGCAATCTCGGCCACTCGGGACTTCGCGTCTCAGCGATCGGCCTCGGCTGCAACAACTTCGGCGCGCGCATCGACGATGCGGCCGCCAAGGCCGTCATCCACAAGGCGATGGACCTCGGCATCACGCTCTTCGATACGGCCGACATCTACGGCAACAAGGGCGGCTCCGAGACGACCATGGGCGGCATCCTGGGCGCCAGGCGCAAGGATATCGTGCTCGCCAGCAAGTTCGGCATGCAGATGGACGAGGCGGGCGTCATGAAGGGCGGGGCGCGGCGCTACATCATGAGTGCCGTCGAAGCGAGCCTCAAGCGTCTCAAGACCGACTGGCTGGACCTCTACCAGCTCCACCAGCCCGACCCGCTGACACCCATCGAGGAGACGCTGCGCACGCTCGACGATCTCGTCCGCTCGGGCAAGGTGCGCTACATCGGCTGCTCGAACCTCGCTGGTTGGCAGGTTGCGGACGCGCAATGGACATCGCGCCACAATGGGCTCGCTAGCTTCATCTCGGCGCAGGACGAGTACAGTCTGCTTTTCCGCGATCACGAGAAGCAGCTCTTCCCCGCGCTCCATCACTACGGGATGGGGCTCCTCCCCTACTTCCCGCTCGCCTGCGGCATGCTCACCGGCAAGTACGAGCGCGGCAAGGCGATGCCGGCGGGCTCGCGCCTCTCGACCATGAAGAACCGCGCCGACCAGTATATGACGGATACAAACTGGGCGATCGTCGACAAGCTGGCCGCCTTCGCCAAGGCACGCGGGCACACCGTCCTCGATCTGGCCATGAGCTGGCTCGCTCAGCGCCCGCCGGTGACGAGCGTGATCGCCGGCGCCACGAGTGCGGCGCAGGTCGAGGCCAACGTGAAGGCGGCGAGCTGGACGCTTTCGGCAGACGACATGGCCGAAGTGGCGCGGCTCGCTTCAAAGTAACTAGGCTCAGGCGACGCGGCGCGACGCCGGCGTCTCAGTTGCGGACGATCGGGTCGGGTCGTAGGAGCCGAGCGCGCCCACCACGCGATCGAATTCCTGCCTGATCTCCGCGACAGTCGCGGGGCACTTGGCCGCTTGCTTCTCGCGGGCCTCGATCTCGAGGCGGGCAAACAAGGCTGCGAGCTCCGCGGCGCCGACATTGGCACTCGATGATTTGAGGCTGTGGGCCTTCGCGCCAAGCGCTGCGACGTCCCCCGCCGCGACAACCTCGTCGATCTCTTGAAGCGTCCGCGTTGCGTGCTCGAGGAAAAGTCGCGTGACACGCTCCGCCATGTCCGGCCTGATTGCATGGAGCTTGTCGAGGACCTTGAGATCGACGACCTGCCGCTCGTCACGCTGCGGCACATCCGCCGTTGCGCCCGAAAAGGCAGGCGGCCCATCAGGCGTCGTTCCACTCGCCGGCTCGTCGGCAGTCGCTGCCGCCTTGCCGAGCCAGCGCACCAGGACGGCTTCGATCTGCTGCTCCGTGAACGGCTTGCTCAGGTAGTCGTCCATGTCCGCGGCAAGGCAGCGCTCGCGATCCTCGGAATAGGCGTTTGCGGTGAGCCCGATGATCGGCACGCGCTTCGCCTTGGATTTCAGCTCTTGCGTGCGGATCTGCCGGGTGGCACCGAAGCCATCAAGGTTCGGCATGTTCACGTCCATCAGAATGGCATCGTAGGCCTTCATCGCCGCGGCCCTGGCGCCTTCGACGCCGTCCCAGGCAACGTCCACCGTGCAGCCGAGACAGGTGATCAGTTCGCGCGCGACCTCAACGTTGACCGGATTGTCCTCGACCACGAGGACGTGCCCCCGCAAGCTCGAATGCGACGCGGCAGAGGTTACAGGCTCGACCGCCGGCACCGTCTGGCGAGCCGCGCCGTCGAACAGTGATGCGATGGCTTCGACGAGTTCGTCGCGCCGGATCGGCTTCGTCAGGAACGCCTCGACACCGGCATCCCGCGCCATCCAGGTGTCGCCCTTCCAGCTGAGCGAGGTGAGCAGCGAGAGCTTCAAGGGCTTGATGGCCCGATCGGCCTTGATGGCACCGGCCAGGTCCAGCCCGTTCATGTCCGGCATCACGACGTCGAGGATGGCTGCATCGAATGGCCTGCCTTCGGACGTTGCTGCGCGCAGGCCCTGCATCGCCTTCTCGCCGCTGTCGACGGATGTGACGTCGACGTTGGCATCAGCAAGGTAGGACGCGACGATCTCGCGGTTCATGGCCCGATCGTCGACGACGAGAATGCGGCGGCCGCGAAGGTCGGGCAGCTTCTTGCGGCGAGCCGCAGAGCTCGTCGCCGACACCTCGACCGGGAGCCTTATGGAGATCGACGTGCCCTCGTTGGGCACGCTCTCGATGGCAATGGTGCCACCCATCATCTCGATCAGCTGCTTCGAGATCGAGAGGCCGAGGCCCGTGCCTCCGAAGCGGCGGCTGATCGTGGTATCCGCCTGCGAGAACGGTTCGAACAGGCGGTCGAGGATCGATGGCTCGATGCCGATGCCCGTGTCGCGGACGATGAAGGTGAGAACTGTCCGGGCCGCTGTCTCCTCGGCGACCGCGACGCGCACGGCGACCTCGCCGCGACGCGTGAACTTGATGGCGTTGCCGATCAGGTTGACGAAGATCTGTCGCAGGCGCACCGGGTCGCCCTTGATCATTTGAGGCACGCCGGATGCGATGTGCAGGCCGAGCTCGATGCCCTGGCGGTGCGACGGCTCGACGAAGATTGCGACTGTGCTCTCGAGGCACGAGCGAATATCGACGTCCTGGATGTCGAGCTCGAGCTTGCGCGCCTCGATGCGGGAGATGTCGAGGATGTCGTTGATGATCTTGAGCAGGCTGCTCGCCGACTGCTGGACCGTCTCGACGAGGCGGCGCTGGCGATCGCCGAGCTCGGTGCGCAGCAGCAATTCCGTCATGCCGAACACGCCGTTCATGGGTGTTCGGATCTCGTGGCTCATATTGGCGAGAAACTCGGTCTTCGCTTTCGTTGCGGCCGCGGCGGCGACGGTTGCCTTGCGCAGCTCGTCGGTGATGCGTGCCCGTTCGATCCGCTCGAGCACGATCGCCGCGAGGTTTGCCACGGCAACGACGATGAGCTTTTCCTCCGGCGACCACGACCGCGGCGGGCCCTTATGCTCGAAGCTCACAATGCCGCCAAGCTTGCTGTCGAGCAGGATCGGCGCGTCGAGGAGCGAGGAGATACCGTTGGGCCTCAGATAACTGTCGGCGATTTCCGAGGTTTGCGGATCGGCGATCGCGTCATCGGCGACGATCAGCTGCTTCTGGCGGAGCGCCGCGAAGTAGCGCGGCATGGCCTGCACTGCCGCATTCCGGCCTGCCGAATGTGTCTCCTCCTTGCCATCGAAGAGGTCGACGCAGGTGACACAGGCCTTTTCAGGCTCGAAGATCCAGATGCCCACGCGCTGGACGCCGAGCTGCTTCGATACCGCGGCGGTGATCGTCGCCATTGCGTCGCGGAGTGTGCCCTGCCTGATACGGTCGTCCCGCATCAGGCGGCTCAGCAGTAGCTGCTGGTCGACGAGGTCCTGCGTGCGTTCCTTCACTTTGGCATCGAGCCGTTCGCCGAATGTCGAAAGCTGGCGATACTGCGCGCCAAGGATCCGCTCGGCGCGCCGGACGACGAGCAATAGGGCGATGTAGAGAAATCCGAGCGCCAGCACCGACAGAAATGCCGTGTGCAGCGTGCTCGCATGAATTGCCTTAACATCGCGCGTGATGTCGGACTCGATCACCAGCACGAAACCGACCGACCGATCGGCCAGGTAATAGGGCACCAGACTCTGGACCACATAGAGCGACTGCTCAGGTCCGGACAGCGTGGCGATCGTGCTCCGATACGCGATATTGCTTTCAGCCGTTCGGCGGCTTGAGACGCGCTTCACGCCCGCCGATACGCCGCGCGGCTGCCGGTCATGGTCCGATGAATAAATCGATGCTCCGCTCGGCTGGTGAAGTCGAATGCTCTTCACGCTCGAGCCGAGTGCGAGGCGGCGCACGCGAGTATCGATCGCGGCGACATTGTCGGATGAAAGCGGTTTCGGGTTGCCGCCGACTGCGGCCAGCAGCGCGTCGCCGAAAAGTTTCATCAGCTCGACCGAATAGGCCTCGCCGCGCTCGACGTTGCGGAGGTGCTTCGAGGCCAGAAGGACGTTGTGCTCGTTGCGCTGATACAGATAGACGAACAGGACCGTGATCGCCCCGATCATGAGCGCGCTGATGATCGAAAAGTAGCGGGTCAGCCTGAACATCGGTCCCCTCGGCACTCTACTTAGAGGAGAGCTTAAGTGTGATTGCCTAACAGGGTCTGGACGTGGACGACGTATTTGCACCCTACAGGAGCCAGAAATCACATTCCGCCGCGGGATTTTGTGTTCGCAAGGCACATCCGGCATCAATTCATTTACGGATTGCGGGGCCTTCCAGGCGCATGCCGTTGGCGCGGGCCGCGAGATAGAGTTCGAGCGCGACGTAATCGTCCGAACCGAAGTCGAGCACTTCCGCGCGTACACCCAGGCTGCAGGCCCGCAGGCGGCGCTGCAGCGAGCCGAGTGTCTGCCATTCCAGGCGATAGATGGGAAACCCTGTCGGGTGGCCTTCGCTGATCACGTCACCGCGGAGATTCTTTCCGATATTCTCATCGTGGCAGTTGGCGCATGAAAGATTGAGCTGGCCCTGCCGCTCATGGAAAAGCCTCCTGCCGCGCTCGTAATGTGCGTGCGCTGAGTCTGTCGTTGCGACGGAAATGGCAGCGCCGCGGGACCGATGCGCGAGAAGGGCCGTGATGGCCAGCAGAGCTTCCGCCTCCCAGTCGAACGGGGCAACGGATAGACGGCGCGTCCGGCAAGCGTTGATCTGCAACTCGATCGAGCGGAGTTCGCCGGTCCCGGGGTCGATGCGCGGATAGCGTGCGCTGACGCCCGTCATCTGCAGGCTCGGGTCGCCGTGGCAGCTCTGGCACGACGCGCCGCCCGGCGATGCCGATGCCTTCCACAGGGCCTCGCCCCGCTCGACCCAGAGCATGGCGGGGTTGGCGCCGTCGTCGCCAGACCGGCGCCGAAGCTCGGGCGAAAGGTAGGACGTTCCGGTTTTCCGCCGGTCGTCTGGGGCTGGCGTTTCGGCAGTGGCCAGAGAAGCGAGGAGAAGGAGTGCTGCAAGCGCAACTGAACCGCGGCCGGCGAACGGTCGCCTCATGTGACGCTGAGTGTGCGTGTCTCGGAGGTGACGCCGCCGCGATCGTCCGTCCACGTGAACACGAGGTCGCCCGTTTCTACCGCCGTCGTCCAGAACGAGAGATAGGGATTGGCCGCGATGCCTTGGGTGAGTGCGGCGCGGATGATCTCCTCGCCCGCATAGGTGACGACGAGGCTCGAGATGACATGCTTCGGGATGGCGCGGCCCATGGCGTCGCGCCGGTAGCCTGGCTCCATCGGGTGCTGGATGAGCGTCTTGATCTCGATAGTCTCGCCGCGCCGTGCGCTGCTCGGGAGGACGATCCGGGTCTGGGCCATGGTGTACCTCCGTCAGCCGCCGTCGATGCAAGCGGCGAGCGTCAGCAAGACGCTGGTCTCGCCTCTCAGGAACGAGCCGTCACTGAGCCGCGCCAGTGCGACCACGCGTTGCGATTCGGCGAGGCGGACATTGCTCGCGATGCGCGCCCGCCCCGCCCGCTTGCCGAGCCGAATCGAGGAAATCTCCGTGACGGGATTGCGCTCCGAGAGAATGTG
>DAORNH010000163.1:7316-10018 GCA_035440865.1 Hyphomicrobiaceae bacterium | reverse complement strand
GACGACCGGGGCATACATGGCATCCGCGATCGAGAACGCGCCGAACAGGAACGGTCCGCCGGCGCCATGCCTGACGCGGGCCTCGCCCCAGACCTTGACGATGCGGCGGACGTTGGCGGCGACGGGGTCCGGGAGGCTCGCCATGGGGGCGCGGCCGAGGAAATCCATCGGGCAATGCTGGCGGAGATCGGCAAAGCCCGCGTGCATCTCGTTGGCGACGGCACGCGCCATAGCACGGGCTGGTGCCGCTTTCGGCCAGAAGGCATGCTCTGGGTGGCGGTCGGCGAGCGTCTCCAGAATGGCGAGGCTCTCCCAGACCGGCTCGCCATCGATGAGCAGCACCGGCACCTTGGCGGAGGGTGAACTCGCCGCGATCTGCTGGCTGCGGTCGGCGGCCCTCAGATCGATGTTGGTCTCATCGAAGGGGATCGAGAAGCGCTTGAGGGCGATCCAGGGCCTGAGACTCCAGGACGACCAGTTCTTGGAGCCGATCACAAGCCGATACTGCTGAGCCACCATGACCGTTGATATCTCCGTTTGGACCGATCGCCGCGGTTGTGCCGTCGGCACCCATGGTGAATGTTAACGACTGCCTGCGACCGCCGGTTGACCCCGGCTCAACCCGTGTAGCATCGAGCTCATGACGACACGAGAGAAGTCTTGGCCGCAGAGCCCGGCCGATATCATCATCGATGGCGCCACGAAGCGCCAGACCCGCCCCATCTGGCTCGTACGGGAAGGCCGGGAGGGCGACGTGCTTCCGGCTTTGAGCGGCGAGCAGAGGGCGTGGCTCAAGTCGCATGGCTTCAAGGGGACGGCGCGGCGCTTCCTGCTGCTGCCATCGCCTGAAGGCGGCATCGCCGGGGCAGTGCTCGGCATCGGCCCGCCGCAGGCGGGGAAGGGCGAGCCGATCGCGCTGCTCGCCGGCCTGCTGCCGACGCTGCTGCCGCCTGGCGGCTACCATCTTGAGACCGACCTCGGTGCCGATGCCGAGCTTGCCGCGACGGCCTATGGCCTCGGGGCTTATCGCTTCCGCCGCTACAAGTCGGCTGAGGCAGACCCGCTGGCTGTGCTCAAGACGCCGCGCGGCGTCAACCGCGAGAACGTGCTGAGCGCGATAGAGGCCGTGTGGATCGGGCGCGATCTCATCAATACGCCGGCCAATGACATGGGTCCGGCGGAGCTCGAAGCGGCGGCACGCGACCTGGCCCGCCGCCACGATGCCCAAGCCTCCGTCATCATCGGCGACGACCTTCTCGCGCGCAATTTTCCACTGATTCACACGGTCGGCCGGGCTAGTCCGCGCGCGCCGCGGCTGATCGAGCTCACCTGGGGGCGGGCCGACGCGCCGCGTGTCACGCTCGTCGGGAAGGGCATCTGCTTCGACACCGGCGGCCTCGACATCAAGCCGTCGGCCAGCATGCTGCTCATGAAGAAGGACATGGGTGGGGCCGCGTCCGTGCTGGCGCTTGCTCATATGATCATGGCGCGACGGCTGGATGTACGTCTGCGCATCGTCATTGCCGCCGCCGAGAACTCCGTCGCCGGCAATGCGTTCCGTCCCGGCGATGTGCTCAAGAGCCGTGGCGGCCGCACGGTCGAGATCGGCAATACGGATGCGGAAGGCCGGCTCGTGCTCGCCGACGCGCTGGCGCTCGCCGACGAGGATACGCCCGACGTGCTCATGACGTTCGCCACTCTGACTGGCGCTGCCCGCGTCGCCCTCGGGCCCGACCTGCCACCGGTCTTCTGCGATGACGACGCGACGGCCACGGCGCTGGCGGCAGCAGGAGAGGCCGTCGGCGATCCGATGTGGCGACTGCCCATGACGACGCCCTACGAGAGCTGGCTCGACAGCCCTGTTGCCGACATGAATAATGTAGCGGAGGGCGGGTTTGCAGGCTCGATCGTCGGCGCCATGTTTCTGAAGCGGTTCGTCAAACGTGCGAAGCGCTTCGCCCATTTCGACATCTACGGTTGGCGGCCGGCAGCCAAACCGATCGGCCCGAAGGGCGGCGAGCCGCAGGGTGCGCGCGCCGTGTTCGAATGGCTGAAGCGCACACACGGGCGCACCGTCTGAGTTGCTTTCGGCGTAAGCATCAGCCAGGAGCGGCAACAGGCGCCGCAGCGGCGCGCGGGGTCGGCATGGCGGCAGGTGGCTCACATCGTCTCGACAGGCGCGTCAACGCCTATCGGGCAGACCTTGCGGCGGCGGAGCTTGCCGGAATGGTCGAGGCGGAGCGGTTCACCACCGGCGCCGAGGCGCAGGTGGTCCGCGGCTCGGTCGCGGTTCGCGCGGCACCAACCTCAGGCGAGGGGCTGCTGACGGAGGCCCTGTTCGGCGAGCGCGTGACCGTCTTCGAGGAGCAGGGGGGTTGGGCCTGGGTGCAGCTGGCGCGGGACCGCTATGTGGGTTACGTGCCGGCCGATGCTCTGACGCGCAGCACGCGCGAGACGGGGCACCGTGTGAAGGCGCTCGGCACATTTCTCTATTCCGAGCCGGACATCAAGTCGCCGCCGCTCATGCATCTCTCGCTCAACTCGGAACTCTCGGTTTCGGAGGCGGGCGAGAAGTTCCTGGCGCTCGCGTCCGGCGGATACGTGATCGCGCGGCACGTCGCCGAAAGCCATCGTCATGCATCCGACTTTGTCGACATCGCCGAGCGGTTTGCCGGGACACCCTACCTGTGGGGCGGGCGTAC
>DAORNH010000163.1:0-7306 GCA_035440865.1 Hyphomicrobiaceae bacterium | reverse complement strand
GATTGGCGTCGACTGTTCAGGTCTCGTGCAGCTCGCACTCGAGGCGGCGGGGCTGAAGGCGCCGCGCGACAGCGACATGCAGCAGGCGGCACTCGGCGAGAATGTACTCATCCCGGCCGATCTCGACGGCCTAAAGCGCGGCGATCTCGTGTTCTGGCCCGGCCATGTTGCGGTGATGACCGACGGCATGATGCTGCTGCACGCCAACGCGCATCACATGAGCGCGGTATCCGAGCCGCTGACGGACGCCGTCACCCGCATCGCCAGGGCCGGGAGCACGATCTCCGCCATCAAGCGGCTGCCAGCGCTGTCGGCCAAGGGCGCCGCTTGAGCGTTTCGGGCACACCGAGAGCCGCACTCGCCGAGGGACGCTGAGAAAGCTTTGGATGAGGGCGCTGCACGCCTTGATGCCGGGGAGATGGCCCCCTAGCGTCCGATGCTGGCGGCCGAACGCCGCGATGGTCCGAAGCGTTCAAAGTGGGGTGAGGTGACATGTCGTCATTGCAGGCTTCCGCGCAGGGGCAGCTGCGCCAGCTCGTCGAGCAGATCGAGCGGCTCGAGGAAGAGAAGAAGAACATCGCCGGCGATGTCCGCGACAAGTTCGCCGAGGCCAAGGCGCTCGGCTTCGACGTGAAGGTCCTCCGCCAGGTGATCCGGCTCCGCAAGAAGAGCAAGACGGACCGGCTCGAGGAGGAGGCTGTTCTCGATACCTACCTGCACGCGCTCGGCATGCTCGATGACGCGAGCGCCGCGGCTCCCCCGATGATGGATGCGGCGGAGTGATAGGCCTTTGATACGAAGGGTCGTGCGTCTGTGTGATGTCGGCAGCGAGCGGACGCCGGTGATGGTATAGGGGCTGGCTTCATGAACGCGAGAGCGAGCCCCGATGCCGACATATCTCCACGACGCGCAGACCCCCCGTGAGCCCGATCCCGAGACTGGGCTGCCGATCGGGCCCCGCGTTACGCCAGGTGGACCGGCGCGCCGCCCTGAGCGTGTCGTGCTCGACGGACGCTATTGCCGCCTCGAGCCGCTCGAGGCGGATCGCCATGCCGACGAGCTGTTCCTCGCCTCGACGCCGCCGGACGCGGTCGCGCGCTTCCAATATCTTCCTGTAGCGGCTCCAGCCACACGTGCCGACTTCGACGCCTGGGTCGCAAGCTCGGCCACGGCCGTGGACCGGCTCTACTTCGCCGTGGTCGACAAGCGCTCGGGTGCGGTCGCCGGCCGGCAGTCCCTGATGCGGATTGATCCCGCGAACCGGAGCATCGAGATCGGCGACATCTATTGGGGGCCGGCCATCGCGAGGTCACCGGTGACGACCGAGGCCAACTTCCTGTTCGCACGCTATGCCTTCGACACGCTCGGCTACTGGCGCTACGAATGGAAATGCAATGCGCTGAACGGGCCCTCGCGCCAGTCGGCCGAGCGCTTCGGGTTCACCTACGAGGGACTGTTCCGGCGTTCAACCATCGTACGGGGCCGAACCCGGGATACGACGTGGTTCGCCATGATCGCCGAGGAATGGCCGGCACTGCGGACCGCCTATGAGACGTGGCTCGCGCCCGAGAATTTCGACGGGCATGGTGGCCAGCGTCAGCGCCTCAGCGACCTTACGCGTGCGGCATTGGCGGAGACCCGTCGGTAGCGCCTCGGCAGGGGTCCCTTTCGCAGCGCCGATGCAACCCAGTTGACCGGTGATCGGTCGAGCCCGCATGCTGGCGCCGCGAATCATCGCAGGCAACGATAGGGGACGCTCATGCTTGGCATTGGAATCCTTCTGCTCATCCTGGGCGCCGGCTCCTATGTCCTACCGATGATGGGCATGCAGTTCAAGTTGATGAGCATCTTCGGCGCCTATCAGGGCTGGGCGCAGATAGGCGCAATCGTGGTTGGCGCGATCCTGGTCGTCATGAGCCTGCTCGGGCGGAAGTAGGGGCCGGCTCATCGACGCTCGTTGGCGTCGTGAGAGACAGCAGGTGGCCAGTTGCCAAAGGGCGCTGGTCTTTGCAGCGCGGCGTGTCACACGCCGCCGAACCGGCGCTGACGTTGGCGGTAGGTCGCAACGGCGCTCTCCAACTCCGCACGGTCGAAGTCCGGCCAGAAGGTGTCGACGAATATCAACTCGCTGTAGGCGGCCTGCCAGAGCAGGAAATTTGAGAGCCGGACCTCGCCACTGGTGCGGATCAGGAGATCGGGGTCCGGTATGTCGCGCGTGTCGAGTTCGTGTGACAGCAATTCTGCCGTGATGCTCGCCGGATCGAGCGTGCCTGCTCTGGCGCGCTCGGCGAGTCGCTTGGCTGCGCGCGCGATCTCGGTCCGCGCCCCATAGTTGAAGGCGACGACGAGCTGCAGCTTGGTGTTCGTCGAGGTGAGCTCGACTGCCTCGTCGAATAGGTGGAGCAGATCGGGATCGACCCGATCGCGCTCGCCGATGACGCGGAGGCGTACGCCGTTCTGGTGGAGATCGACAAGGTCTTGCCGGATGAACCGCTTCATGAGTCCCATCAGGTCGTCGACCTCGGCGGCGGGGCGTGACCAGTTCTCCGACGAGAAGCTGTAGATCGTCAGGAACGGGATTTTCAGCTCGATCGCCGCCCGCACTACGCGCCGCACCGCTTCGACGCCGCGGCGATGACCTTCCGCCCGTGGCAGGCCGCGCAGCTTCGCCCAGCGGCCATTGCCGTCCATGATGATCGCGACGTGACGCGGATCGGCGCCGATTGCCGGCTCACTGACTGCGGCGGTGGCCGCCTCACTCCTCGCGGTGGAGGCCACCGTACCGCCGGATGCCATCGGTCGCTGTGTCACGTCTGCGCGCCTCACCGGGGAGAGTGTCAAAACCCCTTCAGACCGTTTTGATCTCGGCCTCTTTGGTGGTGAGCCCCTGGTCGATCTCCTTGATGAGCTTGTCCGTCAGTTCCTGAACCTTCGTCTGGTTCTTGCGGTGATCGTCCTCGGTGATCTTGTGGTCCTTCTCGAGTTTCTTGAGAAGCTCCATGCCCTCGCGCCTGACGTTGCGGACGCCGATCCGCGCCGCCTCGGCATATTTGTGAGCCTGTTTGACGAGGTCGGCGCGCCGGTCGCCCGTGAGTGGCGGAATGGGGAGCCGGATGAGCGTGCCGTCGACCACGGGGTTGATGCCGAGGTTCGCCTCACGAATGGCCTTCTCGACCGGCGTGATGTTGGTGCGGTCCCACACCTGCACCGAGATCGTGCGGGCATCGGGTGTCGAGACGGTCGCCACCTGGTTGAGCGGCATTTTCTGACCGTAGACGTTGACGCGTACCGGCTCGAGGAGTGCTGCCGAGGCGCGGCCCGTGCGCAGCCCCGAAAACTCGCGCTTCAGGTTGTCGAGGGGCCCCCGCATGCGCTTCTCGAGGTCCTTGATGTCGAATGTCGCCGCGGCCATGGCTGCCTCCATGAACATGCTGAGCTGTCGTGCGCCACTGACGCCAGACGCGAGGTCGTCTCGCTTCAGGCGCTGTCCGTCACGCCTTCGGATCCTCGGTGACAAGTGTCGAGCGTGCCTTGCCCTCGAGCACCCGCATCAGGTTTCCCGGCTCGTTGATCGAGAACACAATTACCGGAAGTCGATTGTCACGGGCAAGGGCGATCGCGGCGCCGTCCATGACCTGGAGGTTGCGGCCGAGCACCTCCGTGTAGGTGAGTTGATCAAAGCGTGTGGCGCTCGGGTCCTTCTTCGGGTCGGCGGAGTAGACACCGTCGACCTGCGTCGCCTTGGCGAGGACATCGCAGCCCATCTCGATCGCCCGCAAGGCCGCGGCCGTATCCGTCGTGAAGAAGGGGTTGCCCGTGCCGGCAGCGAAGATCACGATGCGGCCGGCGGCCATGTGATGCAGCGCCTTAGGGCGGACATAGGCTTCGCAGACCGTCGGCATGGGGATCGCCGAGAGCACGCGGGAGGGGACGCCGATCCCTTCGAGGGCGCCTTGGAAGGCCAGCGAGTTCATGACGGTGCCGAGCATGCCCATGTAGTCGGCGGTGGCCCGGTCCATGCCCTTGGTCGCGGCGGCGAGGCCGCGGAAGATGTTGCCGCCGCCGACGACGATGGCGATCTCGCGCCCCGTGGCCTGCACCTCCTTCACGTCGGCAGCGAGGCGGGCGACGACGGCGGTATCGATGCCATAGCCGCTCTTGCCCATCAGGGCTTCACCCGAAAGCTTCAGAAGGAGCCGCTTGAACGGCTTGCGTGCTGCGGGCGACATGCGGTCCTCGTCGTCTGGATCGATCGGGCCGAGGTCTAGCCGATCGCGCGTGCTCGCACCAGTGCGCCACGAGCGGCTGGCGTGGGGCGCGGGTCTGACGGGGATCGCTTAACCGTCAGCCGAGCGTTGCGCTTCCCTGAACTCCCTCATCGGGCGAGATTCGAGCGGGGCGCAGGACGACTTTGGATCGACAGGACGCTGCACAGTCAAATCCTCACTCAATGGAAGCGGCGCGACGCGAGCCTGTGGGGCCGTCACCCGGTCGTGCTGCGCCATGCGATCGCCGGATATCGGTCCGGCACCACAGTCGGCGAGGACCGATGTGCGGGATCATGCCTCAGTTGGTCGTCCCGAATTTCTCCCGCCACGTGGGGAGCGCTCCCGCGAATGGGAGTGCAGTCGCCTCGTAGACCCCACGCGCGATGGCGCGGGCGAGGCAGTCGCCGGCGGCCATGCCGATCTCGGTCAGATGGACGGCAGGTTGATCGAGGATGCGCAGCCCGGTTGCTGCAGCAAACACCGTATCGCCGTCCATGGGAGCGTGGGCAGGGCGGAGTGCGCGCGCGAGACCGTCGTCGGCCATGATGGCGATGCGCTTTGCCTCCGCCTTGCTGAGGCGCGCATCCGTCGCGACAAGTGCGATGGTCGTCGACGGCGGCGCTCCGCCCTTCAGGCGTGGCGCGAGATCACTGCCGGAAAATGCGTGCGGCATGCCGCGGCCGCCGAATTCGCCGTCCTGCTCTAAAGGTGCCGCCCAGAAGTGCGGGCCATCGCCGATCGTCGCGCTTCCGACAGCATTGACAATGGCCAGCGCGCCTACGGTGTAGCCGCTCGCCGTCGTGATGCTCGCCGAGCCTAGGCCGCCTTTGAGCGTTGCGGTCGTCGCGCCGTAGCCTCCGCCGACGGTGCCGAGTGCGAATGACCCGCCGCGGGCGCTGGAGGCCGCCTGCCAGCCGAGCTCCCAGTAGGGCGGCACACGTCCCCAGTCCTTGTCGCCGCCGTTGAGCAGATCGAAGCAGATGGCCTGAGAGGCGATCGGCACCACGGCACCGCCGATCCGGAGGCCGATGCCCGCCTTGCGCAGGTGGCTGACCACGCCGCCGGCTGCGTCGAGGCCGAACAGCGAGCCGCCCGAAAGGACAACCGCATGAATGCCGGCGACGGTCATTTCCGGCTCGAGCAAGGTCGTATCGCGAGTACCGGGCGCGCCCCCGCGGGTGACGGCGGCGACGGTCGCCGTCCGGTCGGGCGTGCCGAAGAGGATCGCGGTGACCCCGCTCGCTGCGCGCGTGTCCGCTGCATGGCCGACGAGGATGCCCGGCACGTCGGTGATGAGGTTCAGCTTGCCTGGCTCGGTCGTTGTTGCGTTAGTCGATGGGGGGCGCGGCATCGTCGAGGCCTGTCAGGTCGTGTGCGGCAAGATAGGCGTGCATGCGGGCGCGAAATGCCGATGTGCGCTCGCAGTAGAGGTGGACGAGCGCCCGCGCGGCAGTGGTTCTCAGCACCATTTGGCGGGCCCGGCATGCCGAGGTCACACGCTCGGCCGCGCTGACGCTCAAATCCGACTTGGCGTCGGCCGCAATGTACTGGACGAGCAGGCTCAGGTCATGATCGAGGCCGAGATTGGCGGAGAGGACTTGTGCGGTCGCGAGGCGGGCAGCAAATTCCTCGGGCCAGGCCTCGATGACGAGCTTCATTTGCCGCCAGTGCGCCTGTACGTGCTTGCGCAACTCATGATAGTCGTCGTCGTTGCCACTCGCCCTTGCAACCTTCAAGGCCTTGCGCCCACGCCGGTATGTGGCGGAGAGACCGTCGGAGAGGACAACGATCCGGTCACCCGCAACAGAGAGCTTCGCCAGACGGCGCTTAACCGCCGCGAGGCCCCGCCTGGCGGCGCGCCGCTCCGCTGCGAGATCGCCCGAGGCTCGGCTCGTCGACAGTGCCGCCGCGATGCGCTCGAGATCGGCGACGAGCTTCGTTTGACCCTCGTTGGCCGCGGTGAGATCGGCTGAGGCCGCGCGCAGGGCTGCCTCGTCACGCGCCGCCGCTAGGCCGCGCGCGATGTCACGCAGGAGCCCGTTCAGGCTTTCGAAAGTCTTCGGGCTTAACCCGCTGTCAATCAGGCGCAGCAGCGACCGCATGCGCTTGATCCCCTTGCGCGCCTCATGCACGGCGGAATCGGGGTCGGCGTCCTTGAGCCGCACGCCGATGACCTCCACCTGCGCCTCGAGGGCGCGGCGGGCATCTGCTTCGAGGTCACGATCGAGGGCAAGCTTGAAGGCCATGGCGGAATGCTAGCACTTCCCGCGGCGCGATGTGTGACACCGCAACCGGCTTGATCAAAGGCTTGAAACGCGCTCAAAGCCGGTATCTGTCAGAAGAGGTGCCCATGCCAGAGATCCGCCCGCGCCGCAGCATGCTTTACATGCCAGGCTCGAACGCCCGAGCCATCGAGAAGGCGCGTTCGATTGACGCCGATGCGATCATCCTGGACCTCGAGGACGCCGTGGCGCCCGAGGCCAAGGTCGAGGCGCGCGGGCGCATCGTCGCGAGCCTTGAGGCCGGTGGCTTCGGTCCGCGCGAGATGGCGGTCCGCATCAACGGGCTCGACACGCCGTGGGGAGCCGACGATCTTGCGGCGGTGGTGAAGGCGAAGCCGGCGGCGATCCTGCTGCCGAAGGTCCAGTCGCGAGCCGAGATCCTGCGGGCGTCCGAGGCCATGACACGAGCCGGGGCGGGTGCCGACATGCAGCTCTGGGGCATGATGGAGACACCGGTCGCGATCCTGAAGGCGGCGGAGATCGCCGCGGCAGGGGCCGCCGACGGCTCGCGCCTCAAGCTCCTGCTGATGGGGACCAACGACCTCATCAAGGACACGCGCGCCGAGATGACGGCAGATCGAACGGCCGCCATGTACTGGCTCCAGGCCTGCCTCACCGCAGCGCGCGCCTACGGCCTCGACGTCCTCGACGGCGTCTACAACAACTTCAAGGATGCCGAGGGCTACAAGCGCGAGTGCGTGCACGGCCGGGCGCTCGGTTTCGACGGCAAGACGCTGATCCACCCCGACCAGGTGG
>DAORNH010000162.1:9797-10050 GCA_035440865.1 Hyphomicrobiaceae bacterium | reverse complement strand
TGGCTGCCGCGAAGCGCTGAGCGCAACCGTCCCACACGGATCGGCATGAGGGCCGTGCCGGCGCGGGGCTTGCCGCGCGAGCCCGATTGCTGCATTGCGGCCGGAGGCAACCAGGACACCGCATGACCCGCACCTTCCTGATTGCGTTCTGCGGCCTGCTGCTCGCCGCGAACGCGTTCTCCTGCGACATCACGCTGCCGGCCTTCTGGGCGATCGGACGCGGCCTCGACGCGCCGATCGAGCGCGTGCAGTT
>DAORNH010000162.1:3651-9787 GCA_035440865.1 Hyphomicrobiaceae bacterium | reverse complement strand
CCCGGTGTTCCTGTTCTCCGCCGCCTTCGGACAGCTCGTATTCGGGCCGATGTCGGACAGGTATGGCCGTCGCCCCGTGATCCTCGCCGGTCTCGCGCTCTATTTCGCGGGCGCGATCGCGGGCCTCGTCGCGCCGAGTCTCACGGTCATGCTCGGCGGGCGCATGCTGCAGGGGCTCGGCAGCGCCTGCGGGATCGTGGTCGCACGAGCCGTGCTGCGCGACAGCTACCAGGGCGGCGAGCTTGCCCGCTCGATGGCAATGGCGAGCGGCATCATCTCAATCGGACCGGTGCTGGCGCCGCTGATCGGCGTCGGGCTCATCGAGATCGGCGGTTGGCGCGCGGTGTTCGCCGGAATGGCGGCATTCGGCGCACTCCTGCTCGCGAGCGGCAGCCTCTGGCTCGCCGAGACCAACCGCGATCCGAACCCGACCGCCATGGCGCCGAAAAGCCTTCTTGCCGCCGGGCGCGAGGTGCTCGGCCATCGTCAGTCGCGCTTCTTCATCGCGCTCGCGGGGCTCAACTCCTTCATGGTGCTCTCGCTGGTTACGAACGCGCCACGACTCTTCAAGTCGTCGTTCGGACTCGAGGGGCTCGGCTTTGCGACGCTCTTTGCCGTGAATGGCCTCGCGGTCATCGTCGGTCAGGCAATCAACACGCGGCTCATCTCGCGCATCGGGCCGCTGGCAGCGACACGTTTTGCGGCGGGTACGATCGTTGCGGCAGGCGCGCTCATCGCGCTGCTCTCGGCCTTGGACCGTCTCAACATCATCCTGTTCGCCGTTCTGATATTCGCCTTCAGCACCGCCTTCCCGATCGTCATGTCGAACTCGGCGAGCCTGACGATCGATCCGCACCGGCGCGTCGCCGGCATGGCCTCGTCGATCTTCGGCTTCTCGTCGCAGATCGTCTCGAGCATCCTCGTCTTCGCGACGCTCTCCCTCTATGGCGGCGCGATGCTGCCGTGGGCGATCGGCCTGACGATGGCGGCAGCGATCACATTCATTGCGCTGATGCTCTACCGGCCGCCCTATTCAGCCGATCCAGTGCGCGAGACGCGGAGCGGATGAGCTACACGCCGGAGCGCTCGATCATGAAGGTGACGGCCTCGTAAAACATCTCTGGGTCGAGAAGGCCGGTCACGCGATCGACCTCGACGCCGTCGGCCATCAGGATTGCGGTCGGCACGGTGTCGATCGGCTGGCGGAGGCCCGTGCTGGTCGCCATGAAGGCTGCGGCCTCGACGAAGCGCAGCGGCGCGCGCTTCTCGAGCCAGGTCTTGCGGTAGCCCGGAGCGATCGCCTCGCGGAAATGGGCGCAGTGGCGGCACTGGTCGACCTCGACGACGACGAGCTCGAGCGTCGTCGTGCGCGTGGGAAGCTCGGCGTTGCGGCCGGCTTGGAGTCTCCCCTTCGTGCTGAGCAGGGGCGGCGTGGCAAGCGCACACGCGAGAATGAGAACGGCAAAAATGAAGCGACGCATGGGCGAGAAGCACTCTGGCGTTGAACCTCGCGCGGACGGCGCAAGGTTCATGCCAGCGTGCGTCAGGCGTGCCGATCGGTCGGGATTGGCTGTTAACGCATCAGGTATTGTAAATGGCGAACGGCGCCGTCACCGCGCGGGCCTGATCGTCGGTCTTCACATTGACGAGCGCGGGCTTGCCAGACTTGATCGCTTTCATGGCGCGCTCAAGGGCAGGGCGGATGTCGTCCGGCTTCTCGACCCATTCGCCGTGGCAGCCGAAGGCCTCGGCCATGCGATCGTATCGGGTGAAGCCGAGGTTGCGGCCGGG
Source organism: Hyphomicrobiaceae bacterium (assembly GCA_035440865.1). Classification (GTDB taxonomy): domain Bacteria; phylum Pseudomonadota; class Alphaproteobacteria; order Rhizobiales; family Hyphomicrobiaceae; genus DAORNH01. Next base: position 7,996 of record DAORNH010000162.1, on the reverse strand, counting down.
CTTCTCCTTCTTGGGGTCGGCGGTCCAGCCGCCATTGCAGCTGATGACGACGAGCACCGGGAGCTTGTGGCGGACGAGGGTGTCCATTTCCATGCCGTTCAAGCCGAACGAGCCATCGCCGTGCAGCACGATCACTTGGCTTTCCGGGCGGGCGACTTTCGCGCCGAGACCAAAAGGAAGGCCGACGCCCATCGTGCCGAAGGCGCCGGAATTGAGGCGGCTCCCCGTGAAGGTCGGGATCGCCTGGCGGCCGAAGTTCAGGATCTCCTGGCCGTCGACGCACAGGATCGAATCGCGATCCATGAAATCGCGGATCTCCTTGCAGAGGCGCAGCGGGTGGATCGGCGTCGAGGCGTTGGCGAGTATCGCCTCCTGCTCGGCGGTCTTGGAGGTGTTCTGCCCGCGCAGACGCTCGCGCCAGGAGCGGAATGTTTCGGGGCTGAGCTTACCCTTGGCGGCGGCGGTCAGCTGCGCGAGCACGGCCTTGGCGTCACCAGTGATGGCAACGTCGAGACGGCGCGGGCTCGCCGCGATCTCGCCCGGGTCGATATCGACGCGGACGATCTTGGCGCTGGCGTTCCAGCGTGGCGGCGCGGCATGGCCGATGACGTAGTTCATGCGTGTGCCGACGACGAGAATGAGGTCGGCGTCGCGGAAGGCGGTCGAGCGCGCGGTCAGGTAGCAGTAGGGGTGATCCTCGGGGATGACGCCGCGCCCTTGCGGCGTCGTGTAGAAGGGCACGCCCGCGGCATCGACGAAAGCCGCGAGCTCCTTCTGTGCCTCCGACCAGATGATGCCTGTGCCGGTGACGATCACGGGCTGCTTCGCCGCGGCGAGCAGCTCGACGATGCGCTTGATGTCCTCGGGGGAGCCTGCGGGACGGCTGCGGCGCGCGTGGTCGTAGGGCTCAGGCCACTCGACCTTGCTCTCGTCGACCTCGGCGTAGAGCACGTCGCCCGGGAGGTCGAGGTAGACGGGCCCGGGCTTCCCCGTCATCGCCTGGCGGATGGCGAGGTTGATGTACTCGGGGAGGCGCCGGGCATGCACGACGCGGTCGGACCATTTGGTCGAGGAGCGGAACATTGCGAGCTGGTCGATGTCCTGGAAGGCGCCGCGGTTCGTCGTCGCAATGGGCGCCGAGCCGCCGAGCGCGATCACCGGCGTGCAGTCGGCGAAGGCGTGCGCGGTGCCGGTCAGGAGGTTTGTCACGCCGGGGCCCGAGGCCGCCATGCAGAAGCCCGGCTTGTTGGTGAGGCGGGCATAGGCTTGCGCGGCCATGGCGCCCGCCTGCTCGTGGCGCACATCGATGCCGCGGAGCCCGAGCTTCATCGCGGCCGTCTCGACCGCCATCATCGGCGCGCCCATGATGTAGAAGAAGTCGGTGACGCCCTGCTGCTTCATCGCCTTGGCGATGAGGTCGGAGCCGATGGTCATGGCGTGTCCTCTGGTTCGGTGGCCGTGCCGGGCCGGTTGGGCGACAGCATCCTGCCCCGCACGGTGGCGCGGCTCAAGCGTCGAGGCTCGCCCGTTGCCGGTCGGCAGCAATGCGCGGCTCGCTGGGATCGGGGAGCAGGGCTTAGCCCTCAAGTTCGCGGCGGACGATGGCGGCGCCCTTGACGAGGGCGTCGAGCTTGCCGACAGCAACGGCGCGGGCGAGATACTTCATACCGCAGTCGGGCGCGGGGACTAGGCGCTCGGCGGGGATGTGCGCAAGCCCTGCGCGAATGCGCGCGGCGACGATCTCGGGTGTCTCGATGGTCGGATCGGCCAGGCTGAGCACGCCGACCATCACGGATTTCGGAGCGAGCGCGGCGAGCACCGTGAGGTCGAGATTCGGTTGTGCGGCTTCGATCGAGATCGTGCCGGCAGAGCTTGCCGCGAGCTCCTCCAGGAAGGCGTAGGCGTTGGGCTTGGATTCGCCTGGCACCACCATGCCGTAGCCGAAGCAGATGTGGACGACCGTCGGCACACTGATGCCGGTGAGCGCGCGGTCGATCGCCTTCACGGCAAAGCGGCGGGCGGCGGCGGGATCATTGCGCACCCAGGGCTCGTCGAGTTGGATCACGTCCGCGCCGGCGCGGACGAGATCGTGCGCCTCGGCGTTGACGGCCTCGGCCAGGGCCATGGCGAGCGCCTCGGGGTCGCGATAGTGCTCGTCCTGAGCCTGCTGCGCCATTGTGAATGGGCCGGGCAGCGTCATCTTTGTCGTTCGGTCGGTATTGCGGCGCAGGAACTCCATATCGCGGACCTCGACCGGGCGCGCGCGACGGACCGGGCCAACGACGCGCGGGACGGGGGTGCGGCCTGAGCGTGCGATGACGAAGCCAGGGCTCTCGTTGTCGATACCCTCGAGCGCGGTCGCGAAGTGGTTGGAGTAACTCTCGCGTCGCATCTCGCCGTCGGTGATCACGTCGAGGCCGACGCGCTCCATGTCGCGGATGGCGAGAAGCGTTGCATCGTCCTGCGCCTCGGCGAGGTACGGCTCTGGGATGCGCCACAGCGACTTCGCGCGCGTGCGCGGCACGTACTTCGCGAGCGCGGTGCGGTCGATGAGCCATTCCGGCTGCGGGTAGCTGCCGACGACAGTGGTTGGGAGGAGCGAGTTCGGCATGATGGCTCCACGTGGTCTGAGAGGGTGAGTTCGCGCGGCGACTTGCCCTCTGCCGCGCGCGGGGCGGCCCGAACCCTGCCGCGTCTTGTCTGCAGGCCAAAAGACGGGTGGTTTGGAGGGGGTCCCACCAACTGGGTCGCGGGGCGAAAGCACCGCTCGCGACGCGAAACGGCCCGGCGCATGGCCGGGCCGCCGAAATGCTACGACCGGCTTACTTCGCAGCGGCAAGCGCCCGCTCGGCCATGACCGGGATGAGGGCAGCGCGGTATTCGGCACTGCCGTGCAGGTCCGAGATGAGGCCGGCCGACGCGATCTTCACGCTGCCGGGAGCGGCGCCCGAGGCGAGCGCCTTCTCGATGTCGGTCGCGCGGAACACGCCCTTGGCACCGGCGCCCGTGACCGCGACGCGCCAGGCGCCGTCCGTCTCGGCGACGAACACGCCGACGAGGGCATAGCGTGAGGCGCGCTGCTCGAATTTGGCGTAACCGGCGCGCTTCGGGACGGCAAAGCCGACGGCCGTCACGATCTCGTGGCCTTCGAGCGAGGTCTCGAACAGGCCCTTGAAGTACACGTCGGATGCGATCGTGCGCTTGTTAGTGACGACGGTCGCACCGAGCCCCAGGATCGCGGCCGGATAGTCGGCCGCCGGATCGTTGTTGGCGATCGAGCCGCCGAGCGTGCCGGAATGGCGCACGGCCGGATCGCCGATGCAGCTCGCGAGGTAGGCAAGCGCGGGAATCGCCTCGCGCACGTCCTTCGATGTGGCGACCTCGGCGTGCGTGGTCATCGCGCCGATGCCGAGGGCACGGCCATCGCGGTGGATGCCCCTGAGCTCGCCGACGCCGCCGAGGTCGATGACAGTCGGCGGCTGGGCAAGGCGCTGCTTCATGGTGGGGATCAGCGTCTGGCCGCCTGCCATGAGACGTGCGCCGGGCGACGTCTCGAGGGCGCGGGCCGCATCGGCGACCGAGGTCGGCCGGCTGTAGTCGAATGCGTACATGGGTGGATCTCCCTTCGCGGTCTTATTCCGCGGCCTGTTTCATGGTGGCGTTGGCGGCGCGCCAGATCTTCTCGGGCGTTGCCGGCATGTCGATGTGGGCGACGCCGTGCTCGCGGAGCGCGTCGCAGATGGCGTTGATGATGGCAGGCGGCGAGCCGATAGCGCCGGCCTCGCCGCAGCCCTTCACGCCGAGTGGATTGTGCGTGCAGGGCGTCGAGGTGGTCGCGACCTTGAAGAACGGCACGTCGTCGGCGCGCGGCATCACGTAGTCCATGAGGCTGCCGGTCTTGAGCTGCCCGTTCTCGTCGTAGTGCGCGGCCTCGTGCAGCGCCTGGCCGATGCCCTGGACGAGTCCACCGTGCACCTGCCCCTCGACGATCATCGGGTTGATGATGTTGCCGAAGTCGTCGGCGGCGGCGAACTGGATGATCTGGGTCTCACCCGTGCGCGGATCGATCTCGACCTCGGCGATGTAGGTGCCGGCCGGGAACGTGAAGTTCTTCGGATCGTAGAAGGCCGTCTCCTCGAGACCCGGCTCGATCTTGTCGATCGGGTACTTGTGCGGCACGTAGGCGGCAAGTGCTACCTCGCCGAAGGCCTTGGCCTTGTCGGTGCCTTTGACCTTGTACGAGCCGCTCTCGAAGACGACGTCGCTGTCGGCAGCTTCGAGAAGATGGGCAGCGATCTTGCGGCCCTTCTCGATCACCTTGTCGAGCGCGTTGACGATCGCCGTG
>DAORNH010000162.1:0-3634 GCA_035440865.1 Hyphomicrobiaceae bacterium | reverse complement strand
GCCGACCGCGATCGAGCGCGAGCCGTAGGTGCCCATGCCGAACGGGATCTTGGCGGTGTCGCCGTGCACGATGTCAATGCTGTCGATCGAGACGCCGAGCTTGTCGGCGACGACCTGGGCGAACGTGGTGTCGTGGCCCTGACCGTGGCTGTGCGAGCCCGTCAGCACCGAGATGGAGCCGGTCGGGTTCACGCGCACGGTCGCGGCCTCGTAGAGGCCGGCACGGGCGCCGAGGGCGCCGACGAGGCTCGAGGGTGCGATGCCGCACGCCTCGATGTAGCTCGCGACGCCGATGCCGCGGAGCTTGCCCTTCGCCTTGGCGGCCGCGCGGCGCGCCTCGAAGCCCTTGTAGTCGGCGAGCTCGATCGCCTTGTTGAGGCTCGCCTCGTAGTCGCCCGTGTCATAAACGAGGGCTACAGGCGTCTGGTAGGGGAACTGGCTCGGCTGGATAAAGTTCTTACGGCGCAGCTCGCACTGGTCGACGCCAAGCTCGGCCGCGGCCTTCGAGACGATGCGCTCGAGGAGGAAAGTCGCCTCGGGGCGGCCGGCGCCGCGGTAAGCGTCGACTGGCACCGTATTCGTGAACACGGCGCGCACGTTGCAGTGGATCGCCGGCGTCGTGTACTGGCCGGCGAGCAGCGTCGCGTGCAGCCAGGTCGGGATGCAGGGCGCGAAGGTCGAGAGATAGGCGCCCATGTTTGCGAGCGTGTCGGCCTTGAGGCCGATCATCTTGTGGTCCTTGTCGAAGGCGAGCTCGACGTGGGTGATGTGATCGCGGCCGTGGGCATCCGACATGAAACTCTCGGTGCGCTCCGCGGTCCAGCGGATCGGGCGGCCGATCTTCTTCGAGCCCCAAGTGACGAGAGCTTCCTCGGCGTAATGGTAGATCTTCGATCCGAAGCCGCCGCCGACATCGGGCGCATAGACGCGAAGCTTATGCTCGGGAATGCCGAGCACGAAGGCGCCCATCAGCAGGCGGATGACATGCGGGTTCTGGCTCGTCGTCACGAGCGTGTGTTCGCCGCTCGCCTGGTCGAACGAGCCAATCGCGGCGCGCGGCTCCATGGCGTTCGGGATGAGGCGGTTGTTGACGAGGTCGAGCTTCGTCACATGAGCGGCACTGGCGAAGGCGGCATCGGTCGCGGCCTTGTCGCCGAGCTCCCAGTCGAAGCACTGGTTGTCGGCGGCCTCGTCATGGACGGCGGTGCCACCCTTCAAGGCTGAGCGCATGTCGACGACGGCGGGAAGGTCCGTGTAGCCGATGATGACCTTCTCGGCCGCGTTTTTCGCGGCGGCGAGTGTTTCAGCGACGATCATGACGACGGGGTCGCCGACGTGGCGCACCTTGCCGGCGGCGAGGATCGGGTGCTTGGGCTCGACCATGGGCTTGTTGCCCTTGCCGGTGACGAGCCAGCCGCAGGGGAGGCCGTTCACCTTGTCGGCGTCGAGGTCGGCATGCGTGAACACGGCGACGACGCCCTCGGCCGAGACCGCGTTCGCGGTGTCGATGAGGTCGATTTTCGCGTGCGCGCGGTCGGAGCGCAGGATGAAGGCGTGCGTCTCGCGCGGAAAGGTGAAGTCGTCGGTGTAGCGGCCGATGCCGCGCAGGAACTTCGCGTCCTCGCGCCGCTTTACGGCTGCGCCGATGCCGGTGCCGGTCATGAATGGGCTCCTATGAGGAAATTGTGGTCGTCGTCACGGAAGGCGTCAGCTGACAGGCGTCTGACCGGAGGCAATTTGCACGGCCTTGACGATGTTGTGGTAGCCGGTGCAGCGGCAGATGTTGCCCTTGAGCCAGCTGCGGATCTCGGTCTCGGAAGGCTTCGGGTTCTTGGCAAGGAGATCGACGACCGACATCACCATACCGGGCGTGCAGAAGCCGCACTGCAGGCCGTGCGCCTCGCGGAAGGCCGCCTGGACGGGATGCAGCGTGTCGCCCTTGGCGAGGCCCTCGATTGTCGTCACCTTGGCGCCGTTCGCCTGTGCCGCGAGCATCGTGCAGCTTTTCACGGAATTGCCGTTGACGAGGACGACGCATGCGCCGCACTGGCTGGTGTCGCAGCCGACGTGCGTGCCGGTGAGCGCGAGGTTCTTGCGGATGAGATCGACGAGCAGCGTCGAGGCATCGACGTCGGCAGTGACGGCCTTCCCGTTCACTTCGAGTTTCACTTGCGGCATCGGGCGGAACCTCCTGGTTATTTCGATCTCGCGTGTCGGCTGCCCGTCGGGGTGGCCGGCAGTGCCGCACTCGAACTCGTCTGGTGGGCTCGCGTGCGGCGAAGATTGGCGCTGGACGGATAGCTCTGAGCCGCCGGCCTCCGCACTGTCGCCCGGGAACTGACGGTGACAGCGGACGATCGGGGCAACCGTATTCAAGAGCTTTCCGAGGGCATTTGCAAGGCTGGCGCACACGCCTTTAGTTGTGCGATGAGACGGGGTGAAGGGCCGCGATTGGGAGTTGGCTGCGGAGGCGGCTTCGCGGCGGGAGAGCAGCATGGCACTACTCATCATCGGCTCGCAGCGCGCGGGCGAGTTCGCGCGAGTACTCGGCGAGCTTCGCCCGGGCGCAGACCTGCGTCTGTGGCCGAACGCCGGAAATCTCAGCGAGATCACGCATGCGCTCGCCTGGGGGCCGCCGCCGGGGGCTCTTGCACAGCTGCCGAACCTGAAGCTCATCGTATCCGTCGGCGCTGGTGTGGATCATCTCTTCAAGGATCCCGACCTGCCGAAGGGTGTGCCGATCGTGCGCTACGTCGATCCGGATCTGACGCGCCGCATGGTGCAGTACGTTACGCTGCATGTGCTCTGGCATCACCGCCGCATGTGCGAGTTCCAGGAGCAGCAGCGCGCGCGGGTCTGGAAATACCTGCCGGAGCCCTCGCCCGGCGACGTCCGAGTCGGCCTCATGGGCCTAGGCGTAATGGGTGCGGCGGCCGTGCCGCCGCTCTCAACGCTCGGCTTCAAGCTGCGCGGCTGGAGCCGCAACGAGCGGCATATCGCGGGGGTCGAGTGCTTTGCCGGCGACAAGGGCTTCGCACCGTTCCTCGCCGAGACCGACATTCTCGTGTGCACGCTGCCGCTGACTCCCGATACGCGCGGCGTGATCGGCAAGCGGCTGCTCGACGGCCTCTCGATCAATGGCCGGCACGCTCGCATGCCGGGGCCGGCGATCATCAATGCGGGCCGCGGCGGGCTCCAGGTCGAGGGCGACATCATGGCGGCGCTGGCGAGCGGCCGGCTCTATGCGGCCTCCCTCGACGTGTTCGAGACGGAGCCCTTGCCGACGTCGAGCCCGCTCTGGGAGAATCCGCGCGTCGTGATCACGCCGCACAACGCGGCCGAGAGCGAGCCCTACTCGATCGTGCGCTATTTCCTGCGGCAGGCGGACGCGGAGGCGTCCGGGCATCCACTCGAGAACATCGTTGATCCGAAGCGGCAGTATTGACGCAGTAGCCTTGGAGCCGTGCCATGAAGGATTGGGTCGTGAGCCTTGCCGCGGCGAAGGTGGCGCCTGTGCCAGATGGGCGCAGATCGGCTGAGCTCATGCGGTCGGGCACCATGACGCTGGCGGAGGTGATCGCCCGGCAGGGTCGCAACCCAGAGGCGGTTCTGGCGGAAATCGCCGCGACCAACG
>DAORNH010000161.1:8159-10067 GCA_035440865.1 Hyphomicrobiaceae bacterium | reverse complement strand
CGTAGACGACGAGGGTGTTGTCCTCCGGCTCGACGCGGGCGAGGCCGCGCGAGAGCGTGCGTTTGGCGCCCGAGAGCGGGAAGATGTTGTTGCGGCAGGCATCCAGGATCACGAGCTTCAGCAGCTTGGCGCCATCGAGCTGGGCGAGCACCGTGTCGAGCGCGATCGTCTCGAGGTCGACGTCGCCGGCACGCGCGAGGCGCGCGTCGGTCGGGATCAAGTAGTTGCGCCCCGCGATCTCGGTGCCGTGGCCGGCGTAGAACACGACCGCCATGTCGCTCCCCGGCACGTTGCGCCCGAAGGCGCCGAGTGCCGCTCGCATCGGCTCGCGGCCGAGGTTCTTCTGCAAGGTCACGTCGAAATCGAGTGCTTTTAACGCCGTGGCGATGGCGTCGGCATCGTTCCCCGGATTGGCGAGGGGCCCAACCGCGTAGGCCGAATTGCCGATCACCAGGGCGACGCGCTTTCCCTGCGCGTGGGCGGGCGCGGCAACGAGCAGCGCGACCAGCACGGCAGCAAGTACTCGGGCGATTGGACGCATCGCAATGTCCCTCTCTCAACGGCGCGATGTTGGCGCACGAACTCCCCTGCCGTCAACGCCGCCTCGGTTGAAGCCGAACGCGCGCCATGCGAATTTCCGCCAGCGGCAGTCAAGGAGACCACCATGGAGACCAGTGCGAAGCCGGGCGGCGCGTCCGACGATCGCTCCACCGTGCGGACCTGGGACGTGCCGACGCGGCTCTTCCACTGGACGCTCGTCACCCTGATCGTCATGGCCTGGGTCAGCCGCAAGTACGGCGATACCAACCTCGTCTGGCACACCTGGAACGGCTATGCGATCCTCGTCCTCATCGTCTATCGGATCATCTGGGGCTTCGTCGGCGGCTCCACGGCCCGCTTTTCGAGCTTCGTTTCCGGACCCGTGACGGCCGTGCGCTACGGCCTCGACTTCGCGACGCGCAAGCCCCGCCATTTCCTCGGCCACAACCCGCTTGGCGGCACCATGGTGCTGGCCCTCCTCGCGGTCGTCGGCTTCCAGGCGACTATTGGCCTCTTTTCCTACGAGGGGGCGGACGCCTTCGTCGGCGGGCCGCTTTCCTCGAAGGTCTCGTCCGAGGTGACGACGCTGCTCACGACGTGGCACATTCGCATCTTCGATCTCATCATCATCATGGCGGGCCTGCACATCACGGCCAACATCGTCTATCTGTTCTGGAAGCCGGAGAACCTGATCAAGCCGATGCTGACCGGGAGGAAGCCCAAGGCGGACTACGAGGACCAGCAGGAGGCCGAGTTCGGCTCGATCGGCAAGGCACTCGTCTGCCTCGTCGTGGCTACCATCCTCGTATTCGGCACGATCAAGGTGCTCGGCGGTCGGATCTTCTGATCGCGCGGGGCGGCGCCGGTCCGTCGAGGACCGGCCTCGCCCGGCGCCCGCGATGTGTGTTTGAGACAGTGCAAGGGACCAGCCCGCCGTGATCCGCGTACCGATGCACCGCAGGCTGACCGCGCTCCTCGGGGCCGTACTGGCACTCGCCACGATTATCGCCCAGAGCCTCGAAAGCCCCGCGCAGGACACGCCAGCCCTGCCACGCCCGGTCGCTGATGCGCCGATCGCTGCCCCGAGTGACCATGCCGCCGCCAAGGCCTTCGCCGTTCTCGAGAAGCACTGCGCGAGTTGCCATCAGACGGGGCGCCTCAGTCGCCCGAGCCCGTCGGGCGGCCTCGGCAACATCCTCAGGCTCGACGAGCTTGCGCGCCTGGGCGCAGTCGTCCAGCCCGGCAACCCCGACGGCTCGAAGCTCGTCGACTACATGATGCGCCGGGAGATGCCGTTCGACATCTTCCACGAGGGGGTCAATCGCGAGCCGCCGACTGGCGAGGAGATCGACCACGTCCGGGCCTGGG
>DAORNH010000161.1:3297-8126 GCA_035440865.1 Hyphomicrobiaceae bacterium | reverse complement strand
AGTCCCGTGCTCGCCGGCGACGTTGCCGAGGCCATTGCCGCGGCGGCCGCGAAGGCTGGCCCAGGAGCGAAATCACTGCGCTTCCTTTCGATCGCCAACCTCCACAATGACTGCCTGCCGGGGGCCGAGCTCGCCGCGGCGCGCATGGCGGTGACCAAGCTCCTGAACAGCCTTACCTGGAAAAGCACGCCAATCGCCGTGACGCCGATCGGCCCCTCAGGCACCCTTCTTCAGGTCTCGCTCGAAGATCTCGGCTGGGTACCGGCCCACTGGGACATGATCCTCTATGCCTACCCCTATGGCTTCATGCCCGAAAGCCGCGCCTCGCGCAGCGCCGCGGAGCTGACGGGCACGGGCCTCCCTGTCGTGCGCGCCGATTGGCTCGCCTATGCCGCCGGCCGCGCGCCCCTCTACTACGACCTGCTCGGCCTGCCGACCCAGACGCCCGAGCTCTGGAAGGTCGCCAAGATCGATCCCGCCGAGGCGATCGAGAAGCGACTTGTGAAGCGCGGCGGCGTCGTCGCCTCGAGTGTGATGACGTCGGAGCGGCTGCTCGAGCGCTTCGCCGCCTCGGGTGGCGCTCATTGGCTGAGCTACGAGGTCCCCGTCGGCGCCAAGCCGCGTCTCCTCGACTTGCCGACACCCGGCACGCCGCCCGCCGGGTTCCGCCACGAATTGAATCTCGTACTTCTCTCGCTGCCGAACGGGCTGCCGGCCACTTTCGTCGCCGAAGCATCCGGAACGCGGCTCGACGCGGTGCCTCCGGGCGCGCTCCGCCACAAGGGCCTGCAGCCGAGCGCCGCCATGCCGGCCGGAACAGCCTGCCTTGCCTGCCACGATACCGGGCCGCGCCGCTTCCGAGACGATGTGCGAGCAAATGTGCTCGGCGACACGCGATTCGCGCCCGAGTTCCAGGACCTCGTCCGCGCGCTGCATCCGCAGATAGAGGAGCTCGACCAGCTGCTCAGTATCGACATCGAGGCGACGATGGACGCACTGAAGCGTGCTGGTGTCGATCCCGCGATCCGCTTGCACGGCCACGAGATTATCAACGGGCTTGCCCGCCTCTATCTGCGCCCCGTCAACCTCGCCCGCCTCGCCGGCGAGCTCGGCGTCTCGACAGAGCGCCTGATCGAGCGGAGCGAAGGTCGCGATGCCGAGATCCGTTTGCTTATTCTGCGGCTTCAGCAGGGGGCCGTCCCGCGGCGCGAGGTCGAGATGCATCTCGGCACACTCGGTGAGCTCGCCGACCTTGCGCGCCCAGCGCCGTTTGCCGGCCAGGCCGCCCAGCCGCTCCCCAGCGACGGCCGTGGTGCGGACGCCGACATCGGCCTCGTGCTCGTCTCGGACAAGACGGTCTATCGTCCGGGCGATCTTGCGACCTTCACCGTGCGCACGAAGCGCGACTGCTTCCTGACCGTCATCAACCTCGATACGCTCGGCCGTGCGACCGTGATCTTCCCGAACGAGTTCGAACAGTCGAACCGGATCACCGCCGGGCGGGAGCTGCGCCTGCCGAGCGAGCGGGCTCCCTACCAGCTTCGCGCCAAGCAGAAAGGCCGCGAACGGATGATCGCCATCTGCAATACGGCCGGGCCTTGGGCCGAGGGCATCACGCACGATTATGAGCGCCAGCGCTTCACCGTGCTCGGCGATTACTCGGTCTATCTTTCGCGCGGCGCGGGCGCAGATACGCTCGAGAAGTCGCCGCCGGCAGCCAAGCCCCCGGATCGCCGGGCGCCGGTTCCCACGAAGCGCAGGCCGGCTGTCGCGCAGGCGACGGAAGGGGATCCGCGCCCGCCGGCGGAGGCGCTCGCGCGAACTGGCATCGTGATAGAGATCAAGTAGAGCCGCAGCGATCGACGCACACGCGGCTCAGTCCCGACGTCTCGCGACCGGTCCACGCATGATCAAGACTCAGTCTTCCCGGAACACGCGCTCGCGCCGCTCGTGCCGCTCTTGCGCCTCGATCGACAAGGTCGCGATCGGACGCGCGTCGAGCCGTTTCAGGCTGATCGGCTCGCCCGTCTCCTCGCAGAAGCCGTAGCTGCCGGTATCGATGCGGGCGAGCGCCTCGTCGATCTTCGAGATGAGCTTGCGCTGGCGATCCCGCGCCCTGAGCTCGAGCGCGCGATCCGTCTCGGACGTGGCGCGATCCGCGAGATCGGCGTGCTGCACTGAATCCGCGTGCAGCCCTTCGATCGTCTCGCGCGTCTGGCGGATGATCTCTTCCTTCCAGGTGAGCAGCTTGCGCTTGAAGTAGAGCCGCTGCTTCTCGTTCATGAACGGCTCTTTTTCCGACGGTCGATAGTCGTCAGGCAGCACGATCGAGCTATCCTTGGGGTTGCGTGCCTTGCTGGCACTTGCTCCGCCGCTGGGCGCGGCCTTCGTCTTCCCCTTAGTCTTGATGTCCAGCTTCACCATTCCGGGCGGCTCCTGCAGGCGGATCGGCGGGTCCAAACCATTGCACGACGAACGTCGAAGCACAGCGCGTGCCACCTAATAAGTGACTGTATTTCCAAGTCAAGAGGAGCATGACTGCGCGACGCTTCTGTGACGACCTTGCGGGCTGATTTGGGCAGTGAAGTCCGCGGCCCGTCGCGCAAAAGAAAAAACTGGAAAAATTTGGCTCTCCACTGGAGAGGAGTTCGACCTCTTCAGGGTGTATTAACCTCGTTGCGCTACCTATGGTTGTGTTTCGACGGCACGAAACGCTCCGGTTGAGCTCGCCCCTCTCTTCGGCTCAACTGGATACGGTGGCGAGAACCTCCTGCTTCCCACGAGCAGGCAGGTTCACGGCAACCCCCTCACGTCGCGCCATCGCATGCCGCTGGGAGTGCGAAGAACAAGAACGACAGGAGCCCTCGCAGTCTCTCCCAATCCGCCGGCGAGCATTCCCCACGCGTCTCGCCGCGGCCCGCTCCCGCCGCCCGGTCAGCGGCAGGGGTATCGAGCGCCACTCCGCCCCGGAGTGGCGCTCGCATCGTTTCGGGCGGACCGACGCCGCCTCACATCGTCGCCTGCTGGATGCGCCGCTCGTCGACGCCGACCTTGCGCGCCGCCGCGAGTATGGCGGCCCAGGTGTCGTCCGGAAGCGGGACGCCGCTGGCGAGCCGCTCGGCACGCATGCGTGCCTCGGGCTCGCCCGGAAGCAGCACCTCGCCTCCTGGCTCGACCGGCTTCGAACTCTTCACATAGGCCGCATACTTCCCCATGTCCTCCGGGAAAAATCCCGTCGGATCGACGCGGGCCGGATCGATGTAGAACGAGAGCATTCCGTTCGACCACTTGCGGCTCTCCGACGCCGCCCCCGTGCCGGTGAGCGAGCCGCCGAGGATCTCGCACATGAAGGCGAGCCCCGACCCCTTGTGCTCGCCGAAGGCGCGGATCGCGCCCTTCCCCTGCCGATAGCTTCTGGGACCCGATGGCGTGTAGTCGCCATAGAGCGCGTGCGGATCGCCGCTCATCGTTCCATCCGGCCCGATGAGCGCGTCGTCCGGGATCGCCTTTCCGCCGAACGAAGCATTGAGCACCTTGCCTTCGGCAACGATCGACGTCGCGAAGTCAAGGACGAGGGGATGGGCGCCTTTCCTCGGCACGCCGACGCAATAGGGCGCCGTCGAGAAGCGCCGCTCGACGCCGCCGTAGGGCGCCACCAGCACGCTCGAAGCCGCGTTGACGAAGTGCACCGAGACGAGGCCCTCCGCCGCCGCCATCTCCGCCCAGTCGCCGACGCGGCCGATGTGGCCCACATTGCGCAATGCCACCGCCGAGAGCCCCATCGCCTTGCACTTGTCGATGCCGATCTGGACGGCCTGAGGCGCGATGGTCTGGCCGAACCCGTACTGTCCGTCGACGACCGCAAGCACCGGCGTATCCGTCACGACTTTCACGGTCCGGTCGGCGACAAACACGCCCTCCTCCTTCCACTGGAGGTAGCGGGGCACGCGCTGCACCCCGTGGCTGTCATGCCCGGTGAGGTTCGCGGTGACGAGGTAGCGCGCGATCCGCTCGCCTTCGGCGAGCGAGCAACCGGCCTTGGCGAAGATGTCGCGAACGAGTTCCTCGAGCGACTTGGCCTTGATGGTGATCATCTGGCGTCGTGTCCTTCAGGTTCGGTTGACCGGATCGTGATACTGGCACCTTGCCCGCTCAAGCCCTGCCGCTCAATGGCAGTCGCGAGATGCCTCGTCTGACAATTCCGACAACCATCCCCGACGGGACACTGCCGGCAAACGTTGCCCTGGGCCGGCCGATCGGCCATACTCGGCCTCAATCGCAGGATCTTCCCCGGGACGCCCTTGTGCGTGCCCATTCCGTCGAGGGAGAATGCACGTGTCGAACGCCGCCGCCGCAATCAGTACGCCCGCCGCAGCAGGATCGGCCGAGGCCGCAATCCTGATGCGCAACGTGAACAAGTGGTACGGCGAGTTCCACGTTCTGAAGAGCATCAATCTGAATGTGGCGCAGGGCGAGCGGATCGTCATCTGCGGCCCGTCGGGCTCGGGGAAGTCGACGCTCATCCGCTGCATCAACCGCCTCGAGGAGCACCAGCAGGGCGACATCGTCGTCGACGGTACCGAGCTCACCTCGGACGTGCGCAACATCGAGCGCATCCGGGCCGAAGTCGGCATGGTGTTCCAGTCGTTCAATCTCTTCCCGCACCTGACCGTGATGGACAACCTCTGCCTCGCCCCGGTCTGGGTGAAGAAGATGCCTCGTGCGAAAGCCGAGGAGATCGCCATGACCTACCTGAAGCGCGTCAAGATACCCGAGCAGGCCATGAAGTATCCGGGCCAGCTCTCGGGCGGCCAGCAGCAGCGTGTCGC
>DAORNH010000161.1:0-3261 GCA_035440865.1 Hyphomicrobiaceae bacterium | reverse complement strand
GCGCATCATGCTGTTCGACGAGCCGACCTCCGCCCTCGACCCCGAGATGATCAAGGAGGTCCTGGACGTCATGATCGAGCTCGCGCGCTCCGGCATGACGATGCTCTGTGTCACGCACGAGATGGGCTTTGCCCGCTCGGTCGCCGATCGCGTGATCTTCATGGACCGTGGTGAGATCGTCGAGGAAGGACCGCCGCTCGAGTTCTTCAACAATCCGCGCTCGGAGCGCACCAAACTGTTCCTGAGCCAAATCCTCAATCACTAAACGGAAACGGGGCGCCGATGGGCGCCCCACTCGATTCCCGGTGGTAGCGCGTCCGCCTTCAGGCCTGATGACGCGGCACGCCGCCGTCGCCGCGGTCGCGGCCGCCCTTCGGTGGCGGGCTGCCCGTCCCTGAGAAGGCGTCCTTGGTAATCTCGGCGAGACCGGCGAGCGAACCAATCACGGAGGAAGCGTCGAGCGGCATCATCAGGATCTTCTGGTTCGGCGACTTCGCGAGGCTCTCGAGCGCCTTCACGTAGGCGGTCGCCACGAAGTAGTTGATCGCCTGCACATTGCCGCCGGCTATGGCGCTGCTGACGAGTTCCGTCGCCTTGGCTTCGGCACCGGCTGCGCGCTCGCGTGCTTCGGCGTCGCGGAACGCGGCTTCCTTGCGGCCCTCGGCGGCAAGCATGACGGCCTGCTTCTCGCCCTCCGCCTTCAGGATGGCCGCCTGACGCATGCCCTCGGATTCGAGGATCGAGGCGCGCTTGTCGCGCTCGGCCTTCATCTGGCGGGCCATGCTCTCGACGAGGTCGCGCGGCGGCGCGATGTCCTTGATCTCGATGCGGGTGACCTTCACGCCCCACGTCTCGGTGGCAGCGTCCACGACCTGGAGGAGGCGCGAGTTGATCTGATCGCGGTTCGAGAGCAGCTCGTCGAGGTCCATCGAGCCCATGACCGTGCGGATGTTGGTCATGGTGAGATTGACAATCGAGCCTTCGAGATTGGAGACCTCGTAGGAGGCCTTGGCGGAATTGAGCACCTGATAGAAGGCGACTCCGTCCACGCGGACCATGGCGTTGTCTTTGGTGATGACGTCCTGCGAGGGGATGTCCATCACCTGCTCCATGACGTTCATCTTGCGCCCGATGCGCTCGACGACCGGTACGAGGATGTGGAGCCCGGGTGACAGCGTCCGCGTGTAGCGGCCGAAGTTCTCGACTGTCCAGTTGCAGCCCTGAGGAACGATACGGATCGTGTTGTAGAGGACGATGACCAGCAGAGCGAGCATCGCTATGACGGCCGACGAGAAACCGCCGAGTTCATTGAACATCGCATTTACTCCTTGGTGACGGATGCGTTGCGGATTATTCCTGCGGCGATCCTGGGCATGAAACCCAAACGGGGCGTAAAAGACCGTGTCGACCTGGCGCGTAAATTTCGACGAACGCCAAGCCTTTGCCTGCGAATATGGGGGCAATGCATAAATTGGCAAGATTCGTATCTTGGCTGTTACTATTCTTCGCCCGTCTCTTCGCCCGTCCCTGCGCTCGTATTGTCGTGGAATGGTTTAGCCGGGCCGCGCCTCATTGCTGAGACAGCGGCCCACCATCGTCGTGCACGATCGTCAGCCGCGCCCCTCGAAGGGCATGTTCGTCGCCTTGATCGTCATGGTAAAAATGTTGCTTTCGAGCGGCAGGCTCGCCATGAAGCGGATCGCCTGGCCGCAATGCTCGACGTCCATCACCGGCTCGGGCCGGATCTCGAGGTTCGCTTGGGGCACGCCCGCCTTCATGCGCCCACCCATCGCCGTATCGGCGTTGCCGACATCGAGCTGGCCGCAGGCGATGTTGTAGGGCCGACCGTCGAGGGCGATGCACTTCGTGAGCCCGGTGACGGCGTGTTTCGTCGCCGTGTAGGCGACCGACATCGGCCGCGGCACATGTGCCGAAATCGAGCCGTTATTGACGATGCGACCGCCCTGCGGCTTCTGCGCCTTGAAAATGCGAATCGCTTCCTGCGCGCAGAGAAACGAGCCCGTCAGATTGATATCGACGACCTGCTGCCATTTATCGACCGGAATATCCTCCATCGGCCCCGCGGGCAGTCCCATTCCCGCATTGTTGAACAGGAAATCGAGCCGCCCGAAACTCTTGAGAACCTCGGCGAACAGCCGCTTCACGTCCGGCTGCTTGCCGCAATCGGCCGCGATCGCCACCATCTTGCCGCCCCCCGCCTTGGCGAGCGCGCATGTCTTGTCGAGCTCCTCCTTGCGCCGTCCCGTGACAGCGACATTCCAGCCGTCGGACTGCAGATGCAGTGCCGCCGAACGGCCGATTCCCGTGCCCCCTCCCGTGATCAGAGCCACCTTGCCGTGCCCAGCCATTCGAACCTCCATCGTGCTTCTGGATGCTGAACCCCGAGGCTACACCAGACGGTGCAGGCAGCGAGCACAATTCTCTTCGGAGCGGTCAGTGGCCGACTTGACGAGAGGGGCACTGCCCGCACGGAAAGACGAGGGCCCGGATCCCGAGAGCGGCCACGGCAGAGAGCGGCCAGGCCATGAGCGCAGCGGTTGACGTCGCTGAGGGCAACCGCGCCGACGGTCAGTGCCTTGAAGCCTCGCGCGATGGCCGCGAGAATGGGCTCCTCTATCGATCCAGAGCGCCGGCTTCGGCCCGCTGTCAAATCTCGCCGCCCGTCCTGAAGTCATCGCTCCCGCCGCCGTCCGAGGGCGACCAGCCACCGGACGTGTCGGGCTCGCGCCAGTCGCCACCTCGAGTGTCTCGGCCATCTGGCATCGGGAACGGAAACGGGAAGCCCGGCGAGCCGAAGTCGCGGTTTCCGCGCGGGCGGCGCGACTGGTAGCCGCCGCGCAGCACGTCCCAGAGGACACCCGAGCGCACGACGCCCTTCATCACCTCGGCGAGCACGCTCGCGATCGCCTCGCCATTGTTGAAGGTCGCGGAGGGGTGGTCGTAGCCGGCACCACGGAAGCGGTCGCGCACACGCTCGACCTCCTGGCGGCGGCGGACGTGATCGGCGAGCGCCTGCTGCTGGCGCTCCACCTCGCGCTCGGCCCGTTCGATCGCGTGATCGATGTCCGAGATGCGTCGCACGATGACGTCGTCCTCCGTAGTCGGCGTGCGGCGCGCCTCGCGCATCAATGTTGCGATATCGTCGCGGCTGTCGGCGACAGCGATGGTCTCGATCGCCTTCGCGTAGGCGTCCTCGGCGCGCTCGCCGCGCATCGCCTGGCGCTCGGCATCGAGGCTTTT
>DAORNH010000160.1:1770-10122 GCA_035440865.1 Hyphomicrobiaceae bacterium | reverse complement strand
TGGCGCTCTCTCATCCTGATTGTCGCTGAGTTCTCACCTTGATTGTCGCCGCCCAAGAAGGTGATCGGGGCACTGCTCAAGGCGGAGATCGCGGCCAAGCAGGCGCGCTCGATCAACTACCAGATGGGCATCGCCAAGCTGCCGCTGGCGAAGGAGCTGGCCGATCTCGACTTCGCTGGCACTCCGATCAACGGCGCACTTGTCGAGCAACTCTCGACCGGCACCTTCCTCGACGAGCAGAGGAACGTCGTGCTGATCGGCGGCACCGGCACGGGCAAGAGCCACATCGCCATCGGCATCGCGCGCAGCGTCATCCGGGCCGGGCGCAAGGCGCGCTTCTTCAACGCCGTCGACCTCGTCAACAAACTCGAAGCCGAGATGAAGCTCGGGCGCGGCGGACGCATCACCGACGGTATCGCTCGCGTCGACCTGCTGGTGCTCGACGAACTCGGCTACCTGCCGTTCGCCCAGTCCGGCGGCCAGCTGCTGTTCCATCTGATCAGCCGCCTCTACGAGCGCACGTCCATCATCGTCACGACCAACCTCGCCTTCGCCGAGTGGCCAGCCGTGTTCGGCGATGCCAAGATGACGACGGCGCTGCTCGACCGCCTCACGCATCACTGCGACATCGTCGAGACCGGCAACGACAGCTGGCGCCTCAAGCACCGCTCCTGACTGCGCCCGCCGGCCAAGCCCTCCACTGCTCCGCTTCCGCTCCGCAGCTCCAGGCTTGGCCAGCGCAACGACCACGGATGGACGGGGTCAACATTGCAGTTCGATCCGGGGTCAAAGTTCGACGCCGATTGACACCGCAAAGCTGAACGACATCGCCCCGCAGGCATGGCTCGCCGACGTCCTCGCCTGTATCGCCGAGCAGCCCGCCCATCGGCTGGATGAGTTGCTGCCGTGGAACTGGCTCTCTCAGAAAGCTGCCGTCACCCGCGCGGCCTGACGGCAGCCGCCGCTTCGGCACTCTCCGGATGCTTACCGCGTGCCTTGGCTCAGTCCTCCTTCAGGTGCCGTGTGGCGACGGGATATACGCCTTCCTGACCGAGCATCCACACGGACATTCCATCATTCCTGAACAGACCGGTAAATGCCTCGTCGAGGACGTTCAATCCGCCCGTGAAAGTGCCGAATGCCGGCAGAACCAGCCTCAGGCCGTTCCCGACGAAGCACGGTCGTCGAATCGCATGGCCGTACATCGATAAACGGGCCGCGGGATGCAGATGTCCCGCGATCTCGTGAGTGACGGGGCCTGGCCGCGGCTCGTGGCGCAACTTCAGTCCTGCGATAGTCATTTGGTCTCGGACTTCGCCTCCAAGAGCCGCTGCCGTTCCCCCATCGTGATTTCCGGTAATCCAAACCCAGCGACGGGCTTCTTGTAGGATTGTCAGAATGCGCCGCTCGTCCTCGCCGATCCGATCAAGTGCGCCCCGGTCATGGAGGCTGTCCCCGAGCGCAACGACGAGTTCCGGCTCGTAGCGATCCAGCACAAGAGCAACACGCTGCAGCGTTTCGCGTGTGTCGTACGGTGGCAAGGGCTGCCCACGCATGGCTAGGAAGGAGGCCTTTTCGAGGTGGAGATCGGCAACGATCAGGGCCCGTTCGGACGGCCACCAGAGCGCGCCGGTCATGTCGCCATGAAGGATTTTTCCCCCGATCTCGATCAACTGAGAGCCGTAGTCGGTGATCGATCCGCGATCGGGTCTAAGCTCGTGCATTTGCAATGTCCCATCGTTGCTTCTTGTCGTTACGCCTCACTGCCTTCAGGTCGGCGTCCGCGGCCGAAGCCGCGGGACATGAGCCTCTGCGATCTCACTTCGGCAGGCCTGCTGCGGCAGCTGCAGTGGACCCGATTTGCCTGTCGGCCGCCCAATCTCCATTCCGGCCGGTGGCATCGTGCACCAGTGCGGCAGCCTCTCGCAGGAGATCGTCGGTCAGTGCTTGATGTACGGATTCGCGTCCGATCTCTAGAAGTAGCGGCACCGACAGGGGCGACGCTCGCGAAAGATCGATATGGCAAATCCCACCCCGTATTCGCGATAGAAATGCGCCGAGCCTGTGAATATCCAGCAGGCCCGTTGCCGCATCGGTGCGCGCCGCCTCGAGAAGCATATGCTGCGGGTCGTATCGACGCAGCACGTCGTATATGAGGGTGGCCGAGACCGTCAGTTGCCGGCCGGACTTATCTTTGCCGGGATGGCGTCGCTCGATGAGCCCGGCGATGATGGCGCACATCCGGAAGGTCCGCTTCATCAGCCCGCTTTCGGCGAGCCAATCGTCGAGATCGTCTCCGAGCATGTCCTCGGCGAGCAGCGCCGTCAGGGTGCTCGGATCGGATCGGATCCAGCTCGACAGGTCCGATGCGCACCAGATCGACAGCGCATAATCGTTGGCTGTAAAGCCGAGCGGCTTCCGTCCGTGTCGATTGAGACGACGCGTGAGCAGCATACCGAGTGTCTGGTGTGCGAGACGCCCTTCGAATGGATAGAGTACCAAGTAGTGCCGGCCGTTTCTCGGGAAGGTCTCAACGAGCACGTCGTTCTCAGCCGGGAGTGTTGAGCGCTCTGCCTGCAAAGCGAGCCACTCGACGACCGAGGCCGGGAGATCTGTCCAAGTGGTCCGATCCGCGAGCATGCGGCGCACCCGGCCCGCAAGGTGCGTGGAAAGCGGGAATTTCCCACCTGAATAGCTCGGAATCATCGGCTCACTCGCGTTTGCGCGCGTGACCAATGCCTCTCCTTCGCGCATGGTCTCGAAGCGAACGACGACCCCACCAAGCATGAAGGTATCGCCGGGTGTGAGCTCACCGAGGTACCATTCGTCGACTTCCCCGAGGATCCGACCGCCTGCTCCGGCGACGTGCCGGACAGGGCGAGTGCGGCGGCCGACGAGCCGGACCTTGACGAGCGGGCTTTCGACGATCGTGCCTATGTTGAGACGGTACTGCTGGGCGAAGCGGGGATGTGACACTCGGAGTTGGCCGTCGTCATCTCGGCGGATGCGTGCAAAGCGCTCGTAGGCTCGCAGTGCATATCCGCCGGTCGCAACGAGGTCGATGGCCCTATCGAACGATGCTCGCGAGAGGGTGGCGAACGGCAGCGTGCTCGTCACCTCCGCGAAGAGCTCGCCCGGGTCGAAGGGGCCGGAGCAGGCTCGCCCCATGATGTGCTGCGCAAGCACGTCGAGTGCTCCATGCCGATTGAGGACTGCGTCCTGGCTTCCTTCGCTCGCGGCGGCGATGGCAGCTCTGCATTCGAGCGCTTCGAAGCGGTTCGAGGGGACGAGAAGAGCGCGCGAGGGCTCGTCCAGCCGATGGTTGGAGCGACCGACGCGCTGGAGTAGGCGGCTTGCGCCTTTGGGCGCACCAACGTGGATGACGAGGTCGACGTCGCCCCAGTCGATGCCGAGATCGAGCGTCGAGGTCGCGACGACAGCACGCAACCGTCCGTCTGCCATGGCGGCCTCGACCTTGCGTCGCTGCGCGACGTCGAGCGAGCCATGATGCAGCGCAATGGGCAGGCTCTGTTCGTTGACGCGCCAGAGGGCATGAAAGAGGAGCTCCGCCTGCATGCGCGTGTTGACGAAGAGCAGCGCGAGCCGCGCGCTCTGGATAGCTCGATAGATCGCATCGATGGCATAGAGCGTCGTGTGGCCCGCCCAAGGGAGGGGCCCGTCACTGTCGAGGATGGAGATTCGTGGAGGTGCACCACCTTTGAGCTCGACGAGGCGTGCGAGGTCCGTTCTGTCGCCCGGGCACGCCTGGGGTACAATGAAGGCCCTGAGTTCGGACGGTCTTGCGACCGTTGCCGAAAGCCCGAAGATCAAGAGGCCCGGCGCGAGCCGCCTCAACCGGCTGAGGCCGAGTGCCAGAAGATCGCCGCGCTTCGAGGGAGCGAGTGCATGCAACTCGTCGAGAATGACCGTGTCCAGCCCACGGAAGATGTATGGCGCGTCCTCACCCGACAACAACAGCGAGATCTGCTCCGGCGTGGTCAGCAGGATGTGCGGGGGCTTGCTGCGCTGGCGGGCACGCCGCGAGGCAGGCGTATCGCCCGTGCGAGTCTCGATCCGAACGCCGAGGCCCATCTCGGAAATCGGTTGCGCGAGATTGCGGGCGATGTCGACAGCGAGCGCCTTGAGTGGTGAGATGTAAAGCGTTGATATCGCATCCGGGCTTGCCTCGCCGGCTACCATCCGCCGGTGCGCGCCGACGAGGCTCGGGAGAAATCCGGCAAGCGTCTTGCCGGCTCCGGTCGGGGCGATTAGCAGGGTCGATTGCCGTTCCGCAGCAGCCGACAGCAATGCCAACTGATGCTGGCGGGGGGTCCAGCCCTTTCGCTGAAACCAATTTCGCACGACATCGGGTAGCAGCCGAGCGGCATCGTCGGGGTCGCCTTCGGTCTGCTGTTCAGACACGTGGTGCCGTTCGGCTGCAACGCCGGTGGACGTCTGTCGCGGCAGTCGTCTCTGCGACATGCCAAGCTTTTCCATGGCAGATGAAGGCCTTCTGCATAGCACGGCTGCACGACACCGGTAATCATCGTCGCTGCGCATTTCGGGCTTTGCCGCTACGCTCGAGTGCATCGGCGATCGCGTTGGCGGCCGAAGTATCTGAGAATAGGATGGGGCATCGTGGGGGCAAGCGGTTCGTTCGAGCATGACCGGTCCGCAGTCGGGCATGGGGCGGTGCTGCGAATCGCGCTTCCCATCACGCTCTCCAATGCCACAGGTCCCCTGACCGGAGTTGCGCTGATCGCAGTGATCGGCCAATCGCAGGGTGCGGCCGAGATCGGAGGTGTCGCAGTTGCGGTGGCGATCTTCAGCATGTTGCTGTGGACCTTCAGCTTCCTCAGGATGGCGACGACGGGTCTCGCGGCGCAAGCGCTCGGAGCGGGCGACAGGCGAGAGATCGCGGGCCACGGCCTGCGCGCGCTGCTGGTGGCGGCATGCGGCGGCGTGCTCCTTATCATGCTGCAGTGGCCGATCGCCGCGGCGGCCCTTGAGCTGATGCGGGTCTCGCCGGTCGTTGCCGCATCGGCTCGCGAGTTCTTCGACCTTCGCGTCTGGTCGATGCCGGCCGCGCTCGTCAATTTCGCGGTTTTCGGCTGGTTGATCGGCCTTGGTCAGGCCCGACGTGCCTTCGAGATCCAGCTCGTTCTCAATGTCTTGAATGTTGCGCTTGCCGCCGCACTCGTCCTTGGGCTCGGGTTTGGGGTTAGAGGCCTCGCTGTCGCGACTGTGATCGCAGAGTGCCTCGGGATGATCGCGGGGCTGTGGGTGGCTCGACGCGAGGCCGCCAGGCTCGGTGCCGTCGCGCCTCTTGCCGATGCCGTCGATCTCGCCAGGCTCCGACGCTCGATGGCCATGAACTCGGATATCGCGATCCGTGCCCTGGCGCACCATTTCGTCCTGGCGTTCTTCACCTCTGAGGGCGCCGCACAGGGCGACGCCACGCTTGCGGCGAACGCGATCCTCTACAATCTCCTCTCTGTGATGATCTTTCTGCTCGATGGATTTGCATTCGCGGCAGAAACCTTCGTTGGCCAGGCGATCGGAGCGCAGGACCGCCAGGCGTTCGAGCAAGCGGCACGCATCACGACGCGGTGGGCCGTGCTCTTCGCCGTCATTGTCGGGGTCGTGGCATGGTTTGCCGGTGACGCGTTGATCGCGCTTGCCGTGAAGAGCGAGGAAGTCCGGGCGGAGGCGAGGACGTTCCTTGTCTGGATAGCGCTTTCGCCACTCGCCGGCGTGTGGGCTTTTCAGCTCGACGGAATTTTCGTCGGGGCGACCCGGTCCCGCGATATGCGCAATACGATGCTCGCCAGTGTGGCGGCCTTTTTCGTGTTCTGGTGGCCGCTGAGCGCTTCTTTCGGCAATCACGGCCTCTGGGCGGCCTACACCCTGTTCTTTGTGGTTCGGGCGATCTTGCTTGGCCTGCGTTTGCCGGGGCTCGTCGAGGCGTCGTTTGCTGGCAGGGTGCGGCATCAGTGAAAATCCCTCGATTTTGGAATGATGCGCTCCGCGCGCGGATGACGTGCGAGGCGCGGAGAGGTCTGCAGCGTGCCGCGCGCGCTGCCAGGCTCGGGGCGGCGCACCTCGTCGGCATTGGCGATGGGAATGGCGATCTCCTCGGCCATCTGCGAGAGATGATCGAGCCATGAGCTGAGGTTCTCGATACGACTGGCGACGACGTGAATGATGCATTCGTGGCGCTGAACGCGTCCCTCGACGAGAACGAGGCGCGCGCCCATGACCACGGAGCGGAAGCGCTCGAGCGTCCGCGGCCACACGACCGTGTTGGCGATGCCGGTCTCGTCCTCGATCGTCATGAAGACCACGCCTTTGGCCGATCCCGGTCGCTGGCGGACAAGGATGACGCCGGCAACGCGCGCGAAAGCTCCGCTCTTCATTTGTTGTAGCGTGCGGCAGGCCTGGACGCGACGGGCACTCATGCGCTCGCGCAGGAAGTGCATGGGGTGCGCCTTCAGCGACAGGCGCTGCGTCTGATAGTCGTTGACGACGTGCTCTGAGAGCGCCATCGCGGGAAGCGCCACAACCGGCTCGCGGCCCGCGGCCCGCGCCTCGCTCCAGGCAAACAGCGGCAATGGGCTTCCCGAGGGAATGCCCTTCACATCCCAGAGCGCCTGCCGGCGGTCCTGACCGAGAGAGCGGACGGCATCGGCGGCAGCAAGCCTCTCGAGCGGAGAGGGACCAAGGCCCGATCGCTCGCCGACCTCCTCGATGTCGCGATACGCTCCACCTGCTCCGCGGGCGGCGAGGATGGCTTGGGCATCCGCTTCCTTGAAGCCGTCGATCTGGCGGAGACCGAGCCGCAGTGCAACACCTCCTGGACAGGGGGCGGGCTCGAGCGTCGCATCCCAGTCCGAGAGATTGACATCGACCGGGCGCGCCTCGACGTCATGCTCGCGGGCATCGCGGACGATCTGAGCCGGCGCATAGAAGCCCATGGGTTGCGAGTTGAGGAGGGCTGCCGCGAAAGCTGCGGGATAGTGGCACTTGATCCAGGCGGACACATAGACGAGGTGGGCAAAGCTCGCCGCGTGGCTTTCGGGGAAGCCATACTCGCCGAAGCCCTTGATCTGATTGAAGCAGCGGCTGGCGAAGGCCGGGTCGTAGCCGCGTGCGACCATGGCCCCTATCATCTTCTCCTCGAGGAGGCCGATGGTACCGCGGCGCCGGAAGGTCGCCATGGACTTCCGGAGCTCGTTTACATCGCTGTCCGAGAAGCGCGCAGCCACCATGGCGATGCGCATCGCCTGCTCCTGGAAGAGCGGGACGCCCTTGGTCTTGCCCAGGATCTGGCGAAGCTCGTCCTTGTTGCCATGCTCAGGGGCGGGGGCGGGATAGTCCTCGGGCTCGAGGCCGGAGCGCCGCCGCAGGTAGGGGTGCACCATGTCGCCCTGAATGGGCCCCGGCCGGACGATCGCCACCTCGATGACGAGGTCGTAGAAGGTGCGCGGCTTCAGGCGCGGCAGCATGTTCATCTGGGCGCGGCTCTCGACCTGGAACACCCCGATGCTGTCGGCCCGGCAGAGCATGTCGTAGACGGCTCGATCCTCGCGCGGGATCGAGGCGAGCGTCTCCCGCCGGCCGTGGTGGCGCTCGATCATGACGAGCGCCTTCCTGATGCAGGTCAGCATGCCGAGCGCGAGGATGTCGACCTTGAGGAGGCCCAAGGCGGCGATGTCATCCTTGTCCCACTCGATGAAGGTGCGATCGGCCATGGCGGCGTTGCCGACGGGGACGAGCTCGACGAGAGGCCCGCGTGTCAGGATGAAGCCGCCGACGTGCTGGGAGAGGTGACGCGGGAAGCCGGTGAGCTCGGCGGTGAGCGCGAGGGTTGCCGCAAGTCTCGGGTCGTCGGGATCGAGGCCGGCGCCGCGCACGTAGGCGGCCGGCAGTGCATCGCCCGAGCGCGTTCCCCACACCTGCCCCGCGAGCGCGGCAACAGTGTCCTCCGAGAGGCCCATGGCCTTGCCGACCTCGCGCACCGCCGAGCGCGAGCGGTAGGAGATGACGGTCGCCGCGAGCCCGGCGCGGTGGCGGCCGTAGCGCTCGTAGATGTACTGGATCACCTCCTCCCGCCGCTCGTGCTCGAAATCGACGTCGATATCGGGCGGCTCGCGGCGAGCCTCCGAGATGAAGCGCTCGAAGAGAAGATCGATCTCTGCCGGGTTGACGGCGGTGACGCCGAGGCAATAGCAGACGGCCGAATTTGCGGCGGACCCCCGGCCCTGGCAGAGGATGCCGCGGCCCCGTGCGAAGCGCACGATGTCGTGCACGGTCAGGAAGTAATGGGCGAAACCGAGCTCGCTGATGAGCGCG
>DAORNH010000160.1:0-1706 GCA_035440865.1 Hyphomicrobiaceae bacterium | reverse complement strand
TCTCGAGGTGAGCCTGGGCGGTCGTGCCCGCGGGAACGGGCTCGTCCGGATATTCGTAGACGAGCTCGTCGAGCGAGAAGCGGCAGGCCTCGGCGATCTCGAGGCTGCGCGCCACGGCCTGCGGATGGGCGGCGAAGAGCTTGGCCATCTCGTCCGGGCGCTTCAGATGGCGCTCGGCATTGGCGGCGAGGAGGAGCCCGGCGCGATCGATCGTCGTTTTCAGGCGGATGCAGGCGAGGATGTCCTGGAGCGGGCGGCGTTCCGGCGAGTGGTAGAGAATGTCGCCGGTCGCGACGAGCGGCGTGCGGGCGGCGGTCGCGATGCGGGCAAGCGCAGAAAGCCGGAGCTCGTCGTCGCCGCCGAGGCGATGGGACGCAGCAAGATAAAGCTGCGCCGGTGCGAGCGTGCGGCGCATGCGCGTGAGGAGCCTGGCGAGTGGATCCTCCGGGCCTTGCTTGTTCCGACCGGGAAAACGGATGATCCGGCCGGCGCTCCCGGGCGAACCCTCGGCGGGTGCTCCTTGCGGTAATCCGGAGCCGGAGAGCCGCGTCTCGCGCCAGCTCCAGCCGGGTGGCGGGATGGCGATCAGGATTTGCCCTTCGGCGTGCGCGGCGACGTCATCGAGATGGATCCGGCACCGGCTCTTTTCGGCGCGCATCTGCCCGAGTGAGAGGAGGCGGCAGAGCCGGCCGTAGGCGGCCCGGTCGGTCGGCAGGCAGATGAGCGCGGGAAGAACGGGGGGATCGCCTTTTCCCGTCGGCGTCAGCTCGAGGCGTGCGCCGACGATGAGCCGGAGACCTGCCTCTCTGGCTGCGACGTGAGCACGCACGACGCCTGCGAGCGTATTGCGATCGGCGATGGCGAGCGCTGCAAGGCCGAGCTCCTTCGCGCGTGCGACGAGCTCGTCCGGATGTGAGCCACCCTCCAGGAAGGAGTAGTTGCTGATGGCCTGCAGCTCTGCATAGGGGAGGCTCGGCATCAATTTCTCCGCGGCATCTCGCCAATCTGGATCGAAGCGGCAATGGGCGTGGACCTGCTATCCATAGAGGCCATGGAGGTACCAGCGGGGCTGTCGGGCTCCGGGC
The DNA here is from genome assembly GCA_035440865.1 of Hyphomicrobiaceae bacterium. Taxonomy (GTDB): domain Bacteria; phylum Pseudomonadota; class Alphaproteobacteria; order Rhizobiales; family Hyphomicrobiaceae; genus DAORNH01. The sequence goes on along the minus strand of DAORNH010000160.1, from coordinate 621 downwards.
GAGCACCAGCGGCCGTCGCGGAACACCCAGTAGCGAGCGCCCCACTCGTCCTCGATCTGCCAGTAGTCGCGGGTGCGCCAGAGCGGGGCTGCCTCGTGCGCCACGATGCCGAGGTTGCGCCACCACTCGGGCTCGATCCGCTCAGGTCCCCTGGCGGCGGCGATGCGACGCGTGAGGCGGCGCCAGGTGAACCGCTGGGGCACACCCTCGGGGACCTCGGACAGCACCTCGATCGGCTCGGGATCAGGCAGCAGCGTCGGCGGGCGGGGAGGGGCGCGGCGATGGAGCTCTGTCCCATCGAGAGAGGCACGCTCCGGGCCGGCCTCCGCCATGGCAGCCATGGCGAGCGACGCCCGCTCGGGGATGTGGCTCGAGCCGAGCGCCAGACGCAGGATGCGCCCGCTCTCGAGCCGATTGGCGAGACTGTCGACGAGGCGCGCGAGGCGGTCGTCGTCCGCACTGTTGCCGGCGCCCCCTGCAGCGGCCGACTGGCCTGGCGCGAGAGGGGAAGTGCGCGTTGCCGCGAGCGTCATCACGTCGATGCCGAAGCCGGCCTCGATCGCATCGAGCCGGTCGCCCATCAGGCGGATCATGTGTGCGGCGTCCCGGCTCGGCAGGCTC
>DAORNH010000159.1:7584-10130 GCA_035440865.1 Hyphomicrobiaceae bacterium | reverse complement strand
GGTCGGCTGCGGCCTTGGCGACAGCGAGCGAGGTGCCGAGGATCGCGTTGGCGCCGATGCGGCTCTTGTTCTTGGTGCCGTCGAGGCGAATGAGCGTCTTGTCGATGCGGCGCTGGTCGGTCGCGTCCATGCCGCGCAGCGCGTCGAAGATCTCGGAATTGACGGCGGCGACGGCCTTCTCGACGCCCTTGCCGAGGTAGCGCTTGCCGCCATCGCGCAGCTCGACGGCTTCGTGCGCGCCAGTCGAGGCGCCGGACGGCACGGCGGCGCGGCCGAGCGAGCCGTCCTCGAGCACCACGTCGACCTCGACCGTCGGGTTGCCGCGTGAATCGAGGATCTCGCGGCCAATGATGTCGACGATCTGGGACATGGGGCACCCTCTCCGATGGCTGGCAAACGCGTGGCGACGCGCGCCTTGTAGCCGAGGCGGGCGGGCCTTGAAAGTGCCAACTCGGGCGCAGCTTGGGCGCCCTGGACGCGGCTCAGACGCGCGCTGCCTGCATCTGTTCTCGGCTCCGCAGGGCGAGCTCGTCACTCGGCTGCGGTGCGAACATGGCGTCGATCGTCGCCTCGTCGACCTCGGCGAGCGTCGCGGGGCTCCAGCGTGGAGCGTTGTCCTTCTCGACGATGAGTGCCCGGACGCCTTCCCTGAAATCATGCCCGGCGATGCTGCGGCAGGCCAGCCTATAGTCCATCGTCAGCGCGGCTTTTAGATCGATTGTCCGGGCAAGGCTCACGTACTGATGCGTGAGGGCTAACGCCGCGGGCGAGCGCTTTTCGAGGAGCGCTGCCGTCTCCCGGGCAAATGCTGCATTCCGCCCGCTCTCCTCCGATAGCCGCGCGATGATCTCGCCGACGCGCGGCGCCGAGAAGCAGCGCGCGATCACATCGGCGAGGTCGCCGAGCTCGCCGGGCTCTGGATCCTCATGGAGCGCATCGAGCAGCGGGTCTACGCAGTCGGCGTCCGCGAGCCCGGCCCGGATCGCCTCGAAGTGTTCGCGGCTTATGCAATGCGTGACGAGGCCGAGGCGATAGGCATCAGCGCGGCCGACGCGCCGGCCTGTCAGGGCGAGATAGCTGCCGATGTGCCCCGGCATGCGCGCGAAGGCGTAGCAGGCGCCACAATCGGGAAAGAAGCCGATCGCCGTCTCGGGCATGGCGAATTGATACCCCTCGCCAGCGACGCGGTGCGTCCCGTACTGGGTGAGCCCGAAGCCGGAGCCCATCATCAAACCGTCGATGAGGGAGATCGTCGGCTTGGAGAAGCACTCGTGCAGCCAGTCACAGCCGTACTCGGCAGCAAGGGCCGCTCGGGCAGCCGCCGGATCGCTTGCCTGCAAGGCTGCAAGCTCACGAATGTCGCCCCCGACGGAGAAGGCCTTCGCAGACGCCGACTGGACTACAACGGCGTAAGTGCCGGGATCGCGCGCCGCCTTCGGGAAATGCGCGGCAAGTGCAGCAATCATGTCACGCGAGACGGCGTTGAGCACCTCCGGCCGATCAAGCGTGATGATCGATGCCGCACCACACTTGTCGATCGCAACTCCGCCCGTCGTCATGTCCTGCCGCCCCTGCCCTGCCACATCGCCGCCAAGCTCTTTGCACAAGATGTCCCCGATCACCACATGCCACCAGTGGTCGCAGTTGCGACTATGCCGTTTCCCTGTACGGATCGCCGTGCTTATCGTTGCAATTCGGAAGCGATTCGGCGAGATGAAACTCATCAAGGGTTGAGTGATACGAGCTGACGTCGATGCACGACAATGCAGTGAGGCGAGCGCCCTGTGAGCGCTGCCGAGCGGTTCGAGCAGGCCGCCATCCTTGTGAGGTACTTGCATGAAGGTCTTCGGCCCGGTCCTGTCTGTCGCTGCCATGCTGCTGACAACAGGTGCAGCGGGCGCCCAGACCGCCGCACCGCAACCACCAGCGGCAGCCCAGCCCGCTCCAGCCGCCTCAACTCCTGGTCCTGCAGCGGCGCCGCCAGCGCCCGCGCCGGCCGCTCCCAAGATGCACAAAAGCGGATGGCCGGAGCTTGATGTGCTCGCCGGCCTCGCCCGTTGCGCCGCGCTCCTCAAGGGGGCCGATGTCGTCGCGATCCCAGCAGAGCCCATGAAGGAGGGCGGCACGTGCGGGACCGCGGCCCCCATCCAACTGATCGCCGTCGGGCAGAACCGCAGGTCGTGCTCAGCGCGCCGTCGGTCATGACCTGCGACCTGGCCGTTGCCATGTCCAAGTGGGTGCGAGAGCATGTGCAGCCGGCGGCTCGCGAGCTCCTCGGTAGCCCCGTCATCCGCGTCGACATCATGAGCGCCTATTCGTGCCGCAACGCCTACGGCCGCTCGAAATCGAAGCTCAGCGAGCACGGGCGCGCCAACGCGCTCGATATTCGCGCCTTCATGCTCGCCTCCGGCCACACCGTTGATCTGCTCGCCGACTGGGGCCCGACGAAACGTGACATCATTGCCGCTGCCGCGGCGGCACGCGCCGCAGCCGAGAAGAAGGCCGCGGAGGACGCCCGCGCCCTCGCTGCCAGGCAGCCGGCAGCG
>DAORNH010000159.1:7226-7451 GCA_035440865.1 Hyphomicrobiaceae bacterium | reverse complement strand
CCCCGCCGAGCCGGCTCGGGGGACCGAAATCGAAGACCGCGACGGCATCCGCGGCTCTGTCGGCTGACAGGAAGGCTCAGTTCCTGCGTCGCATCCATACCGGTGCCTGCAAGACGTTTTTCACGATCCTCGGCCCCGAGGCGAACGAGGCGCATCGCAACCATTTCCACGTCGACATGGCCGAACGGCGCTCGGGCCATTTCTGCGAGTAGCGACGTGGCGGCG
>DAORNH010000159.1:0-7211 GCA_035440865.1 Hyphomicrobiaceae bacterium | reverse complement strand
TAGCGGCATCACGCGGATGATCTCCGCACGCGGCTCGTCGGTCGCGACCCAGACGGCACCATCGGGGCCAGCACGCACGTCGCGGATGCGCTTTCCGAGATCCGTGAGCAGCCGCTCCTCGCCGACGACCTTCTCGCCATCCAGGACCAGCCGCACGAGCAACTGGCCCGCGAGCGCGCCGACGAACAGATTGCCCCGCCAGTGCGGCGCTGCGTCGGACGTGTAGAAGGCCATGCCCGAAGGCGCGATCGACGGGTCCCAATAGTAGATCGGCTGCTCGAGTCCATCGCGCGCGGTGCCGGCGCCGATGCGTGCTCCCGAATAGTCGCGGCCATAGGTGATGAGCGGCCAGCCGTAGTTGCGACCCTTGCGGGGGATGTTCACCTCATCGCCCCCGCGTGCGCCGTGCTCGACCGTCCACAGCTCGTGTGTACCGGGATGCATCGCCGCCGACTGCGGATTGCGATGGCCTAGCGACCAGAGCTCGGGCAGCACGCCCGTGCGGCCGACAAAGGGATTGTCTGCCGGCACGCTGCCGTCCGGGTTGATGCGGACCACCTTGCCCCAATGCTTCTCCAGCGACTGTGCCTCGTCGCGCTGGTAGCGCTCGCCAAGCGTTACGAACAGCGTGCCGTCCGGCGCGAAGGCGAGGCGCGAGCCGAAATGGAGGCCGCCGCGTGTCGCCGGCTGTTGGCGAAAGACGACCTTGAGGTCTCGCAGCTCGCCGCGGCCGCCCTCGTCGACTACCAGTGACGCGCGCGCGACGCTCGTTCCGTTGAGGCCGCCGTCACGCGGCTCCGAGAACGAGAAAAAGATCGTGCCGGTCGTCGCGAAATCGGGTGCAAGTACGACATCGAGCAGTCCACCCTGACCCGTCGCGGCGACCGTCGGAACACCTTTGAACGGGTCGCCGACGCGACCATCCCGCGCGATGATCCGCATTCGGCCATCGCGCTCCGTCACGATGAGTCGCTGGTCCGGTAGAAACGCGATCGACCAGGGGTGCGCGAGACCTTTCGCGAAGGTCGTGACGGTGATTCGGGATGGCGTCGGCGCCGGAGCACGCGTCTGCTCTGCGCACGCAGGCTCAATCAGATTGGACGAGGACGCCAGGCACGCAATCGTGGCTGCTGCGACAAGCGTTCGAATCACCATGACCGTTCTCCTGAGCACCGCAAGGACCGACGTTCGCTGTTACGACGGCCTTGCGGAGAAATCAGGACGAAGGGATTGCCTGCTCGTCCCGTGTCTCAGTCGACCGGGCACCCCTTGCGCCGCTCCCAGTGGCGGATCTCCTCGACAATGCGTCGATCCTGCGCGGTGAGCTGACCATAGGGAGGATAGCACCGACGACCGAACCGGGCGATGGCGCGCTCGGTCTTGAAGCAATAGCCGCGGATCGCGAAGATGCCGTTGCGCTCCTCCCAAAGCTCGTTGCAGCTGTACTCCGAGAACGGAGCGCTCGCGTTGGCCGGGGGCAGCAGGGCCGTCGTCGAAAATGCCGCGACGGCAAGAGCAGCAGTGAAAATTCGCCGGAACACTCGAGGTCTCCCTGTGGGCGTGGTCGGATCAGGTCCACCGATTGGACGCTGTAGGCTGACAATAGGTTCAATGCGCCGGATTGTCGGCCATTTCCACAGCATCGGCGTATCCCTCGACATAGGTGGTCAAGAAGTCCTTGCGACGCGTTCCCACGCCGGCCCGATGCGTTGCGATCGACGCATCGCGCCACGGCCGCCGACCGCCTGGACTCGCGATCGAAGACCCTACGCCAAAGCTTCGCACCTAAACATTCGACCATTTGAATATAGACAATGCCTTTGCGTTGCATCAAACTGCTGCCAAGGTCGCGGCACAGAACGCTGCCATGAGAAAGCCGAGTTGAGCTCGAGGCCACTGGGAGGACTGAGGATGACCATCAATCGGCGTCAATTTGCCAAGCTGCTGGGAGCCGCTGGTGCCGCGGGCACGCTTCCAACGACATTCGCCTACGCACAGGGCGGGGCCAAGGTCGTGATCGTCGGCGGCGGACCGGGCGGCGCGACCGTCGCGCACTACGTCAAGAAGGCTGCGCCCGCGCTCGACGTGACGCTGGTCGAAGCCAGCGCGCAGTATACGACGTGCTTCTTCTCGAACCTCTATCTCGGCGGTTTCCGCACGTTCGAGTCGCTTGTGCATACCTATGATGGCCTCCGATCGATGGGCATAAAGGTCGTCACGGCAATGGCAACCGACGTTGACGCTGCGAAACGAGAGGTCAAGCTCTCGACTGGCGCTTCGCTCGCCTACGATCGCCTCGTACTCTCGCCCGGCATCGATTTCATCTGGGAGAGTGTGCCAGGCTACTCCGAGGAAGTCGCCAAGACCATGCCGCACGCCTACAAGGCCGGCGAGCAGACGCGCATCCTGAGGAGCCGGCTCGACGCCATGGAGGATGGCGGCGTCGTTGTCATGGTCGCGCCGCCGACGCCCTACCGCTGCCCGCCGGGACCCTACGAGCGCATGTGCATGATTGCGCACCACTTGAAGACCAAGAAGCCGAAGTCCAAGCTGGTCGTCCTCGATCCGAAGCGCGAGATCATCTCCAAGGGTCCTGTCTTCAACGAGGCCTTCAATGGCATGTACAAGGGCATCATCGAGAACAATCTCTCGAACGACATCGACAGCTACGTCGTCACCCGCATCGATCCCAAGACCATGGAGATCGAGACCAAGGCCGGGAAGAAGGTGAAGGCCGCCGTCGCCAACATCATTCCGGCGATGAAGGCCGGCCAGATCGCCTTCAAGGCAGGCGCGACCGAAGGCAATTGGTGCCCGGTCAATCCCGGAGATTTCTCGTCGAAGAAGGTTGCGAACGTGTTCGTTCTGGGTGACGCCTCGGTAGCCGGCGCCATGCCGAAGTCGGGCTTCTCGGCCAACAGCCAGGCGAAGGTAGTCGCCAACGTGATCGTCGCCGACCTCGCTGGCAAGCCGAAGTTCCCCGCCCGCTACCGCAACACTTGCTGGTCGATGCTCGGCCCCGACAACAGCGTTAAGGTCGGCGCCAACTACAAGCCCGAGGACCTCTCGGCTTTCGAGGGCTTCGTCTCGAAGCCGGGCGAGGACGCGCAGCTTCGCAAGCAGACCTTCGAGGAGAGCCTCGGCTGGTACTCGGGTATCGTGTCCGATACATTCGCAAAGTCGGCCTAAGGGAACGCGCGCGGCGCGCCATCGGAGCGTGCCGCGTGCCACGCATTCGCTGCAGCCCGCTGACCCACGTCGAGGCTTACCCATGTCTCGCAGTCGCATTGTCGTGCTGATCACCTCGGCCGTGGCCGTCATCCTGAGTGCGCCGTCGGCCCGCTCCGATCCGGGCTTAATGGCGCTCGGTGAGCACCTCGCGCAGGAATGTACGTCGTGCCATAGGAAGGACGGCTCGGAGAAGGGCATCCCGCCGATTGTCGGTTGGAAGGTGCCCGAATTCGTCACCACCATGCGGTTCTACAAGACAGGCGAGCGCACCAATCCCGCGATGGTGAGCGTCGCAAAGTCGCTCGACGACGACCAGCTGACCGCGCTCGCCATGTACTGGGGCTCATTGAAGCGGCCGGGCCGGAAATAGCTGAGGGTCTCAGCGCGCTCTTTGCCGGGACACCAAGAGATCGGGACGCCGCTGGTGCGTCAGTTTTTCCGCCTCTGCGCGCCGCCAGGCTGCGATCCTCGCATGATCGCCGGAAAGCAGGATGTCTGGGATCTGTCTTCCCTCGAATTCGCGCGGCCGCGTGTACTGCGGATACTCGAGGAGCCCGCCCTCGAAGCTCTCCTCCGTGAGCGATTGCGCCGCGCCCATGACGCCGGGAATGAGGCGCACGGCGGCCTCGATCAGCACCATTGCCGCCACCTCTCCACCGGCGAGCACATAGTCGCCGATCGAAACCTCGCGGAGCCCGCGCGCCTCAATGGCCCGCTCGTCGACGCCTTCGAAGCGGCCGGCGAGGACGATCACGCCCGGACCGAATGCGAGCTCTCGAACGAGGGCCTGAGTCAGAGGCTCGCCACGTGGCGACATGTAGAGCCGCGGCAGCTCCAGGGCAGCGCGCGCGGCATGGTCCACCGCGGCGGCCACCACGTCGGCGCGCATCACCATGCCGGCTCCGCCGCCTGCCGGTGTGTCGTCGACGGTGCGATGGCGCCCGATGCCGAAGGCACGGACATCTATCGCCTCGAGCGACCAGAGCCCCGACGCCAGTGCCTGCCCAGGGAGCGACGCGCCGAGCGGCCCCGGAAAGAGCTCGGGAAAGAGCGTCAGGATGCGGGCGCGCCAGGGGCGGGTGGCCGTCATAGTGGATTGCTCAGTCATGGCGCATCTGTGCGGCAGGCGGCGGCGCAATGCAAGATTGCGGTGTCGGCCGTCATGTCACTCGTCAGATCCGGACGACCTTCCCGGGGTTCATGATGTTCCCCGGATCGAGCGCGCGCTTCACCATGTTCATCAGGTCGGTCTCGACAACGCTCTTGTAGCGGAGGTTCTCCTCGAGGCGGAGTCGGCCGATGCCGTGCTCCGCGCTGATCGATCCGCCTAGCTCGACGACGATATCGTGGACGATCTTGTTGACCGCTGCCGTCTCCGCCGCGAACCGCTCGCGCGTCCAGTCGAGCGGGCGGATCGGGTTGTAGTGCAGGTTGCCGTCGCCGACATGTCCGAAGCAGCAGTGTCGGATCGTCGGATAACGCGCGGTCAGCGCCGTGTCGGTGCGCCGTATGAACTCGGTGATGCGCGACAGTGGAACGGAGACGTCGTGGGCGATGCTGCCCCCCGCATACTGCTGCGCGAAGGCAAGGTCCTCACGCATTTTCCAGAGCTTGCGGGACTGCTCGCCCGAAGAGGCGATGACCGCGTCACGGACGAGGCCCTTCTCCATGGCGCCTTCGAGCGCGGCCGCGAGCGGACCTTCGAGCGTGCCGGGCCCGCCTTGGCCGGTCACCTCCATGAGCACATACCATGGATGGCGCTCAGCGAGCGGATCGGTATGGCCCGGCACGCCCTCGAGCAACAAATCGATGATCGTGCGAGCAAGAAGCTCGAATGACGTGACGCTCTCGCCGAGGTGGCTCCTCATGTGGCCGAGCAGGGCGACGCCGTCCTCCGGCGAGCCGATGCCGATCCACGCCGACTGCTGGTCCGTGGGCTTCGGATAGAGCTTCAGCACCGCCCCCGTGATGATGCCGAGCGTGCCTTCCGCGCCGATGAAGAGTTGCTTCAGGTCGTAGCCGGTGTTGTCCTTCCGGAGCGCACGCATGCCGTCCCAGATGCGGCCATCGGGGAGCACGACCTCGAGACCGAGGACGAGGCTCCGCGTATTGCCGTAGCGCAGCACCTGGATGCCGCCCGCATTCGAGGAGATGTTGCCGCCGATCTGGCAGGTGCCCTCCGCGCCGAGGCTCAGCGGGAAGAGCCGATCGGCCTTGGCCGCCGCGTCCTGGATCTCCTTCAGGACGACGCCTGCGTCGACCGCGATCGTATCGTTGGCGAGATCGAGCCCGCGGATGCGCCGCATGCGCCCCGTGGAGATGACCACCTCTGTCCGCCCCTTCCCCGGCTGACTCGCGTAGGTGAGCCCGGTGTTGCCGCCCTGCGGGACGATCGCGGTGCCCGTCTCGTGGCAGATGCGAACGAGGGCCGCGACCTCATCCGTCGATTGCGGGCGGAGCACGAGAGCGGCCTCACCCTCCCAGTTGCCGCGCCACGATTTCTCGTGCGGGCTCATGTCGTCCGCCGAGGCGAGATAGCCCGACGGCCCGACCACGGCCTTCAATCGATCGAGCGTGGCAACAGAGACGGGAGCGGCGGTCGCGGGCATCGGGAGGTCCTGGTCGAATGGCGTCGCGCGACCATAGCAGCGGCGCCTCTCAGCACAAGCGCAGAGCCCGACCGGGAGTTATGCGGGGTGGACCGCAGGCATGGCACGAGCCAGGTCTCCATGGCTTGGCACCAGATGCCCTGACCCGTCCTCCGACTCGGCCTCTATTGGATGGCACGGCCTCGGTCGTGGGCAAGCAAGCAGGGTAGCGGCGTTGCCGCCAGCGACAGGTTGGTGTCCACGATGAACCGCTGCATTTCACTCAGCCGCGACGATCACCGGATGATCCGTGGCGCAACTTGCAAACTCGAGTGCCGCTGTGATGTCCTCGTCTTCCAGATAGGGGTAGTCCACTAGGATGTCCTGGCGCGCCGCGCCGTCGGCCAGCATGTCGAGGATATCCTTCACGCGAATGCGCAGGCCGCGAATGCAGGGGCGCCCGCCACAAGCTTCAGCGTCGATCGCGATGCGAAGCGATTGATCGCCAATATGCGCTCCTGGCCTAGCTTCCCTGGCGTTTCAAATTTCTGACATGCCTGACACCCCATTGCGAGACGACAAAAGAGCGGAAACGCGAGAGCCATCCCTCCCGAGACGACAAACATGTCGAGTTCCTCCGGATCGGGCAGTCTCACTCCAAGTTCGGGAAGGAATCATAAGATTACCACCGGAAAAAAATGCCGGCGCACCGATCGATAGTGCTCGGTAGGTGCCGCCAGCTGCGTATCCAAACTTTCCGAACAAATGTGCACTCGCACCGCATACCGCCAAGTAGATCAGCCCTCCAATTTCGCCCGCGCCACTACCCCAGCGCCTTGTTGGAAGCCTTCACAGCCTCGGCCGACGATCCGGCCTCGCCGGGGAGGTGTCCGGCGGTCTTGGCGACTTCGACCTTGTCGGCGTCGAGGTAGACTTGGCTTCCCATCTCGCGGAACTTCTTGCTCATCTCGGCCATGCCCTTCTCGGCTTCGACCATTGCCGACTTGCCGGCGTTGGTCTTGGCTGCATAGTCGCGCACGTCCTGCGTGATCTTCATCGAGCAGAACTTCGGACCGCACATCGAGCAGAAATGCGCGACCTTGTGGGCGTCCTTCGGCAAGGTGGCGTCGTGGTACTCGCGCGCCGTATCCGGATCGAGGCCGAGGTTGAACTGGTCCTCCCAGCGGAACTCGAAGCGTGCTCGGCTCAGGGCGTCGTCACGAAGCTGCGCCGCCGGGTGCCCCTTGGCGAGGTCGGCCGCGTGCGCCGCAATTTTGTAGGTGATGACACCGTGCTTGACGTCGCCGCGGTCGGGAAGCCCCAAGTGCTCCTTCGGCGTCACGTAGCAGAGCATGGCGCAGCCGAACCAGCCGATCATGGCGGCGCCGATGC
>DAORNH010000158.1:7892-10151 GCA_035440865.1 Hyphomicrobiaceae bacterium | reverse complement strand
GGAAGAGTTCGAACAGCTGAAGCGGATGGCGCCGGGCCGACGGCTCAAGGTGGCGCTGCCCGGCCCGATCACCTTCGCCGGCTTCCTGCCGCCACGGCACGGGCAGCGCGTGAAACGCATCAAGGAAATCTCAACCGTTCCGGCGACGCTCGTGATCTACGAGGCCCCGGGCCGGGTGGCGGAAGCGCTCGCAGATCTCTCCGCAGTGCTCGGTAGCCGACCGGCCGCGATCGCGCGCGAACTCACCAAGCGCTTCGAGGAGGTGCGGCGGGGCACATTGGCGGAGCTTGCCGCCGGGGCAGCGGACGAGCCGCCACAAGGCGAGGTCGTCCTGGTGATTGCTCCGCCCGTGGCTGTCGAGATCGGTGACGAGGCGATCGATGCGGCGCTTAGAGTGAAGCTCGCCGACAGCTCACTCAGAGACGCCGCTGACGCCGTTGCCGCCGAGCTCGGCGTCGCCCGCCGGCGCGCCTACGAGATCGGCCTCGCGATCAAGCGAAGCAGGCGCGATTGACCTGAGCTTCAAGGCGCATCAACTTGCCGCGCGACAGACAAGGGTCGCCGTGATGGACGCATCTCGCGCTTCAACACATTCGAATATATGCTGACGATCGTTTGGCGCCACCACCACGGGCCGCCAGATCGTTAACTTCCGGGGTTCGAACTCGATGCTTTCGCGACGGGACTTCATTCAGGTAGCGCTGGCGGCGTCGGCTCTGACGGCGGGCTCGGGCTCACTTGCCCGACTGTCGGCGCAGCAGAAGATCGGCGAGGCCGACCTTCTGAAGTTCGACGCGAAAGGGCAGGTGACCCTCCTTCACATGACCGACTGCCACGGCCAGCTGCTACCGCACTACTTCCGCGAGCCGTCGGTCAATCTCGGTGTCGGCGAAGTGTACGGAGAGCCGCCGCATCTCACAGGCCAGGAGTTTCTTGCGAAGTTCGGCATCCCGGCAGGCTCGCACCAGTGTTACATGCTCTCGGACGATGATTTTTCGGCGCTCGCCAAGACCTATGGCCGGGTCGGCGGCATGGATCGCATGGCGACGCTCGTGAAGGCGATCCGCGCCGAGCGCGGCGCCGACCGCACGCTCTTCCTCGACGGCGGCGATACGCTGCACGGCTCCTACACCGTCATGAAGAGCAACGGCGCCGACATGGCGGCCGTGCTCGACATGCTCGGAGCGGAAGCGACCACGGGGCACTGGGAGTTCACGCGCGGCGAGAAGCGGGTCGGCGAGCTGTTCGGCGGCAGCGAGAAGGCGGGCTCCGTCAAGGCAAGCTTCCTCGCCGCCAACATCCGCGAGACCGAGTTCGACGAGCCGGCTTTCAAGGCCGTGAAGCATGTCGTGAAGGGCGGGGTGAAGATCGCCATCATCGGTCAGGCCTTCCCGTTCACACCGATCGCCAACCCGCGCTGGATGATGCCGAAATGGTCGTTCGGCATCCGCGAAAAGGACGTGCGGAAGCAGGTGACGGCGGCACGGGCCGCAGGTGCCGAGCTCGTCATCCTGCTTTCCCACAACGGCTTCGACGTCGACCGCAAGCTCGCGGCGCGCGTCTCCGGCATCGACGTGATCCTGACCGCCCACACGCACGATGCACTCCCTGTGCCGATCAAGGTCGGCAGGACGCTACTCATCGCCTCCGGATCGCACACGAAGTTCCTCTCGCGCCTCGATATCGAGATGCGCGACGGCAGGATGGCCGATTACCGCTATGCGCTGATTCCGGTGCTGGCTGATGCCATCCGGCCCGATCCGGAGATGGCGGCACACATCGCCAAGGTGCGCGAGCCACATGCCGCGATGCTGGCGACCGAGCTCGCCCGCACGGAGGACCTCCTCTACCGGCGTGGCAACTTCAACGGCACACTCGACAACGTCATCTGCGATGCCATGCTCGCCGAGCGTGATGCAGAGATCTGCCTATCGCCAGGCTTCCGCTGGGGCACCTCCGTGCTGCCAGGCGAAGGGATCACCTGGGACACGGTCTACAATGCGACGGCGATCAGCTATCCGAAGTGCTATCGTCTCCCCATGAAGGGCGAGATGCTGAAAGCGATACTCGAGGATGTCGCCGACAACCTCTTCAACAAGGACCCATATTACCAGCAGGGCGGCGACATGGTCCGCGTCGGCGGCATGGGCTACACGATCGACGTCGACAAGCCGGTGGGCTCGCGCATCTCCGGCATGACGCATCTGAAAACCGGTACGCCGATCGAGCCGGGCCGCGACTACACCGTCGCCGGCTGGG
>DAORNH010000158.1:3993-7863 GCA_035440865.1 Hyphomicrobiaceae bacterium | reverse complement strand
GGCCCGCCGATCTGGGACGTGGTCGGCTCGTACCTCAAACGCAAGGGCACGGTGAAGGCCGGCAACGTCGGCGAGGTGAAGGTCGTGCGGAGCCGGACATGACGACTGCGAGCGTGATCGAGGATCGCCCCTGGCTCGATACCCTCGCGCGGATCGAGGCGCTGGAGGACGGCGCGTTCGACGCGGCCCTCGTCTGCGAGATGCAGCGTGCGGCCGCAGAGCAAGGCGGCCTCGCGCCGATCCGCTTCTCGACGCCAACGTTCAAGGAGTACGCGACCTCCGAACTCAAAGGCTGCTCCAAGAACTCATTCCCCGCGTTCTCGGTGACGGCCGGCGCCTGCGCCCTCGACTGCGATCACTGCCAGGCGAAGATCCTCGAGCCGATGATCCCGGCGACCTCCCCCGAGATGCTCGAGCGCAAGGTGCGCGACCTCATTCTCCTGCAGGATCTGCAAGGCTTCCTGCTCTCGGGCGGCTCGAACCGGCGCAACGAGATCAAGTACGAGAAGTATCTCCCCGTCATCGAGCGGCTGAAGCGCGACCACCCGCACCTGCGGATCGCAATTCATTCGGCCCTCCTCGATCGGCCGCGGGCGAAGGCGATGGAGAGTGCCGGCGTCGACACGGCCATGATGGACGTGATCGGCGCCGAGGAGACGATCCGTGAGGTCTACCATCTGGACCGACGTGTCGCCGACTTCGAGGAAACGCTCGCGGCCCTTTGCTCAACGACGATGGAGATCGTGCCGCACATCGTCATCGGGCTGCATTACGGGCGCATCGTCGGCGAGGCCGCGGCCCTCGACATTTGCGCGCGCCAGCCAATTCACTCGCTCGTGCTCGTGGTCGTCATGCCATTCTATGCGCGGCCGGGCACGTTCGTCACGCCGGCCACGGTGGATGTCGGCCGCATCTTCCTCGAAGCCCGCCGCCGCTTGCCGGGACGCCCCGTGCTGCTCGGCTGCGCGCGACCCGCGGGCATGCACAAGCGCGTCACTGACGCCTACGCCGTGATGGCCGGCCTCGACGGCATCGCCTTCCCGGCCGATGGCGCCGTGGCACTCTCCGAGGCGATCGGGCGGCCCTACGAGCAGCAGAACGCCTGCTGCTCCATCAAGGTCGGCGGCTCGATCTCGGCGGGCGGCGGCTGCCGCTGAGAGGGCCTACGCCGTCCCGTTCACGGCATACTCGAAGACGTTGAAATTGCGGATGCCGCCGCGCTTGGCTTTCGCCGCATACTCGGCGTTGAGCGGCGTATTGATGATGAGCGGCACTCGGGCCTCGGTCGTCGAACCGTGCGAGCGCAGGCGGTGCCCTTCGAGGCCCTTCAAGTCGTGCTCCTGCTCGCGCGTGCCGATGCAGGTGCCGACGTCGCCGATCACCACCACATCGCCTTCGCGGTCGGCGGGGAGGCCGAAGGTCTCGACGGCGGTTGCCTTGTCGCAGACGAACTCGATGCCCTTGGCGGCCCGCGCCACCTCCATGATGGCCTTGGCGGTCACGGCCTTGTCGTTGCTGTAGACGCGCACGAAGCCGCCGAGTGCGCCGTGATGAGCGACGAAATAGTCGGTGATCGGGCAGATAACCGTCGTCTTGCCTCGGCCGAATGCCTTGTCGAGCAGGTCCTGCAGCCACACCACGCGATAGCTGCCGTCATCGCGCGTCTTGTCGTTCATGCCGTGGTCGGCCGTCAGCGCCACGATCGCGCCGAGCCGGTCGAGCTTGCCGAAGAGCTCGTCGCAATTCTTCATGTAGCGGAGCGCCTCGCCCTCGTCGGGCGCGTACTTGTGCTGGATATAGTCGGTGAGCGACAGGTACATGAGGTCGGGCTTCTCGCGCTCGAGCAGCTTCACGCCGGCTTCGAGGACGAACAGCGAAAGCTCGGCCGAGTACATGTCGGGGAGCGGCAGGCCCACGAGCTCGAGCACGTTCGTGATGCCGTTCTCGGCCATCGTGCATTTGTCGGCCTTCTCGGACGAAAAGCTGATGTCGCCGCGCGACATGACCATGTTCTTGCCGAGCTGCTGGCGGAGCTTGTCCTTTGCCGTGATCGAGATCACCTTGGCCGAACTCGGCGAGGATCGTCGAGGAGCGCATCAGCTCGGGCCCGGTCATGACAACGGCCTTGCCGGTCGCCTGATCGAGGAAGAAGTTCCCCGAGATGCCATGCACGGCGGGCGGACTCCCGGTAATGATCGAAACGTTGTTCGGACAGGTGAAGCTCGGCACCACGGCCTCGGCGAAGCCCGAGAAGCCCTGCTTCATGAAGCGCTCGGTGTTCGGAATGATCCCCTTCGCGCGCGCCGCATCGAAGTAGGCCGGGTCGCCGCCGTCGACGCACACGACCACGACCGGGCGCTTCGGCCAGCGATAGCTGACGGCGTTCAAAGCAACGTTCGATTTGCTCATCGTCTGATCCCCTGTCGACCGGTGCCCAGGCATCGCAGCCACGACACTGCGGCTCGCGATGGCGCTCGCGCCAACGATTAGGTCCGAAGGCCAGGGTTGTAAATTCGAAAGCGGCGCCAGGCAGGGCACCACACGCTCGCGATGCGCTTCAGATCTGCTGGCGCGTGATGGCGTCTGTGAGCGCGGCGAACCGCTCGAGAAACTGTGCGCCGGCCAGCGTCGGACTCGAGGCCGAAAGCATGCTCAAGGCCAAGCTCAGCTCTCGATCGAGCCGCGGCGGCGTCCCAAAGAACTCGCGCGCCTCGGCGTCGGCGAAGCCGGCGAGCCGCGTCGCCTCGAAGTACGCCGCGATCCTATCGGCCTCCTTGATCATCCGCGCGTCCGTTTCAGCGAGCACGCGTGGCAGGCCATAGCGCTCGTGGATGGCACCGAGCAGGCGGACCTCGAAGGCCTTGTAGTCGAGACCGATCGCCGCCTTGAACGGGCTGATCAGGTCGCCGATCACGTATTCCGGCGCATCGTGGAGCAGAGCGGCCAGCCTCACCGATGGGGACACCTCGCCCTGATGCAGCGCGCCGACGATCTCCTCGACGATCAGGGAGTGCTGCGCCACCGAGAATGCGTGCGGGCCGAGCGTCTGCCCGTTCCAGCGCGCGACGCGCGCAAGTCCGTGCGCGATGTCGTCGATCTCGATGTCGGCCGGCGAGGGGTCGAGCAGGTCGAGCCGCCGACCGGACAGCATGCGCTGCCACGCGCGAGGTCCGGGCCGATGCGGGCCGCTTCTGCCGTCGGTCGCCGCCATGCTGGATCAGACGATCAGCTCGAGCTTCTTCTTCTGGAAGGGGCAGCCGCCGGGAGATGACGTCGCGCCTTCGTCGTCGTCCGGCTCGTTGCGGCGCGGTGCTGCGCCGTCAGGCTGGTCCGACGGCCTGCTCGGCGGCGCGACCTGACCGTCGCCAGACGGCCGTGCGGGCCGAGGAGCCGGAGGTGGAACAACGGTAATGCCTGGAACCGACGGCTGCGGTGTCTGGGCCGCAGCCGGCAATGCAGCGAGCAGCGCGGAAACGAGAGCCGTTGAACCGACCACGCCCGGCAGGAGGTGTCCACGCAAGCGCATGAGACGTCCCTTTCGGCAATGCCCGCAAGCGTGAGCGAGCGAAATATCGGGAGCCCCGCTCCCGAGAGTCGCTCTTCATAGCATGGAGCGGGCTCGAAGCGCCAATCAGGTCGGCGCGCCGGCCTTACTGCTCCTCGCCTTCCTCGGCGACACCACCGCTGATGATGCCCGAGACGTCGGAGCCCTGGTCCTCCTCCTCCTCGAGGAAGGTCTCGTCGTCTGCCGCCGCCACGGGCTCGGCATCGCCCTCGACGGTTTCGAGCGCCTCCTCGCCTTCGACGGCAGGCTCCGGTGCCACGGCTTCCACGACCTCGTACTCAGGCTTCTTGGCGCGGCGCCCTCTT
>DAORNH010000158.1:3597-3883 GCA_035440865.1 Hyphomicrobiaceae bacterium | reverse complement strand
GCGCTTGGTGCCGCGCGCTGCTTTCTTCGACATGGGTCAAGCCTCGATCAATCTCTTAGGCGGGGTCATTGCCACGCACCACCCAGGCTGTCAAAGTCATTCGCGGCAGCATCATCGCTTGAGCTATTCGCGACCTACTCCTTCGCTTCTCCGGGGAAGACCAGCACGCTTTCTGGCGTGACCGCGATGGCCACATCCGCGCCCTTGTCGCGAACCGCACCCTCCTCGACCATTGCTTTCAGTGGTCGCTCGAAGCCCTCGACCGCGATCTCCATCATGGCCGCAT
>DAORNH010000158.1:3065-3587 GCA_035440865.1 Hyphomicrobiaceae bacterium | reverse complement strand
CAGCGACCGCCTCCTCCGACTCGGCCGCATCGCCGAGAAAGCGGGTGTGCAGCACGCGCCCCGGCTGCCCCTTGCCGGCCGGCACGATGCGGATGGCCCGCTGGCGAATGCAGAGCACCGCCCCCTCGCCCTCTGCGAGGCCCGGCACCGAGAAGACGCCGATGGGGGTCCGCAAGGCGCCGCCAGCGACCTTCCAGGGAACCTCGTTGATCTCCGAGAAGAGCCTCGCGACAAAAAGATCCGCAGGATCGCGGTAGAGCTCGTTGGCGCGGCCGTGCTGGATGATCCTGCCGGCGCGCATGATCGCTATGCGATCGCCGAGACGCATGGCCTCCTCGGCATGATGGGTGACGACGAGCGAGGTCGCCCGCGTCTCGCGCAGGAGAGCGAGCGTCTCCTCCTGCATGCTTTCGCGGAGCTGGATGTCGAGGCCCGAGAACGGCTCGTCCATGAGCACGACGGCCGGTCGCGGGACGAGCGCCCGGGCGAGCGCCACGCGCTGCTGCTCGCCGCCGGAGAGAT
>DAORNH010000158.1:344-2881 GCA_035440865.1 Hyphomicrobiaceae bacterium | reverse complement strand
TGCGGCCCGGCAATCTCGCGGCCATTGATGAGGAGGCGGCCGGCGGACGGCTTCTCGACGCCGGAGGCGATACGCAGCAGCGTGGTCTTGCCGCATCCCGACGGGCCGAGGAGGCAGAGAATTTGTCCGGCGCCGACCTCGATCGACACGCCGGCAAGCGCGAGCTTGTCGCCGTAGCGCCGCTCAACACCCTCGAAAGCCAGGCTCCCAGCAAAAGCAGCACTCGCCCGGGAACGCTCACCCACACCCTGCAGCTGGGCAGCCTCCAGACTGCGGCGCCTTTGCCAGAACCAGGTCATATCAGCACATTACGCCGCAACGCAGGCATTGAGCACCCCTTGGCCGCTCAGGTCGCGGCGCCACCGGGGCCATTATCGGCTTCCTCGTCGCTCGGCAAGTCGAGGTCGAGCTCGGACTGGGTCTCCGGCTCGGCGCCGTCGGTATCATCGAGCGGCAGCTCGTCGGGGAGTACGGCCGCGAGATCACCGGGGCTCGGCACCTTGAAGTCGGCCGGTAGCGTACCATCGAGAAGGCCGGCGCCCTTCAGGTCGGCGAGGCCCGGCAGCTCCTTCAGGTTGTCGAGACCGAACTGCTCGAGGAAGCGATCCGTGGTGCCGTAGGTCAGTGGCTTGCCCGGGGCCCGGCGGCGACCGCGCGGCTTCACCCAGCCGGTTTCGAGAAGCACGTCGAGCGTGCCTTTCGAGGTCTGGACACCGCGGATTTCCTCGATCTCGGCCCGCGTCACCGGCTGATGATAGGCGATGATGGCGAGGGTCTCGAGCGCTGCCCGCGACAGCCGGCGCTGCTCCACCGCATGGCGCTCCAGAAGATAGGAGAGGTCCTCCGCGGTCCGAAAAATCCACTTTCCAGCGACCCGCACGAGGTTGATGCCGCGCCCCGCATAGGCGCCCTTCAGCTCCTCGAGAAGTGCGAGCACATCCTGCCCCGGCTTGAAGTAGCGGGCGAGCGAGGCTTCATCCTGCGGCTCGCGCGCGGCGAACAGCAGGGCTTCGAGGATGCGCAGCTGCTCGCGGCGGTCAGCCGAGGGCAGGACGGCGATATTTGCAGGGAGGCCGTGCTGGCCCGCCGGTCCCCGCACAGCAGCCGGCACCTCGGACGGGCATTCGGCGTCATCGGCGCGGTGCTCGTCAGTTCGGTCGTAGTCGTCGCGGTGGGCGACGTTGAGCCGTGGCGGGTTCATGGAGGCCCCCGGGGTTATTCGCGGTGGTTTCACTGACACTCCAACGCCGACAATCCACTGACTCGAAAGAGAATATTAACCGATTCGCTCCCACGCCGCGCCGTCCTCACGCCGCCGCATGTAAATCGGCGCAAAATGCTGCTCCTGCCGGAGCTCGATCCGGCCCTCGCGCGCGAGCTCGAGCGACGCCCCGAAGGAGCTCGCGAGCGCCGTGCGGCCGAGTTCGGGCGCCGGCAGGTATTCCGCGAGGAACATGTCGAGCTGCACCCAGCTGCCGGCCGCGGTGCCGACGAGACGCTCCAGGTGGCGCCTCGCCTCCTTGATGGACCAGACAGTGCGCGCCTTGACGACGTGCTGCACCTTGATCGTGCGCTTACGCTGGTCGGCATAGGCCTTGAGGAGATCGTAGATCTCGGCGACGTACTGGCGCTCACGGACGACGCGCATCGGCTCCTGCATGCCGCGCGGAAAGACGTCGCGACCGAGCTGCTTGCGGGTCAGAAGCTGGGCGCCGGCGTTACGCATCGCCTCGAGCCGCATCAGGCGGAAGGCGAGCCGCGCCGCCAACTCCTCGCCGGAAGGCACGTCGTCGCAGACCTCTTCCTTGGGGAGAAGGAGGCGCGACTTAAGGAATGCGAGCCAGGCGCCCATCACGAGATAGTCGCCGGCAAGCTCGAGGCGCACGGCGCGTGCCTCGGCGATGAATGAGAGATACTGGTCGGCGAGCGCCGACATCGAGAGCGCCGACAGGTCGACCTTCTGCGTCCGCGCCAAGGCAAGCAGCAGATCGAGCGGCCCCTCGAAGCCGTCGAGCGACACGGTGAGGCTCTCGCCGGCGTCCTCGTCGTGCTCGCCCACTGGCTCTAGATTGAAATCCGGCGTCATGAAGCTCCCAGACGATCAGGGCGCGTGCAGCAAGAACGCGATGGGCAGGCGGCCAGCATACGCGTTAACGGGTCGTTTACTTTTCCACAGAATTACACTGATTCACCGGCATTCATGCCACTGAATTCAGGGCCATGATGGTGGCAAGTGCCGATTCGGCGGCCACTATGTCAAACGCCCGTGGCGCCCTCGTCACAGCCAGAGCCCGCTCGAGACGCGCCTCGCACGCGCCGGCAATCCTCGGCGCGGCTGCGGCCACCGCCTTCATCTCGTCGAGCGCGCCATTGCAGTGAAGTGCCAGATCGGAGCCCGCGTCCAGTACCGCGCGGGCGCGCGCGGCGAACGGGCCGGAGAGCGCCTTCATCGACAGATCGTCGCTCATGAGCAGGCCATCGAAGCCGATGTAGCCGGTTCTCGGTTGGAACTGCCCGCCGACAGCCACATTCGATTG
>DAORNH010000158.1:0-226 GCA_035440865.1 Hyphomicrobiaceae bacterium | reverse complement strand
GCGCGAGATGGCTGTCGGCCGTTGCTCGGCCATGTCCGGGAATGTGCTTCATCACCGGAACGACGCCGCCGGCCATCATACCGTCCGCGACGGCGCGGCCGAGAGCAACGATCGGCGCGACGCTCTCGCCATAAGCCCGGTCGCCGATGATGTCGTGAGCGCCAGCCACCGGCACATCGAGCACGGGCACGCAGTTCATGTTGATGCCGAGCGCGCTGAGATCGGA
>DAORNH010000157.1:587-10157 GCA_035440865.1 Hyphomicrobiaceae bacterium | reverse complement strand
CATGGCGACGATCAGATGCAAAGGCTTCGAGCTCTTTTCCTCGAGGTCGGCGAGCGTCTGCGCGAGCATTTCGCCGGCACCCGGATTGTGGCCGCCGTCGAGCCACAGCTCCGAGCCCGCGGGCAGGGCCGCCAACAGCGGCGGGTGGGTGAGCCGCTGCATGCGGGCAGGCCAGGCGGCGCTCGTCAAGCCGCTCGCGATCGCCGCCTCGGTCAAGCCGAGATCGCCGAGTTCGCTCGCCGCGGCAACGGCCGTCCCCGCGTTGATGACCTGGTGCCGGCCGACAAGGGCGGGCAGCGGCAGATCGAGGAGCCGGTCCGCGAACTGCACGACGAGACGACCGCCCTGGGCATAGGCGTCGAAGTCCCGCCCGAAGCTCACGACAGGCGAGCCGAGCGCCCGCGCGCACTCCTCGATGACCTCGTGGACGCTCGCGGGCTGCTGCGACACGACGGCCGTCACGCCCGGCTTCAGGATGCCGGCCTTCTCGAAGGCGATCTTCTCGACCGTATCGCCGAGTCGCTCGGCATGATACATCGAGATCGAGGTGATGACCGAGAGCCGCGGCCGGTCGATCACGTTGGTCGCATCGAAACGGCCACCGAGCCCCACCTCGAGTATCAGCGCGTCGGCCGGGATCTCGGAGAAGGCGAGGAACGCCGCAACCGTCGTGATCTCGAAGAACGTGATCGGCCGGCCGGCATTGACCTTGGCGACGCGCAGCAGGAGCCCGGCCAGCCGATCCTCGTCGATCGGTCTGGTATGACCATCGGGGCCGGCAACCGCAATCCGCTCGTTGAAGCGCACCAGGTGGGGCGACGTGTAGACGTGGACGCGCTTCCCCGCCGCCTGCAGCATCGACGCGAGATAGGCCGTTGTCGAGCCTTTGCCGTTTGTGCCGGCAACGTGAACCACCGGTGGCAGGCGCGTCTGCGGCCGTCCGAGCTTCTCGAGCAACGCGAGCGAGCGATCGAGCGAGAGATCGATGAGCTTCGGGTGCAGCGTCTTCAGCTGTGCGAGGAGCGCGTCGAGTGATGCCATGATCGGGAGCCTTCATGCCGGCCGGGTGCCGTCTCAGCGCGGACCGTTTGCTACGACCGCGATCCGCACGCACCGGTGGCAAAAGTCAAGCATCGCCCTTCCGCCGCCTCACGAGATAGACCTGTCGGCCCTCGAGCACGAGCTTGCCGTCCTGGTTGTGGATGGTCGACGTCAGCGTGAGCACGCCCGTCGTCCGCTGCGCCTTCAGCTCGGCGACGGTCAAGCGCGGATAAAGCGTATCACCGGCATAGACCGGCGCCAGGAAACGCGAGGACTGTTCGATGAAGGCGACGAGGCTCTCCTCCACCATGTGCGGGAAGACTCCCGCCCCCGCAGCCGTCAGGATCAGCACCTGGAAGCCGTGCGCGAGCAGGTCCTTGTGGCCGTGCCGACGGCAAAACGGGCGATCGTAGTGGATCGGGTGATTGTCGCCGGAGGCCGCCTGGAAGGCCAAGAACTGTGCCTCCGTCACCGTGCGCGACGGCAGCGCGAAGCTCTCGCCTACCTCGAAGTCCTCGAACCAGCGTTGCGCGGGGACGAGGCGGTGCGCTGCTGGATCGAAGGTCGACGCGCTCACGTGCGCCCTCCCGCTTCGGCTGCGACACCCTCCCTGATGAGTGCCTCGATGTCGTTCGGCCCGAGCCCCGCTGCCGCGAGTACGGCCCGCGTGTTCTCGCCGACCTGCGGTGCCTTGGCGTTGAAGGGGGGCTGGCCCGGCAGACGCGGCAACGGCAGCGTCACACCCGGCGCTACCTCGAAGGGCGGCGCTGCATCGGCCGCCTTCACGTGCGGGTCGGCGAGCCAGTCGCCGTACGTCGCGACCGGCTCAGCGAGCGCGCCTTCCTTCGTAAAGGCCGCCACCCATTCAGTAGACGGGCGCTTGGCGACCTCGACTTCGATGATCTCGCGCAGTGCCGCCTCGTTCTCCTTGCGCTTGGCGAAGGTGAGGAAGCGCGGGTCGCTCGCGAGCTCGGGTCTGCCGAGCGCCCTGCATATGCCGGCATACTGCGCTTCCGTGACGAGCGTCACGGCGATCCAGCGGTCCTTGGTCCGATAGATGCCCGCGGGCGGATTGAGCTGTCCCGCCGCGCGTCCGACGTGCGCCCACTCCATGATGTAGGGCGCCTGCATGGTGGCGACCGCCTGCATCAGGCTCGCGTCGATATGCTTCGGTCCACTCCCCGACTTCTTTCCCCAGAGCGCCATGGTCGCCGCCTGGAACGACAGGAAGCCCGTCACGACGTCGATCAGCGGCACAGTGAGGCGCGTCGGGCTGCCATCGCGGCCGAGCGCGCGCGTCATGAGACCCGACCAGGCCTGGCCAACGGTATCCACCATCGGCCGGTCGCGGTAGGGGCCGACGTGGCCGAAGCCTGACACCGAAATGTAGATCACGTCCGGGGAGATCGCCGCGATATCCTTGAAGCCGAGACCGAGCCGCTCGATCGCGCCCGGCCGCCCGCTCTCGATGAAGACCGTGCAATTCTTCGCGAGCGTCTTCGTGATCGCGATCGCCTTCGGCGACTTGAGGTCGAGCGCGATCGAGCGCTTGCCGCGGTTGTAGACGATCCCCGGCGTCGAGGTGCCGGCGACCTGCGTGCCGAGCTTCCTCACCCAGTCCCCCTCGGGTGGTTCGATCTTGATCACGCTCGCCCCGTGCTCGGCGAACATCGCCCCGCACGTCGGTCCGGCGATCCCCTGCGAAATGTCGATGACCGTCATGCCGGCGAGTGGCTTCGGTTGGCTCATGTGCCGCTTCCCTGTTAAGAGCCGAGCTAGCCCGAACTCTTCACCAGCACGTGGTCGCGACGGAGGCAAATTTGACGATTGACCAGGAGAGACGCGCAGAGCGATGCAGGGACATCGGTCAAGCGGTTCGACGCCGTCAATCGTCAAATTTGCCCCGCCCTCCGGGTCGCACGATGCGGGCCGCCCGGTGCGTCGGATGGCTCAAGCGTAAGCCAGAGCTACGCTTTTCGCCATCCTTCTGCCGGATCGAGCCCGCCTCGTGCGATCGCGAACAACGCGGTGGTGAAGAGTTCGGGCTTAGATAGAGCCAACGATAGGACGGATCGGACATGACTGACCAGCCCGGCGCGATCGATCTCAGCGCGCGTCAGAGCTTCGCATTCTTCACGCCTGTGCCGATCCGCTTCTGCGATACGGACAAGATGGGCCACGTCAACAACTGCGCCATCACGACCTTCATCGAATCCGGGCGCTGCGACTTCGTCTACGGCCTAATCAAGGCCGCCGGCGCTGCAGCCGAGCACGTTGACTTCATCCTCGCCCGCCTCGCGGTCGACTTCCGTCGCGAGTTGCATTACCCGGGGACGGTCGAGGTCGGCACGCGGCTCACGCGGCTCGGCGGCAAATCGGTGAGCAGCGGCTACGGCGTGTTCATCGGCGACACCTGCTATGCGACGGCCGAGTGCGTGAACGTCTTCTATGATCCCGTCGGCCGCCGCTCCATGGAGCCGCCGCCAGCGCTCCGGTCGCTCCTCGAGCGCGAGCGGGCGACGCCCGGCGCCGTCGTGCGGAGCTGAGTGCGGGTAACACTCCGTTACCCGTCCCGGCTGCGCTGCCTGGCGCCGATTGTCGATCTGTGCTACACAATGCTCAGATATGACGATGATATTGGAACCACGAGGCCTGATGGCAGGTCTCACCCCGGCCGAGGCGTATGCGCTTCTCGAGCCGGGCAGCCGCAAGGGCAACACGGCGATCAAGCTCACTTTGATGTGGCTGCTGTCGCGACGTGTGATCGAGATCCGCAAGTCGGCCGTACCGGGGATCTTCGGCAAAATTCGTGAGCGCGACGCATTGTTCGTCCGTGAACCTCTTCCGGCGGACTGCCCACCCTATCTCCGCCGCCTGCTCGCCATCATCGACAATCCGAGCGGCGTTCGCGTGGACCGCATCCCGCTGATGTGCGGATACGTGTACGGCAGCCAGTCGCACTCGTTCCTCCGCGAGGACGTGAGCCGCGCACTGATCGCCAAGGGCTTCATCACACGGACGCCACGCCGTGCCCTCGGCATCTTCCCCTACGAGCAGTACCGGCGAACGAAGGCCGGCGACCAGCTTGCCAGTGAAATCAATCGCACCATCGTCGGTCTGAAGTCGATCCCCGACATGCTCGAGCGCAACCCGCGCCAGGCAGCCGCTCTCGCATTCGCGGCTGGTGGGCTGATCTTCCTTGTCCCGGAACTCGTGCCGCACTTCACAGCACTCGCCCATGCTGCCCGCCGCGCCGATGAGACGGGAGGTGATAGCGGTGTTTCGGTACCGAGTTCGAGTGCCGCGTCTTCGGACGACGATCCCTGGCAGCAGGTCGACCTCGACACGTTCGAGGCGCTCGAAACCACGTTCTCGTCGTTCTCGGAGGGCTTCGACAGCGGCGGCGGCGATGGAGGCGACGGCGGAGGCGGTGGCGGCGACTGATCGCGCCTTGTGTCCCGGGCCGGTCGGCCATGACGAGCGGGCGTGTTGCAGCAGGCGGGCGAAGCCGCCTATCCTGGCGCGAGCAGCGAAGGAGCCCTGCCCATGACCATCCGCGTCCTCGACCCGACCAATGAAGCCACCCCCGCGGCCATTGCGCTTGCTCCGCGCCTTGCCAAACTCGAGGGCCTGACCGTCGGCTTCATCTCCAACGGCAAGGAAGGCACCAAGGGCTACTTTTCGCATCTGGCCCGGATGCTCAAGGACGAGTACGGCGTCCGCGATGTCGTGCTGCGGGTCAAATCCAACTACAGCGCGCCGGCGGACCTGCACATCGTCGAAGAGATCAGCCAGTGGCATGCAGCGGTGAGCGGCCTCGGAGATTGAGGGAGCTGCTCATCGTGCAGTTTGCACGACGCGATCGCAGCCGAACGACTTGGCGTCCCCGCAATTGGCGTCATGACCACGAACTTCGTCTCCGCGGCGCGCCTGATGAGCCGCGTCCTCGGCATGCCCGACTACGCATTCGCCGTGATCGGCCATCCAGTGAGCAGCGCGAGCGACGCCGAGCTCGAGGCCTACGCCCGCGCAACCGTCAAGGAGGTGCCACGCCTGCTGCTCCGCCCTTGATTGCTTCCGCTAGAATGCGGGCGAGATGCAAGGGCGTGCGCCCCGTGCCGTCGCTGATCTGATGGCGGCAGGAGAACCCTGATGCCACCACGTCCTTCTCCGGTGCCTTCCGGATCGCCGGCAAAAGGCTCGCCTCGGCCATGGAAATCGAAACGTTGTAGGTGTCGGCGCCATAGCCGAAGGCGCCCGCCATGCCGCAGCAGCTCGTCTCGATCGTCTCGACCTCGAGCCCCTCGATCAGCCGCAAGGTGCGCGCCGTCGCCTCCATGGTGCCGAACGACTTCTGGTGGCAGTGGCCATGCAGCAGTATCCGCCCCTCACGGCGGCCGATCGGACCCTTGATGCGGCCAGCGGCCGCCTCTCCCGCGATGAATTCGTCGAGGAGCCTCGTCGCACCGGCAAGACGCTTCACCTCATCACCCATCCCGAGCATCGTCGCCTCGTCCCGGAACGTCAACACGCAGCTCGGCTCCAGCCCGACGATCGCGATGCCCTTGTCGAGAAGCGGCCGTGCGGCCTCGAGCATGCGACGCAGCTCCGTGCGCGCCTCATCGACCAGACCGGCGCTGAGGAAGGTCCGGCCGCAGCACACCGGCCGGCGGCTGTCGGCGGCGCTGAGCGGATGCACCCGGTAGCCGAGCGCGATCAGCACCTCGACACTTTCCCAGAGGCTCTCAGGCTCGAAGTAGGTGTTGAACGTGTCCGCAAACAGCGCAACCTCACCCGCCCTCGCCTCACCAACGGGCGCGTCGAGACGGAAGAGCTTGCCGCGCCAAACGGGCAGCTTGCGCTGCGCTGAAAAACCCGTCACCCGCTCGGCGAGCTTGGCAACGCCCGGCAGCCAGTTGCGCGCATTCATCAGGGGAGCCAGTCGCGCCGCGCTCGGGGCGTAGCGCGGCAGATAGGCAACGAGCCGGTCGCGCAGCGAGACGTGGCCGGTGCGGCGATGGCGTGCCGCCAGCACTTCGATCTTCATCTTCGCCATGTCGACGCCGGTCGGACACTCGCGGCGGCAGGCCTTGCACGAGACACAGAGCTTCATCGCCTCGAGCATCTCGTCCGACGCCATGGCATCGGGACCGAGCTGGCCCGAGATCGCGAGGCGCAAAGCATTGGCGCGTCCGCGCGTCACGTCGCGCTCGTTGCGGGTCGCCCTGTAGCTCGGGCACATCACGCCGCCCACGAGCTTGCGGCACTCGCCGTTGTTGTTGCACATCTCGACGGCGCCCTGCAGGCCGCCGCCGGCGCCTGCATAGCCGTGCGGCGTCCAGTCGAGCGCGGTACGGAGCTCGGGAACGGCATAGGTCGGCGCATACCGAAAGAGCGTGCGGTCGTTCATGCGCGGCGGGCGGACGATCTTGCCCGGGTTCATGAGACCCTTCGGGTCGAAGCGGTCCTTCACCTCCTCGAAAAGCTCGACCGTACGCCGGCCATACATGAGCTCGTGGAACTCGGAGCGCACGAGGCCGTCGCCGTGCTCGCCCGAGTGCGAGCCCTTGTAGGCTTTCACGAGGGCGAACGCCTCCTCGGCGATCGCGCGCATTGTGGCCGCATCCTTCTTGAGCTTCAGGTTCAGGACCGGGCGCACATGCAGGCAGCCGACGGAAGCGTGCGCATACCAGGTTCCTGTGGTGCCGTGCCGCCTGAAGACCTCGGTCAGGCGCTCCGTGTAGTCGGCGAGGTTCTCGAGCGGCACCGCGCAGTCCTCGATGAAGGAGACGGGCTTCCCGTCGCTCTTCATGCTCATCATGATGTTGAGGCCGGCAGCGCGCACACCCCATACCGCCGCCTGCTCGAGGCCGTCCGTGATTTCGACGACAGCATCGGGCGTGCCGAGATCGCCCATCAGCTCTGCGAGTTGCTTCAGGCGCCGCACGTTCTCCGCCTGCTCCGGCTCGGCGAACTCCACGAGCAGCAGTGCGTCGGGCTTCCCCCGCACGTGCGCATCCATCACCGGGCGGAACATTGCGATGTCGCGCGCGAGCTCGATCAGCGTGCGGTCGACCACTTCGACCGCGACCGGCGCGAGCTTGACGATGTGCTGCGCCGCCTCCATGGCGCGGCGGAAGGTGGGGAAATGGCAGATGCCGAGCGCGCGGTTGCGCGTGACCGGCGAGAGCTTCAGCGTGATGCGCTCGCTTAGAGCGAGCGTCCCCTCCGCGCCACAGAGCAGTGTCGCGAGGTTGACCGGCCGGTTCGAAGGCAGGAGCGCATCGATGAGATAGCCGCCGACACGCCGCGAGACGGTCGGGAAGGCGGTGCGGATATGATCGGCCTCGCGCGTGCCAAGGGCGAGGAGGTCGGACGCGAGACGACCGGCGACGCCATCCACCAGGCTCTCGGCGCCGTCATCGAAGCGCATCGGCGTGCCGTCGGGGAGCACCGCGTCGATGGCCATCACGTTGTCGCGCATGATGCCGTAGCGCAGCGAGCGCGTGCCGCAGCTGTTGTTTCCTGTCATGCCGCCAATGGTGGCGCGGGCCGACGTCGAGACATCGACCGGGAAGAAGAGGCCCGAAGCGCGGAGCTGACGGTTGAGATCGTCGAGGACGATGCCGGGCTCGACGACGCATGTCGCCTCGTCCTTGTCGGCGCTGACGATGCGATTGAGGTGCTTCGTGTAGTCGATGACGAGCGAACGGCCGACGGTCTGCCCGGACTGCGAGGTGCCTCCCCCGCGCGGCAGGACCGAAACGCCCTCCTCGCGTGCGATCGCGAGCGCCGTGCGCACATCCTCGAGCGTGCGCGGCACGATCACGCCGAGCGGCATGATCTGATAAATCGAGGCGTCCGTCGCATAGCGCCCGCGCGAGAACGCGTCGACAAGCACTTCGGCGGTGGTCTCGCGGCGGAGCCGCTCGGCCAGTGCATGATTGACGCCAATCGCTTCTGTCATGAACTCGCGCCCATTGAGCCGACACTTGCACTTGACGCCCCGCCAGGGCGCAACCTACGCCTTGCATGCCACATTCGCGGGCTGCAAGCCCCAATCAACACGAGACTCAGGGAGCCAAGCCCCATGTCCAACGAGCCCCGCCGCGCCGGCCGGCATTTCCTCCAGATCCCGGGCCCTTCGCCGGTGCCCGATCGCATCCTGAAGGCCATGGCGATGCCGGTGATCGACCATCGCGGCCCAGACTTCGCCAAGCTCGGCCACCGCGTGCTCGATGGCATCAAGGGCATCTTCAAGACCAAGGGCCCCGTGATCATCTATCCCGCGTCCGGCACCGGCGCCTGGGAGGCCGCCCTCGTCAACACGCTCTCGCCCGGCGATCACGTGCTCATGTACGAGACCGGGCACTTCGCGACACTCTGGAAGAACATGGCTTTGAAACTCGGCGTCGTGCCCGAATTCATCGCCTCCGACTGGCGCTCGGGCGCTGACGCCGCGGCGATCGAGGCACGGCTTCGCGAGGATCGCACTCACGCGATCAAGGCGGTCTGCGTCGTCCACAACGAGACATCTACCGGGGCGACGTCGCGCATCGACGAGGTGCGTCAGGCGATCGATCGCGCCGGCCATCCGGCCCTCCTGATGGTCGATACGATCTCCTCTCTCGCCTCGGTCGACTACCGCCACGACGAGTGGGGCGTGGACGTGACCGTGTCCGGGAGCCAGAAGGGGCTGATGCTGCCACCCGGCATCTCGTTCAACGCGATCTCGCCGAAAGCCATTGCCGCCGCGAAAACCGCTAAGCTGCCGAAGCTCTTCTGGTCGTGGGACGAGATGCTGCCACACAACGCGCGCGGCTATTTCCCCTACACGCCGGCAACGAACCTGCTCTACGGCCTCGCCGAGGCGATCGACATGCTGAACGAGGAGGGGCTCGACCGCGTCTTTTCCCGCCATGCGCGCCACGGCGAGGCGACGCGGCGCGCGGTCCGCGCCTGGGGGCTCGAGGTGCTCTGCCGCGACGAGAAGTACCATTCGCCAGTGCTGACGGGCGTGATGATGCCCACCGGGCACGATGCCGACGCCTACAGAAAGGTCGTGCTCGACCATTTCGATCTGTCGCTCGGGACCGGTTTGTCCAAAGTGCAAGGTAAAGTGTTCCGCATCGGCCATCTCGGCGACACAAACGACCTCACTATCCTAGCGACGCTGGCCGGTTGCGAAATGGGCCTCGCGCTTGCCGGCGTGCCGCACAAAGCCGAGGGGGTCGCCGCGGCCATGAGCTACCTCAGGGAAACCGCGCGACCGACCGGGTGACCCCGGCAAGTCGGCGGGTGTCGCCGGCGAAACGGGAGTTGCATGTGTTTCGGGTACTGCTGGCCGTTCATGGCACACTGTTTTTGGCGCTGCTCGCATCGGGTTGCGCCTCGCAAACGGCCGACAGCCCGCCGCCGCTGCTGAGCCTCGTCACGCCCTCGGCCCCGGCGCCGCCGGCCCGCGAGACGCTCGTGCCGGTGGCGCTAGCGGCGAGCCAGCTCGAGATCGTGAAGGCCGGCTTGCGCCCC
>DAORNH010000157.1:0-382 GCA_035440865.1 Hyphomicrobiaceae bacterium | reverse complement strand
GCCAAGGTGTGCGCCGAGGACGGCCTCGGCTTCTGACGTTTCCGCCCGTGCAACCGTCGATCAGGCCGCACGCGCGCCGGGTGCCGCGAGACGCGCGATATCACGCATGATCGCCGTCAGGTCGAAGTCCTTCGGCGTATAGACCGCCGCCACGCCGTCAGCCTTGAGACGCATGGCATCCTCGGGCGGAATGATGCCGCCGACGACGACGGGGATCTCGGCGAGGCCTTCCTTGCGCATGCCCGCGACGACGGCGCCGACCAGCGGCAGATGGCTGCCTGAGAGGATCGACAGGCCGACGACGTGCACGCTCTCCTCGAGTGCCGCCCGCACGATCTGCGCTGGCGTCAGCCGGATACCCTCGTAGACGACCTCCATGCCG
>DAORNH010000156.1:6914-10160 GCA_035440865.1 Hyphomicrobiaceae bacterium | reverse complement strand
TGGGTCCGGCCTCGGTCGCCTTCAACAGCTCTTATGCCTCCGGAAGCGTCGTCATCGATACGAGCGGCCGCGCGCTCTACCTCGTCACGTCGTCGACGACCGCCTACCGCTATCCGATCTCGGTCGGTCGCGAGGGCTTCACCTGGACCGGCACCGAGCGCATCTCGCGCGTCGCCTCGTGGCCCGACTGGCATCCGCCGGCCGAGATGCGCGAGCGTGATCCGCGCCTGCCGCAGAAGATGACGGGCGGCATCCGCAATCCTCTCGGTGCCAAGGCGCTCTACCTCGGCAACTCGCTCTATCGCATCCATGGCACGAACGATGCGGCCTCGATCGGCCGCGCCGCGTCGTCCGGGTGCTTCCGCATGATGAACGGCCACGTCGTCGACCTCGCGGACCGCATCGGCGTCGGCACAACCGTTCATGTCGTGAGCCGGCTGCCCGCCAATGTCGCGATGGACGCCGGGAGCGCGCCGCGTCGGACCGCTTCAACGCGCTGATCGGGAGTTGTCGCGTTCTGGGCCGGTCGTCGCCAGTAGAGGCGACGGCCGGCCTTAATCTGGCCTCGCGGTCGGTTTGACCGGGCGCGGACAATCTTCAGACAATTTTTTGCCAGCAACGTCGCGAAGCAGTAGTGTTGTCGAAACGCGTTCACAGGCAACTATGGCATCGCGCGAAGACATCGCCATCGAGATCACGCCGCAGGTCCTGCTCAAGGCCTATGCGTGCGGCATCTTCCCTATGGCGGAAAGCGCCGATGATCCGGCCCTCTACTGGATCGAGCCGCAGCATCGCGGCATCCTGCCGCTCGATCACGTTCATGTGCCGAAGCGCCTCGCGCGGACCGTGAAAGCGGGCACCTTCGAGGTCCGCATCGATTACGACTTCCGAGGTGTTATGGATGGCTGCGCTGCCTCCCGCCCTGGTCGACGCACGACCTGGATCAACGATCGCATTCGCCATCTCTACGGCGCGCTCTATGATCTCGGCCACTGCCATACGGTCGAGACCTGGTCGGGCGGCCAGCTGGTCGGCGGACTTTACGGTGTGGCGCTCGGTGGTGCCTTCTTTGGCGAAAGCATGTTCAGCACCGAGCGCGATGCGAGCAAGGTTGCGCTCGTGCACCTTGCAGCGCGCCTCATCCATGGCGGCTTCACGCTGCTCGACACGCAATTCGTCACCGATCACCTGCGACAGTTCGGCACGGTCGAGGTCGACCGCGACGCCTTCCATGGCCTCCTCGAGAAGGCAGTCCACGTGAAGGCCGATTTCAACCGCCTCAGACGCGACGCACCGCCTGCCCGCTGGCTCGAGATCATCGCAGCGCACCACCCGGCGGCCATTGCTACACCCCCGGACGATGACGGCAGTGGCTGAACCGTGTCACACAGCGGGTTGCAGCCGGTAGACCTTCGCGGCGGTGCCTGAGAATAGGGCGCGCTTGTCTTCGGCAGTGGCCTTGGCTGCGACGCGCTTGAACGTGTTCCAGAGCACCTGGTAGCTGCATGTCGGCTTGTCGACCGGGAAATTGCTCTCGAACATGCACCGGCTTGCGCCGAAGACGGAGATGCAGGTCTCAAGGTAGGGGCTCCAGGCCTCGGCGAGCTGCTTCGATGTCGGCGGCATCTCCCGCTCGTGGAAGTCGAAGCCCGGAAAGCGCATGCCGAGGCCGCCAAGCTTCATGTAGACATTCGGACACGAGGCGAGGCCCTTCAGTGATTTTGTCCACTCCGCCATCACCTCGGCGCGCTTGCCTTGATAGGGGCCGAGGCCAAGCGGTCCGCCGACATGATCGACGATGATCGTCGTCGCGGGATATGTGCGGGCGAGATCGGCGAGTTCGTCGAGCTGCGTGTGGTACATCCAGGCATCGAACGTGAGGCCCAGGGGGGCGAGCTCGGCAAAACTAGCCCGGAAGCGCGGATCGCGCAGGATGCCCGGCTCCTGATTGGTGCTCGCGCCGCGCGCCGCGGGATCGGGATGCGAGACGGTGATGTAGCGCACGCCGCGGAAGCGTCCGCCCGCGACCGCCATCTGAGCTTCGAGGATGCGCCGCGCGCCGGCCCCGAGCATCAGGTTCACGCGGCCGATGATGGCCTCGGCGACGCGCGTCGGGCCGTAGCTCCCCGAGGCGCTCATGGCGGCGATGCCGTTCACGAACTCCGTCTCGCCGAGGCAGGCCAACTCGGGGTCGCCGCCCTGGCGGTACATGGCGCGGCATTCCATGAACACGGTCGAGGCGATGCGGTGGCCGCTCGCCGTATCCTCGAGGATGTCGTCGAGGAGGTAGCGGTTGCCCTCACGCTCCCAGAGGTGGTGGTGGGGATCGATGATCGGCAGGTCGGGCTCGATGATCTCCTCGACGACCTTCGCAAGCCACTCGGGACGCTGGGGCAAGTGGTGGCTCGGGGGAAGCGATCTCGGCGAGGTCATGGACGGGCTCCGACTTGTGGACGTGCTGGAGAGACAGGCGAGGCCGTGACGGCGATATCGCGGGTCGGGTCACGGAGGCCCGCGCGAATGCGCTGCGAGTAGTCCGGTGCGCGGTCAGCAGTGCGTGAGCGCTGCGTGATGTCGGCCGATGTCTTCAGGCCGGCAAACGGCAGCGTTCGGTCGAGTAGACCGACGTCGTAGAGATACTCGGCCACGTAGCCCGAGACGAGCAAGCGCCAATCGAAGGGAAAGCGGTGGCCGGCAGCCCACACGATCCGCGCGATCTCGATAGTGCAGTTGTGGAAGATGGTGTTGTAGAAGCGCGGGCGCGCCGAAAGCCGGTTCATCTGGGCGATGGTCCCGGCCAGGATTTTCCGCCGCATCTCGGGCGTCGTGTAGATCCGATAGAGGCGCACGTCCTCGCCGCGCACATTGACACGGCTTCGCACGAGATCGCGCTCATCGCCCGCGATAATGATCAGCTCGTAGCTCTTCATGAAACCGGCGAGAGCCGACCAGCGCTCGCCGGCCTCGCGGCGGGTCTCGACGGATACGCAGAGCGGCGGCCCGCCCGCAAAGTCGAAGCTCACCATGATATGGGCAATGCGCGGGTTGCCCCACGAGGAAACGAACACATCGATCGCCTGAAGCGTCTCGATATCGTACTGTCGCGCCTCCCACTTTTCCTCGAATGTCCGCTTGTCGATCCAATCGAAGTTGCGCACGTTTGTGATCGCGACCTCGTTGCCGATGATCCGGCCCGTCGCCTGGAGGCGGTTCTCCGCGACCCATTCGAGTGTCGTCGAGGCGCGG
>DAORNH010000156.1:5635-6884 GCA_035440865.1 Hyphomicrobiaceae bacterium | reverse complement strand
AGGGCGAGGAAGGCCGTGAAGCCCGCCAGCGGCGCGCTCTGCATCAGGACGAGGCTCGCGAGGGTGCCGATCGCCCAGGCGAGCGGCCAGATCCAGCAGCCGCGGCTCGAAATGCGGGCGAAGTACTGCCAGGAGGCGAGGGCATGGGCGAGCCCTGTCGTTGCCACCAGCACTTGCGCAAAGAGGACCGCCAAGCTCAGTGCCTTACGGTGTTTGGGTTTGCAGGCCGGGCGAGGCCCAGGTGGTCTCGCAAGGTCGGCCCCGCATAGTCGCGACGGTAAATGCCGCGGCGCTGCAGCTCGGGCACGACGAGGTGGACGAACTCGTCGAGGCTCTGCGGAAGCGTGTGGAACTGCAGCATGAAGCCGTCGCAAGCGCCTGAGTGCAGCCAGTGCTCCATGATGTCGGCGATGTCCTTCGGCGTGCCCTTGATGGTCTTCCGGCCGCGCTCGTAGCGCATGTAGAGCTGGCGCAGCGTAGGCTTCTCGTCGCGGATCGAGGCCATGATGCCGTCGAAGAAAGCCTTGTGGAAGTTTGCGCCTTTCGGCAGCCGGCTCTCGGGGACCGGCTCGTCCAGAGGCAGGCCGGTGAGGTCCACCTCGAGGTCCATGGCGAGGCGGAAGAGGCCGACGTCGGGGTGGAGCAGGCCCTGCAGGCGCTCGAAGCGCTCCTCGGCCTCGGCTCGGGATTGACCGATGACGACGGGGAGGCCCGCGAGAACCTTCAGGGTCTCGGGAGCGCGGCCATACTTGGCCATGCGGCCCTTCAGGTCATCATAGGCGGCTTTCGCGGGCTCGGGAGCAGCCGCACTCGCGAACACGACCTCGGCCGTGCGCGCGGCCAGCTCGCGGCCCGTATCGGAGGCGCCGGCCTGGCTGATCACGGGATGGCCCTGCGGCGGGCGCTCGATGTTGAGGGCGCCGACTACCTTGAAGAACCTCCCTTCGTGGTGGACGGTGTGCATGCGGGCCGGATCGAAATACCGGGACGTCGCCCGGTCGCGCACGAAGGCGTCGTCGTCCCAGCTGTCCCAGAGCTTCGTGACGACGTCGACGAACTCGCCTGCGCGTTCGTAGCGTTCAGCGTGGGGCGCGAGTTTGGCATGGCCGAAGTTGCGGGCGGCATAGTCGTTCGCGGACGTGACGACGTTCCAGGCGGCGCGGCCTCCTGAGATGTGGTCGAGCGAGGCGAATTGGCGGGCGACGTTGTAGGGCTCGGAAAAGCTCGTCGAGACGGTGCCGCCGAGGCC
>DAORNH010000156.1:4649-5614 GCA_035440865.1 Hyphomicrobiaceae bacterium | reverse complement strand
GCGGTGAGCAGCGTCACGGGCTCGAGCGCATTCATGTACATCGGGAACCGGCTCCAGGCCTGGAAATTCTCCGTGCGCGCGGCTGGGGTATCGGCAATGAAGAAGAGGTCGAACTTGCCGGCCTCCGCGAGCCGCGCGAGGTGGCGGTAGTGGCCGATATCAATTGAGGCCTTGGCGTTCACCTCCGGCTGCAGCCAGGACGCGGGATGATTGCCCGTCGCCTGATCGACGAGGATGGCGAGCGACATCATTTTCGGCTGCGACAAGGCTGGCCTCTAAAGCGGTTGCGCGGCCGGAGCGGTCCCCGGCGGATCGAGCGGCAGCATGCGCCTCGCTCATGCCCTCGGCAAGGGCTTGGCAACGCCACGCTCGCTCCACGACCGGGCCTCGCCCTAGGTTTGCGAGCCATCCGCGCGCGGGGCGGCCCGGACCCGACCCAATATTGGCACGCTACCCCTCCCCGTCAGGGCCGACCCGTGTCAGGCATGGGCTAAACTCCGGCGGCCCCATGCGGCTCGTTGCGGCAAGGTCGCCGCCGGTCTCAGCCACTCACCGTCCTCCCGCCGGAGGGCGGGACACAGTGCACCTCGGAGTGGCCATTGCGGTCCCATACAAGGTGCACTGGGTCCTCGTCTTCGCGAGGATGACGAGCTTGGGGCGAGCACTACGGCAGGTTCGCGCCGCGACCCGTGCAACGACATTGCTTTCGGGTCCGTGCCAGTGCACTCGCCCCGTCGTTTTCGGATGGGCGACCGTCATCACATTCATTGGCTCCCGAGAGGTCGCTCGTATATGGTCGCGCGCAAATTCACCCTCGGGAGCCTGCGATGAACCTCTCTTTCATGCTCAAGGATCGCGCCGCGGCCAACCGCCCGGTCAGGATCGGCCAGGTCGGCGCCGGCAAGTTCGGCACCATGCATCTTTCGCAGTGCCGGCTCACCACGGGCATGCATCTGACCGGGCTC
>DAORNH010000156.1:1815-4526 GCA_035440865.1 Hyphomicrobiaceae bacterium | reverse complement strand
CATGTCGCTCATCAACTGCCCCGAGATCGAGGTCATCATCGAGGCGACGGGCGACCCGGCGACCGGCATCAAGCTCGCCATGGCCGCGATCAATGCGGGCAAGCACGTCGTGATGGTGAACGTCGAGGCGGACAGCCTCGCCGGTCCGCTGATCGCCAAGCGCGCCCGCGAGAAGGGCGTCGTCTACTCGCTCGCCTGGGGTGACCAGCCGGCGCTCGTCTGCGAGCATGTCGATTGGGCGCGCTCGTGCGGGTTCGAGGTGATCGCGGCCGGCAAGGGCACGCGCTACCACCCGACCTACCACCAGTCGACACCCGAAAGCGTGTGGGCGATCCTCGACACGTATCTGAAGATCCACGACAAGAGCCACATCAACCCGAAGATGTTCAACTCGTTCGTCGACGGCACCAAGTCGGGGATCGAGATGACGGCGATCTGCAACGCGACCGGCCTCGTGCCGCAGACGGACGGCCTCTCCTTCCCGCCGGCCTCGCGCTTCGAGCTTTCCGAGGTCTGCAAGCCGAAAGCGGACGGCGGGGTGCTCGAGAAGAAAGGGGTCACCGAGGTGACGTCCTCGCTCTACCGCGATGGGAAGGACGTGCCCCACAACCTCGTCATGGGCACTTACGTCGTGATTTCGTCGGACAGTGACTACACCCAGAAGTGCTTCGCCGAGTACTCGATGCTGCCGGACAAGAGCGGCAAGTACGCGGCGCTCTATCGCCCGACCCACATGATCGGCCTCGAACTCGGCCTCTCGGTCGCCTCTGCAGCGCTCAGGAAGGAGCCGACGGGCTCGCCCTTCTGTTTCAACTCGGACGTCGTCGCGACGGCGAAGCGCGCGCTCAAGAAGGGCGAGATGCTCGACGGAGAGGGCGGCTTCTGCGTGTGGGGCAAGCAGACGCCCGCGAGCATGTCGCTGAATGAAGGCTACCTCCCGCTTGGCCTCGCCCACAACGTGAAGCTCAAGGGCGATATCGCAGAAGGCCAGCGCATCAAGTGGTCGGACGTCGCCTACGACGCGACCGACAGCGCTGTGAAGTTCCGCAAGGAGATGGAGGCCGTGTTCGGCCGCCCGAACGTCGGCTGATCCGGTGGCAACTCTCGTCTTCGAAAGCGCTGGAGCGATGACCTCGCTCCAGGATCGCGGCCGGATCGGGCATCAGCGCTTCGGCGTGTCGCCGGCGGGCGCCATGGATCCGCTCGCGCTCGCCGTCGCCAACGCGCTTGTCGGCAATCCGCTCGATACGGCCGCAATCGAAATGGCCGTGTTCGGCGCAGCGCTGAAAGCTGAAGGTGGCTCGGTCCGTGTGGCGCTCGCGGGTGCGGAGATGGCGCTCGAGGTGGGTGGCGAACCGGTGCCGCCGCTCGCCAGCGTGACGCTGCGCGAGGGCGAGCGGCTCACCATTAGGTCGGCGCGGAGCGGCGTGTTCGCCTACCTCGCCGTGGCCGGCGGCTTCGATGTGCCCCCCGATCTCGGCAGCCTTTCGCATCACGCCCGCTCGGGTCTTGGGCCGAAGCGGATCGAGTCTGGCACGCGCCTCGCTGTTGCCGGCGGCGAGCCTTCGGGTCCGGAGCGCCAGCTCGTCGGCGGGCTCCTGCCAGCCAGCACTGCGCCGCTCGCCGTGATCCTCGGGCCGCAGGACGACTATTTCAGCAAGGCCGGCATCGCAACATTCTTGTCGGCGACCTATACGATCTCGACCGAGGCGGATCGCATGGGATACCGGCTGACCGGCCCGAAGATCGAGCACGAGAAGGGCTTCAATATCGTCTCGGATGCGATCGTCACGGGATCTATCCAGGTGCCGGGCTCGGGTGAGCCGATCGTGCTGATGACGGATCGGCAGACGACCGGCGGCTATCCCAAGATCGCGGTCGTGACGCGTGCCGACCTGCCGCGACTCGCGCAGATGCGACCGGGGTCAACGGTGCGGTTCACGGCCGTATCGCGGACGGAGGCGGTCGAGCGGCTACGGGCCGAGGCACGGCGGCTTGCGGAGATCGTCGGGCGCATCTCGGCGGCCGGCGCCGATCTTCTGGCGAGCGAGCGCCTGCTCGGCCTCAACCTCGCGGGCGATGCCGCGGGCGTCGATCATCACTGACGGCCACGGTCACCACGAGCACGCGCACACGTCGACCGAGCTGCAGGCCTCACCGAAATCGCCGCCGACGCGCAGGCTGCGCCCGCCGCAACTGGCAATGTCGGCTGCGCCGCTGGCGATGTCGCACCAGCAGGCGTCGCTGTTCTTCTTCTTGGTCTGACCGCCCTCGCCCTCGGGGTTGGACGTGGAGGCTGCCGCCACCTGCAGCGCGCCAAATGCCGCGCGGCAGTCTGCAAAGCGCTGCCGCATCAAGGAAATGCCGGCCCTGAGGCCGTTGGCGCGAAAAACCTCGAGGCCATAGTCCGAGCAGCTTCCGGAGCGATGCAGCACGTCGTGGGCACAGCGGAAGCCCTTGAAGGGCGAAATTCCGCACCGATAGATATGAATGGCGGCAACTGCCAATGTGCTGCTCATTCCCGGCTCCTTGCCCCAAGTCCCAGCCCGGGCCCGCCCCAATACATCGAACCGAATCCTTGCGGCCCGCAGTCCGAGTTTGTCGCACCGCCGTCGCGCTTCGCATCTACTAAATGTAGTGAAGCGCGATCCGCCGTGCTGCCGACCGATCACTGTTGCCAAGATGGTTCAACCATGACGCTACGCCTGATG
>DAORNH010000156.1:0-1788 GCA_035440865.1 Hyphomicrobiaceae bacterium | reverse complement strand
GCTGCTGTCCGCCCTTTCCGTCCCGGCCCCCGCTGCGGCCCAGGAAGGCCGCCTCGTGCTCTATACGAGCCAACCGAATACCGACGCCCAGCAGACCATCGCGGCCTTCAAGGCGAAGTTCCCGAAGGTCGATATCGTCTTCGTGCGGGACGGTACGCCGCGCATCATGGCAAAGCTGCGCGCCGAGATCGCCGCCGGCGGGTCTCAGGCCGACGTGCTGCTGATCGCCGACAGCGTCACCATGGAGGGGCTCAAGGCCGAGGGGCTGCTGCTCGCCCACCCGAAAGCCGATATCGCAGCCTACCCCGCCGGGCTCCACGACAAGGACCGGTACTGGTTCGCGACCAAGCTCATCACGACCGGAATCATCTACAACCGTAAGGCACCGAAGCGGGTGGCCTCGTGGAACGACCTCAAGAGCGCCGAAAGCAAGGGCCAGGTGGTGATGCCAAGTCCGCTCGCGTCCGGTGCGGCGCTGATCCATGCCGCCTCGCTCGTCGCAGCCCTGCCCGCCGGCTGGGGATACTACGAAGCATTGAAGGGCAACGGCGCCGTCGCGGCCTCGGGCAACGGCGACGTGCTGAAGCAGGTCGCGACCGGCGAAAAGCTCTACGGCGTCATTGTCGACTTCATGGCTCTCCGAGAGAAGGCGAAGGGCGCACCGATCGAGTTCGTCTTCCCCACGGAAGGCGTGTCGGCGATCAGCGAGCCGGTCGCGGTGCTGAAATCCACCAAGAACCCTGCGGCAGCGCTCGCCTTCATCGACTTCATCCTGTCGACCGAAGGTCAGACACTGGCCCGCAGCCAGGGCTACTATGCAGCGCGGCCCGGAATTGCGCCGCCCGACGGCTACCCACCGATCTCGGGAGTGCGCATCCTGCCGCTCGATCCGGCCGCAGCACTCGCCTCGGCGCGTGAGAACGCCAAGCGCTTCGCTGACATCTTCGGACAATAGTGAAGGATCGCGTCAGGTCGATGAGGAGGGGCGGGACAAGAGCTGCGTCGCTACAGGAGGGCGCAGGATTTGCAGCACTGCTCGCCATCGTCGCGCTGTTGACATCGCTCCCGCTCGGCCGCCTCGCCACGGCAGCCCTTGCGCCCGAAGGCCGCTGGAGCCCGGCGAATGCGCTCGCCGAGATCTCGACCAAGGCCGCCGTTCAGGCGACCTGGAATACGATCGAGGTCGGCGTCCTCTCGGGCCTCGGCGCGCTCGTCATCGGCACGCTCTTTGCGGTGCTCGTCGGCGTGACGGACGTCCGCGGCAAGCGGCCGCTCGCCTTCCTTTTCGTCCTCTCTCTGCTGGTCGCCCCGCAGGTGGCGGCACTTGCCTTCAAGTCCCTGCTCGGTCCCGGCTCGCCGCTGCTCGAGGCGCTCGGACTGGCCCTGCCGGCCGGTACGGCAAATCCCATGGTCGGGCGGGGCGGGATCATTGCCGTGCTGGCGCTCCACCATGCGCCGCTCGTCGCCGTGACGCTGATGCCGGGGCTGCGTGCCATTCCGCGGACGATGATCGAGGCCGCCTCGCTCGACGGGGCGGGGCCCATCCTGATCGCGCGGCGCATCCTGCTGCCGCTTCTCCGCCATCATCTGGCGGCCGCCGGGCTGCTCGCCTTCGTCGCCGGGGCCGGGAACTTCGGCATTCCGGCGCTGCTCGGCCTGCCGGCCAACTACCTGACCTTGCCGACGCTCATCTATCGGCGGCTCTCGAGCTATGGGCCGAGCGTGCTCGCCGACGTCGCGGCCCTCGCCATGCTCGATCCGGAGTTTGGTGATCTCACGACCGATGCG
>DAORNH010000155.1:5340-10220 GCA_035440865.1 Hyphomicrobiaceae bacterium | reverse complement strand
CTAGAACATAACAAGAACATCCGACGGGGAGACCGACGATGCCGCGCGACCGCAAGCTCGACTATCTCGAACTCCACGGCGCCGATCTCGCCGCGCTGGCAAGTCGCGCCCGCGCCCTGAGCGCGGCATTGACACCACGAGCATCATGTCTAACGTGCCGTCAGCGCTCGCAAACGCCGCCAAGACGCGGCACTTGAAGACGCTGCGCACAGGGAGGATGTCATGGCGAAGAGGTTTGCTCCGGGTCGCGGGGCTGTTGAAAGCGTGGTCACGAAGCGGACTTTCCTCGGGCTTGCTGCGGCCGGCGCGGCGGTCGGCTTCCCGAATATTGCGCGCGCGCAGACGCCTCTCCGTCTCGAGATATCGCTCGAGACCGGCCCCAATCACATCCGCAATATTGGCATGACGGAGTATGCCGATGAGCTGATGAAGAAGGCGGGCGGCAAGCTCGATGTAAAGATCTTCCACGGCGCCGCCAAGTTCAAGGACACGGACGTGCCGAAGGCACTCACGCAGGGCGCGCTCGACATGGGCCTCCCGGGCACCTGGCAGCTCGGCAAGTACGTCGAGGACTTCGACGCGCCGGACCTGCCGATCTTCTACGGCGCCAAGCGGCACGCCGTCTACAAGGTGTGGGACGGTCCAGCCGGCGCCCACGTCGTCGAGAAGATTGAAAAGAAGCTCGGCGTCAAGGTGATCGGCCCCTGGCTCGACCTCGGTTCAGGCCAGACCTTCACCGTCTCGAAGGCGATCAAGACGCACGCTGACTTCACCAACCTCAAGGTGCGCATCCCCGGCGGCTCTGCCAACATCGCCCGCTATCAGGTGCTCGGCGCCAACCCGATCAAGATCGCCTGGCCGGACGTGCCGCAAGCGCTGCAGCGCGGCACCATCGATGGCTTGTTCACGACCTTCGAGTCGACCCGCAGCGCAAAGCTCTGGGATTCGGGCGTCAGGCATTGCTACGTGAACGATCAGACCTTCCTCCAGTATCTACCGATGATCAGCGCCAAGGCCTGGGCAAGCTACCCGAAGGAGATCCAGGAGCTGATCGTCGGCACCTGGGGTGGCATGGTGAATACCCTTCGCGACCGCGCCGACGAGCGGCAGAATTCAGCGCGCGCCGATGCCATCAAGAACGGCATCACCGTGGTCGACCCGAGCAAGGAGGACATTGCCGAGTCGCGCAAGAAGCTCCTGGCGAAGCAGGACGCGCTCGTCGCCGAGCTGAAGATCGATCCTGAACTCATCAAGAAGGTTCAGGCCATCCTCACCTGACCTTGCGATATGTGCCTTGCACAGCCGGCTCACCGAGCCGGCTGTTGGCGCATGAGGACCTGCCAATCTTGCGGAGCCCGCCATGCTCGAGCGGATCGAGAACGCGCTGATGGCGCTGTTCGCTACGTGTGCCTTGTGTCTGGTCTGCTATGAGGTGGTGGTCAGGTATTATTTCCCAAAATTTCTGACAGATTATGGGCTCGAGCTCACAATCTACTTCACCGTATGGGCAATCTTCATCGCCGGCGCGCCGCTCGTTCGGGAAGGCCGGCACGTACGCGCAGATCTTCTTCTCCACATGCTGCCCGCGCAGGCGCAACGCTGGCTCGAGGTGCTTTCGCTCCTGGTTGGCCTCGCCTTCATCGGCCTCCTCACCTACTTCGGCTGGCGCATGGTTCATCAGGCCTTCACGCTCGGCGAAAAGAGCGAGAGCTCGCTGAGGATGCCGCTTTACCTCTACTACGCCTCGCTGCCGGTCGGCACTACACTGATGATCTGGCCGTTCATCAAGCGCATCTACGACTACGTCTTCCACTTCGATCCGGCGACGATGACCGTCACGGACGAGCACGTCGCCCGCGACAAGTAATCCAGACAGCGAGAAGCTACATCCATGGTTTCCTTAGTCGCCGTCGGGCTGCTGCTGCTCTTTCTGCTGCTGGGCTTTCCGATCTACCTGTCGCTCGGCTTCCTGGCGCTGCTCCTGTTCGTGCACGAGGGGACGCCGCTCATCTCGCTGCCGCAGCTGCTCGTCGATCACCTCAACTCCGAGACGCTGCTCGCGGTGCCGCTGTTCGTGATTGCGGCGACCTTCATGCAGCGCGGTGGCGTCGCGGGCGCCCTCATCGACTGCGCACAGGCCTGGGTCGGCCGCTCGCGCGGCGGCCTCGCGCTCGTCTGCGTCGTCGCCTGCACCATCTTTGCCGCCATCTGCGGCTCGTCCGTGGCAACGGCCGTGGCGATCGGCTCGGTGCTCATTCCCGCGATGACCGACCGCAAGTACGAGCCGCACTTCGCGCTCGGCACGACGGCCGCTGCCGGGACACTCGGCATCCTGATCCCGCCGAGCCTCGCCATGATCGTCTATGCCGTGATCGCGGAAGAATCGGTGCCGCGGCTGTTCCTTGCCGGCGTGATCCCCGGCCTCATGCAGGCTGCACTGTTCCTCATCTGGATCATGGTCTACGCCCGCTGGAAGAACTATCCCGTGGAGCCCCCGATCGGCCGGCAGAAATTTGTCGCGGACAACGTCCGCGCGCTCCCGGCGCTGCTCATTCCAGTGATCATCCTCGGCGGCATCTATTCCGGCCTCATGACGGTGACGGAGGCGGCGGGCGTGGCCGCGCTCGTCGCCATCATCGAGGGCGTGTTCGTCTATCGCGGCGTGAAGATGAAGGAGGTCGCCGGTGTCCTTGCCGAGTCGATCAAGCTCACGGCGACGATCGTCTTCATCATCGTCGGCGCGCTCGCCTTCGGTCACTGGATCACGTCCGCCGGCATAGCCGAGGCGCTCGTCAAGTTCGTGAAGGGCATGGAGCTGAAGGCCTGGCAGTTCCTGCTGTTCATCAACGTACTGATGCTGTTTCTCGGCATGTTCCTCGAGGTGTTCGCGATCATCCTGATCGTCATGCCACTGATCCTGCCGATCCTGAAGGCGCTCGACATAAACCTCGTGCACTTCGGCATCGTGCTGACGATCAACATGGAAATCGCGCTCATCTCGCCGCCGGTCGGGCTCAACCTGTTCGTCCTCGCCTCGGTCTCCAAGCAGCCGATCAGCACGGTCATCCGCGGCGTGATGCCCTTCTTGCTCATCATGCTCGCCCTGCTGGCGCTCGTCACCTATGTGCCGATCATCTCGACCTGGCTCCCGGATCTCGTCTACGGGAAGCCCAAGTAGCGGCTTCCAGACCCGCCGCTCATCGATCCCGAAGCACCCTTTGGCGCTGCCGCGGCCCTGGCCTCGGCGCAGGCTGCCCCTCGTCTTCGGGGCGGGCTTGCGGCCGCGTCTCCAGAACCCTGGAAAATCTCTTCTTTTGGCGCTTGTGCCGACGGGCACAGCAAAACCGCTCTGGTGGCTGCAAATGTCTCGTGTCGGGACGCTGAGCACACAATCCTGAACAAGCTGTTCAACGGACCTTCACGAAGTTTCGCTACCTTGATCGAAAACCAGAAAGAATGCCGAGGGAGAGTGTCATGTTCGCAGAGATCGTCAGGACCAGCTGCTTCGTCGTCATGGCCGCCACGCTCGCCGGCGGCAGCTACGTCGCGATGTTCCTGAGCTAACTGAGGGCTCGCTCAAAGCGGCCCTCCCCTGCATGCTCCGATGGTGACAGGCCCGAGCGGCCTCGTCTATAGAACCGGCCGCGAACCCGCGCCGCCCATCCGGAGAGACGAATGCCCCTCGATCCGAGCCACGCCGACATCATCTCGCGCCTCGAGCGCATCGCGGCGGCCATCGAGCGCCTTGCCCCCGAGAAATCACCTTCCCCCGATCTTGACGCCGCCGAGGCGTTCGTCTGGCAGTCGAGCCCCGAAGGATTCCTGCCCGTTCCCCGCGTGAACCGTGTTCCACTGGACCTCCTGAAGGGCCTCGACCGCTCGCAGGAACTGCTGCTCGACAACACGATGCGCTTCGCCAAGGGGCTGCCCGCCAACAACGCGCTGCTCTGGGGCGCCCGCGGCATGGGCAAGTCCAGTCTCGTGAAAGCTGTTCACGCCGAGGTGCGCCGGCACCTGAAGGCCAACCGGGCCAGGTCCGACTTGAAGCTCGTCGAGATCCACCGCGAAGACATCGGCGCGCTGCCCCAATGCCTCGGCCACATCCGCGCGAGCCGACACCGCTTCATCGTCTTCTGCGACGACCTCTCCTTTGACCGTGACGACACCTCCTACAAGTCGCTGAAGGCCGTGCTCGAGGGCGGCATCGAGGGCCGGCCGGAAAACGTCGTTTTCTACGCCACCTCCAATCGCCGTCACCTGATGCCCCGCGACATGATGGAGAATGAGCGCTCGACCGCCATCAATCCCTCCGAGGCGGTCGAGGAAAAGGTATCGCTGTCGGATCGCTTCGGCCTCTGGCTTGGCTTCCACAACGGAACCCAGGACCAATATCTCGACATGATCCGTGGCTATGCGGCACACCATAAGCTGCCGATCAAGGACGACGAGCTTGTCCGCGAGGCGCTCGAGTGGAGCATCACGCGCGGCGGCCGGTCGGGGCGCGTTGCCTGGCAGTACATCCAGGATCTCGCCGGCCGGCTCGGCAAGACGCTCGAAAGCGAGTGATGACCGCGATCTGACCGCAATCGTGGCCTGGGCAGCGGAGGGGGACGACCGTGATCAGCGCCCAGAGCCTCGCAATCGTCCGCCGCCCGCCGGTAATCGTTGCCGCTCTCGGCGTCACGCAGATCATCGGCTGGGGCAGCATCTTCTCGCCGCTCACCGTCCTCGGCACTCCGATC
The DNA here is from genome assembly GCA_035440865.1 of Hyphomicrobiaceae bacterium. Lineage (GTDB taxonomy): Bacteria > Pseudomonadota > Alphaproteobacteria > Rhizobiales > Hyphomicrobiaceae > DAORNH01. The sequence continues at coordinate 5,478 of DAORNH010000155.1, read as the reverse complement.
GGCCACGATATCCAGGCGCCGCGCGAGGTCGTGTTCGCCGGCATCACAGTGATGCTGCTGGTGAGCGCCCTCTTTGCCCCCCGCATCGGCAAGCGCGTCGATGCGAGCGGGGCGCGCCGCATCATGGTTCTGGGCTCC
>DAORNH010000155.1:4865-5198 GCA_035440865.1 Hyphomicrobiaceae bacterium | reverse complement strand
GGCCGAACGCGCGGCGCGCCATCACCGGCCTCATGCTGCTGAGCGGCCTCACCTCGACGATCTTCCTGCCGCTCATCTCGAAGCTCGCCGACCTTTTCGGCTGGCGCGGAACTTACATCGTGTTCGCCATCCTGCATGCCGGCATCTGCCTTCCCGTGCATGCCCTCATCATGCATCGCGCCGAGGCCTCGGGCGACGGCCGTTCCCCGGCGCGCTCCGGAGCGGCCGCGCCTGCCGAGGCCCCCCTGCCGCCCGAGCATCGCCGGCGCGCGCTCTTCATGCTCGCCACCTGGTCGTGCACGGAAGGGCTCATTACGTGGGGGCTCTATCTCC
>DAORNH010000155.1:371-4855 GCA_035440865.1 Hyphomicrobiaceae bacterium | reverse complement strand
GCCAGATCCTGGTACTGCAGGCCCAGGGCATCGGCAAGGGTGACGCGATCCTCATCTGGATGATCGTCGGACCGGCGCAGGCCGCGGCCCGCTTCGCCGAGCTCGTCTTCGCCCACAAGCATTCGATCTACACGACCGCGCTCGCGTCTGCGGTGCTGACGACGGCGAGTTTTCTCGCCTTTCTGCCGTTCGGCGTCAGCATCACGACGGCGATCGTCTTCTCGTTCGCGATCGGCTTCGGGCACGGCCTCTTCGCCATCGCCCGCAACACGCTGCCGCTGACGCTCTTCGGCGCACGCGACTACGGCAGCTACATGGGCCTCCTCATGGTGCCGCAGAACATCGTCAACGCAACCGCACCCGTGATATTCGCCTGGCTCATCGCGCGCGTCTCACCGATGGCTGCCATGTGGTTCGCTGCCGCCGCCGCCTTCGCCGGCTTCCTCGCCGTGCTCGCCCTCATCTCCGCCTGCCGCCGGCCCGTGAGCGCTTGAGGCTGACGGCGTTGCGCATGGCTCGCGACACAAGCGCAACTCATTCTACGGCTGCATCGTCCGCAACCGGACCTAACGGCGTCTTGAACTGAAGAGGCATCAGGTCGGGACTGTCACCGGCGCCATTGCGCCAGCGCCCGGGGCTGATGCCAGTCACCCTCTTGAAGGCGCGACCGAAGGCTGCCTCCGATTCATAGCCGACGTCGGCCGCGATGGTCGCGATCGGATCGCGTCCATTGCGCAGGCGCTCCGCCGCAAGCTGGATGCGCCAGCCGATGACGTAGTCGATCGGCGGGCGCCCGAGGAAAGCATTGAAGCGCTCGGCCAGGACCGTGCGCGATGCACCGGTCTTGCGCGCGAGGCTGTCGACCGTCCAGTGGCGTGCAGGTTCCGCGTGGACCAGCTTCAGGGCTTGGCCGACGACGGGGTCGTTCATCGCGGCCAATAGTCCCCTGCTGTCTTGAGGCAGGCTCGAGGCATGGCGGCGCAGCATCTCGATGAAAAGGAGCTCCATCATGCGGCCGAGCATGATGTCGGCACCAGGGGAAGCGGCGTCGACAAGTGCCATGATGTCCCGCACCGTGGCGACCACCAGTTCCCCGGCCTTGAAGTCACCTGGTCGCGCGATGACGAACTCGGGAAGTGTGCGAAACAGCGGCATGGCAAGGAATTCCGACGACTCGAGGAGCCCGCAAACGAGGCGTGTCTCCGGACCGCTGCCACCATGGTCGGATGTCCACAGACCGGGATGGTGGCCTTGGCGGACGGTGTTTTCCACCGGCACGATGCGGACGTCGTCGCCCTCCCAGAATTGGTGCTCACCGGCAAACGGGATCAGAAGGAGGTCGCCGGCCGTGAGCCGACGTTGGCTGCCACTCGCCGACTCGAACATGCAGGTCCCCGCCGTGAGAAGGTGGAAGACGCTGATATGGCGCAAATGTGCTGCCGGCATGCTCGGGTCGAACCGTTTGGTCGACCGAATTCCATATGGCGCGGTGTAGCGACCGCTGAAGAACACGGCACCGGTCAGGCGTACGGCGCGCAGCATGTCGGACAAGACATCCGGCGTCTCGGCAGGTAAACCCGGCTTTTCGGTCATTGCCGAAGCACCTCGATTGACACAAGTTTCCGTACAAGGAATGCGCATCAAAGGAGATTTTCATGTCTGCTGCAACTGCATCAAGCACTCCCCCCGAAACGTCCTTCGACTGGCGCGCGACCTTGGCTGAGCTGGCACCCCGATTGGAGGCCACCGAAAGGCGTTGCGACCAGACCAAGGACTACGTCGCGGACAACATGGCGCTGCTGCGTGAGCACGGGTTCTTTGCCCTTGCTGTACCGAGCGAGTTGGGTGGAGCCGGATTGCTGCCTGCGGAGGTGGCCGAATTCCTGCGCACGCTGGCGCGTACCTCGAGCGCCACAGCACTGACCATGTCGATGCACACACATCCGGTGGCCTTTGCGGCCTGGCGGTGGCGACACCAGAAAGCACCGACTGACGCCCTTTTGAGGCGGATCGCAGCCGAGCGACTGCAAATCCTGACGTCCGGTGGCTCGGATTGGCTGCCCGGCTCGGGAATCGCGACAAAGGTCGAGGGCGGCTATAAAATCGATGGACGTAAGGTCTTTGCCAGCGGTGCGCCGTCAGCCAACCTGTTCATGACGATGGCGGTGGAGCAGACGCCGGAGGGACCGATGGTGATGCACATCGCCGTGCCCCTCACTTCACCCGGCATCAGCATTGTCGAGACCTGGGACACGATGGGCATGCGCGGCACGGCCTCGCATGACGTGGTGTTCGAAAATGTCTTCGTGCCAGATGCTGCTGTATCGGTTCGCCGGCCGTCTGGCGCGTGGCACCCTATCATGCACACCATCTCAATGGTGGCCTTCCCGCTGGTCTATGCCGTCTACACCGGTATCGCCGAGGCAGCCTGCGAGATCGCCATAGCAGCGGCGAAGCGAAAGGGAACGCCCTCCGTCGATCTGGTCGGCGAACTGCAGACCGAGTGGACGGCGACGCGTGTCGCCCACGAAAGCATGGTGGCATTCGCGGCAGTGGCGCAACCGGGCGAGGCGACGACCAGTGAAATCTTCACCTATCGCAGTCTGATTGCCCGCAGCGCGCTCAGGACTGTCGAGTTGGCCCTCGAGGTCGCTGGCGGCGCGAGCTACTTCCGAAAGCAAGGGCTGGAGCGGCTGTTCCGAGATATCCAGGGCGCGCGTTTCCATCCCCTGCGCCCCGCCGAACAACGCAAGCTTGCCGGGCGCGTGGCGTTGGGGTTGCCGGTCGATGAGATGCGGGCCTAAGAGTGCCGTGGCTGGATGCAAATCCAGCCAGCTCCGCAACAATATTGCTCCGCCAATGGCGAAAATCCGTGCAGCAGCAAACATAGTGTTGTTGCGCGAGCCATCGCGTCGGCGGGCCGCGTCAGCCGAACCGGCTACCCCTGCCTGCTGCCTCAGCAGGTCGCGCCGCCATCGACGGTCAGGCAGGCGCCGGTGACGAACGACGCCTCGTCCGAGAGGAGGAAGAGCGCGGCGTTGGCGACCTCCTCGGGCTGTCCCGGCCGGCCCATCGGCGTCTGGTAGGCGCGCTTCCTGACGAGCTCCTCCTTGTCCATGCCGAGGGTCGACTGTTGGTCGGGACGAGCGACGAACGTGCGCAGCATGGGGGTGTCGATCGGGCCCGGGCAGATCGCGTTGATGCGGATGCGCTCCTTGGCATAACGCTTGGCGAGCCCGCGCACGAGGCCGACCACGCCGTGCTTGACGGCGGAGTAGACCGGACTGAACTGCGAGCCGGAGATGCCCGACGTCGACGCCGTGTAGAGCATGGCGCCGGCGCCGCGCGCCCGCATCTCGGGAATGGCGGCCTCGCTGGTGACGAGGACGGTGCGAAGGTTCAGTGCGACGGCGTTGTCCCATTCCTCGAGGTCGAGACCTTCGAAGGAGGCCGGGCCCGGGTGGCCGACGTGGTTCCAGACGAAATCGAGCCCGCCGAAGGCCTTGGCGGTGTCCTTGACGATGCGTCGGCTGTCCTCGTCCCGCGTGAGGTCGGCGACGATCGCGTGCGCGCTGCCGCCAGCACGGCGAATCTCGGCGACCACGCTCTCGACGCCCTTCGCATCGATATCGACAACGCCGACTGAGGCGCCTTCCCTGGCAAAGCGCAGCGCGCCCGCGCGTCCCATGCCGGAGGCCGCCGCCGTCACGATGCCAATCTTGCCCTCGAGGCGCATGTAACTTCTCCCGGTGCTCGCACTGAACGTCGAGCCCCGAGAGAACACATTCCGCCGATCGCCCGCAACTCGCTCGCGGAGTTACCTCGCGACAACCTCGATCAGCTTCGCTGCGTCAAGAATGCCGGCGCCGATGTCGCGGGCACTGGCCGCATCGCCGGGGCGCACCGCGCGCAGGAGCACCTCGCGGATCTGGGCTGGCTTCAGATCGGGCCGCTTCTCCATGACGAGAGCGATGGCCCCGGTCACGTGTGCGGCGGCCATCGACGTGCCAGACGACATGCCGTAGCCGCTCGCAAGCGTCGGCGCGAGGATGTCGACGCCGGGCGCCGCGATCGCGACGTAGGGCCCACGGCTCGCGCGCGCATAGACGCGATCGTTGGCATCGACCGCAGTCACTGCGACCACCGTCTTGTAGGCCGCCGGATAGGCCGCGGGCGCGCCGGGCCCCGCGTTACCGGCCGCCGCGACGAACACGGCGCCCTGCGCTTCGGCGCGCTCGAGGAGCTGCTCGAGCAGCGGATCGCGCGGGCCGGTGAAGCTCAGGTTGTAAAGACGCGTGCCGCCGATGAAGGCCCATTCCAGGCCCTTGATCACGGAGAGCGTGGTCGCCTCCGGCGAACGACCCGCACCGGCCGACGAGAACGCCCGGACCGAGACGACGCGGGCTTCCGGCGCGATGCCCTTCATCTGATTGCGGGCAACGAGGATGCCGGCGATCGACGTGCCATGCGCTTCCGGGACAGGC
>DAORNH010000155.1:0-206 GCA_035440865.1 Hyphomicrobiaceae bacterium | reverse complement strand
CGCCCTGCACCGGCCGATAGATGTACTCGGGGCTCGCCGAGATCACGCCGGCGCGGGTGGCGATCGCGGCCAGCACCTCCGCGATAGGCCGGTTATCCGGAATGCGGTAGCGCACGAGCCGCGCATTGAGCAGGCTCGAGCGGAAGGCGATCTCGCGATCGAGGTTGAGCGCGGTCGCAAGCTCGACGTCGGCCTCGTCGGTCGAG
>DAORNH010000154.1:9116-10239 GCA_035440865.1 Hyphomicrobiaceae bacterium | reverse complement strand
CGGCAAGGATGCCCGGCCGCTCGAGCCGGTTCTGGACCGCCACGGCCTCGCCGAGCGCCTGGCGCAGCCGCGCCCGGAACGCATCAGGGTAAGGGACCGTGACGCCACCGAGCCGGCGCACGCGCGCCTCCCCGTCCGTCTCGATCATGGCAACGTCGATGCCGTCGAGCGAGGTGCCGCTCATGAGGCCGATCGCCCTGTAGATCTTGCCCATCGTGCCGTCCTGTGCTTGGTCCAGTCCGACTTGCGCAATGAAAGACTACAGGGCTTCGCGCCCGCCAGCGAGAGCCAAGAATACGGAGCCACGATCATGGCCAAATACAAATCCGACTTCCTCAACGCCCTCGACGAGCGCGGCTATATCCACCAGTGCTCGGACTTCGCCGGGCTCGACCAGCTTGCGGCCGCCGGCAAGGCGATCGGCTATATCGGCTTCGATTGCACGGCGCCCTCGTTCCACGTCGGCAACCTCATCGTGCTCATGATGTTGCGCTGGATGCAGGAGACGGGCAACAAGCCGATCGTGCTCATGGGCGGCGGCACGACGCGCGTCGGCGACCCCTCCGGCAAGGACGAATCGCGCAAGATCCTGCCGATCGAGCAGATCGAGGCGAACAAGGCATCCATGCAGCGCGCCTGCGCCAAGCTCATGCGCTTCGGTACGGGTCACTCTGATGCCGTGATGCTCGACAACGCCGAGTGGCTGACGAAGCTCAACTGGATCGAGATGCTGCGCGACATCGGCCGCCACTTCTCGGTCAACCGCATGATGGCGCTCGAATCGGTGAAGTCGCGCCTCGATCGCGAGCAGGAGATGAGCTTCATCGAGTTCAACTACCAGATCCTGCAGGCTTATGACTTCACGGTGCTCGCGAAGAGCCACGGTTGCAACCTGCAGATGGGCGCCTCGGACCAGTGGGGCAACATCGTCACCGGCATCGACCTTGGTCGCCGGCTCGGCACGCACCAGCTCTACGCACTGACGACCCCTCTCCTTACGACTGCCTCGGGCGCCAAGATGGGGAAGAGCGTCGCCGGTGCTGTCTGGCTCAACGAGGAGATGCTCGGCGCTTACGAGTTCTGGCAGTTCTGGCGCAACGTCGAGGATGCCGACGTCGGCCGT
>DAORNH010000154.1:8436-9088 GCA_035440865.1 Hyphomicrobiaceae bacterium | reverse complement strand
ACACCATGATGCCGATGGGCGAGATCGCCCGGTTGGCGGCTCTCCAGGGCTCCGAGATCAACGACGCCAAGAAGATCCTCGCGACCGAGGTGACGGCCATGCTGCACGGCCGCGACAAGGCCGAGGCCGCGGCAGCGACGGCCGCCAAGACCTTCGAGGAGGGCGCCCTCGGCGAGGGACTGCCGAGCATCGACGTGCCGAAGGCCGAGCTCGAAGCCGGCATCGGCGTCATCGCCCTGTTCGTGCGTGCAGGCCTCGTCAAGTCGAATAGCGACGCCCGCCGCCAGATCCAGGGCGGGGGACTGCGCGTCAACGACGTCGCCGTCAGCGACGACAAGGCGATGGTCTCGACCAGGGACCTCTCCGCCGGCGGAGCCATCAAGCTCTCGTTCGGTCGCAAGAAGCACGTGCTGGTGAAGGTTGGCTGATCGGCCTTCGGGCGGGCCCTCACCGCCGCGTCGCGAGCCGCCCGATCTCGAGCAGTAGCCGCTCGGCGTGCGCGCTTTCGAGCGTGCCGCCGAGGCGCGCGGCCTTGAGGCCCTCCCCGATCCTCACGGCTGCGGCCAGCAGGCGATCCCCAGTCCACTGCCGGAGCTGGGCCGCGACGGCATCGCGCTGCTTGAAATGCAGCGGCGGGCGGATCGACCTCAGC
>DAORNH010000154.1:6773-8408 GCA_035440865.1 Hyphomicrobiaceae bacterium | reverse complement strand
CCCGCCATCGAGCGTCGCCCGGATGCGGTGCAGCCGCTGCACGTGGCGCTGCACGGCCATGACGATGCCTTGCGGGTTCTCGCCCGCCGCGACCGCGCGATCGAACTCGGAGAGCGCATCGGCGACGCGCCCCGACACGGCGGCATTGACGATCTTGTCGAGCGCCAGCTCCGAGGCATCGCCGACCACGGCGTCGACATCGTCGACCTCGATGCGCCCGCGGCCCTGCGCATAGAGCGCGAGCTTCTCGATCTCGGAGCGGGAGAGGACCCGGTCGGCCCCGAGCCGGCTCGCGAGATGGCTCCGCGCATCGGGCGCGATCTCCATCTTCGCCTCACCGAGCACCTCGCGGATGAGGGCATCGATGTCACGCGCCTCGTCGGGAAAGCAGGCGATGGCGGCGGCAAGCGACCCCTTCTCGAAGGTCGCGCGGAGCGATTCATCCGGACGCAGGTTTCCCGCTTCGACGATCAGAACGCCGGCAAGCCGCCCCCCTTCGACAAGCGGCTTCAACAGTGCCGCATTGATGCGCCGCCCCGCCGTCGCGCGCACGATCTTGCGGCCGCCGAACATGGGGATCGTCAGCAGCTCGACCTCGAGGCGCTCGGAGCCCTCCTCGAGATCGGCATCACCTAACCGCACGATCTCGCCTGGCGGGTTTTCGCGCTCGGCGATGCGCCGCGCGAGGCTCTGGCTCCGCTCGGAGACGAGGCCCTCATCGGGACCATAGAGCAGGAAGGCTTGGAGCTTGGGATCCGCGGCCTTGACGAAGGCCTCCGCCTGACCGGCCTTCACCGCCACCATCACTGGCCCTCGGCCGTCTCAGGTATTGCCGGACAGGAAGGCGGCGATCCGCATCTTGATCTCGCTCGCCGCCGTGCGGGCCGCGCGGTTCTCGGCGTCCTCGCGGGCGCGCACGTTCGAGAAGATCGAGTCGTAGCGCTCGAAGCTTGCCCGCGCGTGGCTGACGCCCTGCACGAGCACCTTCTTGTCCTTGATGGAGATGAGCCGGAAGTGCGCGTCGAGGCTGTAGATCTGGCCTGCCGAATCGCCTGTCGAGCGCACCAGCGTCGAGAGGATCGACTCGCGGATCGCAATTTCGAGCCGGTAGGCGTGTGGCACCGGATCGGCGCCACCCGTGGTCTGGAAGATCAGCTCATTGCGGATGCGCTGGCCGACACGGCCGGGCACCTGCAGGACATCCACCTCGGCCATGCGCTTGTCGAGCGCGACGCCCGACATGGTCGGCCCATAGAGCGGCTGGAAGCCGCCACCGCCGCAGCCGCCGACGAGGGTTCCGATCAGCATGGCCGGCACAAGCACGAGCGCAGAGAGGCGACCAACCGGCCGCCGGGCGCGCTTCAGCTTGTGATCAGACCACGACATTCACGATCCTCTGCGGGACAATGATGACTTTTCTCGGCGTCTTGCCTTCGAGCGCCTTTTGAACGCTGTCCAGAGCCAGCACCGTCGCCTCGATCTCGCGCTGCGACGCCGCCCGCGCAACCGTGACCTCGGCACGCCGCTTGCCGTTGATTTGTACGGCGATGGTCACGCTGTCGTCAACGAGCAAGGCCGGATCGGCCTTGGGCCAGGGCTGATCGATGAGCAGAGTGTTGTATCCGAGCCGCGCCC
>DAORNH010000154.1:6410-6763 GCA_035440865.1 Hyphomicrobiaceae bacterium | reverse complement strand
GATGCTTTTGACGTGATCCTTGAGGGTGTTAGCCTGATCGCGGCGGGCGGCATCATCGGCCCGATCATAGTGACAAGCAACTCGGCCGCCTCCCTGAGGGCCGGGCCCAGCGCCGCGCCGCCCTTGTGCGCAGACGCCGAAAGAACATTGCTCAGCTCATAGATTTGCGCAACCGCGACATTGAAGCGGAAGGCCTCGATCCCCTGCCCGACAGCGTGCAGCGCGCGGTGCGCCGCCCGCCGCAGCGCGAGCGACTCGGGCGTCGCCTCGCCGGCCGCCTTGGCGCCCTTCGGGACCTTTCCGGCAACGTCGTCGATCATGCGCCAGATGCGCTGCACGAAGCGGCGTGCGCC
>DAORNH010000154.1:3506-6193 GCA_035440865.1 Hyphomicrobiaceae bacterium | reverse complement strand
GAGCCATTCACCCGGCTTGTTGCCGTCGAGCCGGCGGTACGTCTCGTGCACCACCATGCCTTGCGTGAAGAGCCGCGTGAATGGCTCGTCGAGTTGCAGGTAGCCGCAGGCGCTCATCGCCCGCACGAACCAACGCGAATAGAGGAGATGCAGGATCGCATGCTCGATGCCGCCGATGTATTGGTCGACCGCGAGCCAGTAGCCGGCCCGGTTCGGATCGACGGGCGTCTTGGCATCCGGCGCCGTATAGCGCACAAAGTACCAGGAGCTGTCGACGAAGGTGTCCATCGTGTCCGTGTCGCGGCGCGCGGGCTTTGCGCACGTCGGGCATGGCACGTTCTTCCAAGTCGGATGCCGGTCGAGCGGATTGCCCGGCACGTCGAAGGTTGCATCGTCCGGCAATTGCACCGGTAGATCCTTGTCGGGCACCGGAACGACGCCGCAATCGTCGCAATGGATGATCGGGATCGGGCAGCCCCAATACCGCTGGCGCGACAGCAGCCAGTCACGGAGCCGATAGTTGACCGTGCGCTTGCCAACGGGTTTCCCGCCGAGCCGCTCCGCCTCCAGCCGGCTCGCCACTTCGTTGAAGGCGCTCGCCGTGTCCATTCCGTCGAGGAAGCGCGAATTGATCATCACGCCGTCCTCGGCGTAGGCGATCCCCTTGTGCTTAATTGCCGTCAGCACGTCCGCCTGCTCGGCCGCAGCCTTCGGTACGACGACCGGCAGAACGGGCAGCTTGTATTTCCGCGCGAACTCGATATCGCGCTGGTCGCCCGACGGACAGCCGAAGATCGCGCCCGTGCCGTAGTCCATCAGGATGAAGTTCGCGACGTAGACCGGCACCTCCCACGACGCATCGAAGGGGTGGATGGCCTTGAGACCGGTGTCGTAGCCCTTCTTCTCTGCGGTCTCGAGATCGGCGACGGAGGTGCCCATGCGGCGGCACTCCTCGGCGAACTCCGCGAGTTTGTTGTCCTTCTCGGCGAGCGCCTTGGCGAGCGGATGATCGGGCGCGATCGCCATGAACGAGGCGCCGAACAGCGTGTCCGGCCGCGTCGTATAGACCTCGAGCTCGCCATGTCCCTTGGGCGCGCCCTTGCCGAGCTTCCAGCGCACCATCAGGCCTTCCGAACGGCCGATCCAGTTCGCCTGCATGCGGCGCACTTTCTCGGGCCACTGCTCGAGCGTGTCGAGGGCCTTCAAGAGTTCGTCCGAGAACGCCGTCGTCTTGAAGAACCACTGCGTGAGCTCGCGCTGTTCGATGAGCGCGCCGGAACGCCAGCCGCGGCCGTCCTCCACCTGCTCGTTGGCGAGCACCGACTGTTCGACCGGGTCCCAGTTGACCTTGCTCGGCTTCCGGTAGGCGAGGCCCTTCGCGTAGAAATCGAGGAACAGCTTCTGCTGGTGGCAATAGTAGGAGGGATCGCAGGTGACGACCTCGCGCTCCCAATCGATAGCGAGGCCCAGCGACTTGAGCTGGCGGCGCATGAAGTCGATATTCTCGCGCGTCCAGCTCGCCGGGTGGACCTTCCTTTCGAGCGCTGCGTTCTCGGCTGGCAGCCCGAACGCGTCGAACCCCATCGGATGCAGCACATTGAAGCCCTGGGCGCGCTTGAAGCGAGCGACTGCGTCCCCGATCGTATAGTTGCGCGAGTGCCCGACGTGGAGCCGCCCTGACGGGTAAGGGAACATTTCCATGACGTAGTACTTGGGCCGGCCGCCATCTTCGCGGGCGCGGAAGGCGCCCTTCGCGTCCCACACCTTCTGCCAGTGCTTCTCGCGCTCAGGCGCGTTGTAGCGTTCGCTCGCCATGACGGGCTCTCGGATCAATCGAATGTCTCGGCGCCTTTGAGCCCGAAAGGGGCATCGGGGTCAAGCCGGCAGCGGGGTGTCGCTCCCTGACGACGCCTGCAGTGACTGGTTTCGGCCGAATTCAGTCCTGGGCGCAAATGGTACATGCGAGCAAACGGTTGCGCCCCCGTATCGCCAGCATTAGTCGCCAGGTAGGATTGTGTCAGGCTATTATCAATCGATGCCGTCGCATGGAGCATCCGGCCATGGCCCGCAATCGTCTGCTCGCGATCGTCGCCGGCGTCGCCATCGTTGTCGCGGCATGCCCGGCCATGGCCCAGGATGATGGCCATTCCCCAGAGACCGTGCGCTTCGCGAGCGCAGATGGAAAAACCGATCTCGTCGGTTACGTCTTTCGCCGCCCCGACGCCAAAGCGCCGATGCCCGGTGTCGTGATGATGCATGGCCGAGGCGGACCCTACTCGGAGCGCGCCAAGGGGACCTTCGACGCAACCACGCTCTCGCTCCGCCACAAGGCCTGGGGCCGCCTCTGGGCCGAGGCGGGGTATGTGGCCATTCTCGTGGATGGCTTCGGGCCTCGTGGCTACCCGAAAGGCTTCCCCCGCGGCAGCTACGACAGCCGCCCCGCCGAACTCAACGAGGTGACGATCCGTCCGCTCGATGCCTATGGCGCCCTTGCGTATCTGCGCTCGCGCGGCGATGTGATCGCCGACCGCATCGGCCTCCACGGCTGGTCGAACGGCGGCAGTGCTGCACTTTCCTCAATCGCCGACACCGCGCCCGGCATCGCCTCGCCGACGCCCGCGACGGGATTTCGGGCGGCGCTCGTGTTTTATCCGGCGTGCGGTCTCAAAGGACACTTCGACGAGCGC
>DAORNH010000154.1:522-3367 GCA_035440865.1 Hyphomicrobiaceae bacterium | reverse complement strand
GCGCTCGCCAGAGCCTCGATGCCAATGCGAGCGCGACCGAGGATGCCGTGCGCCGTTCGCTCGCATTCTTCGCATCCCACGTCCATCCAGACACGGCCGGCCGCCGATGAGGCCGGTGACCCAGCTCGCCTGCTCGAATGAATTGCGCACGGCGGCGGCCCCGCTGCTCCGCCGCCGTTCGCTACTCCGCAGCTTGCGCCGCCGAAGCACCAGGAATTCCGCAGTCGCGCTCGCCGTTCAGGAGCGCATCCCTCGAAAGCTCCAGAACGACGACGCGGCGGGCGCGGCCATGGCCGATGCGTCGGCCCGGGGCGAACCGCGCAGCACCTCGCGCTGGGGGCGGACCGGCACCGTGCGCATCACCTCGCGGAATGCGGCGACCAGTTCGTCGCTCATCGGCGCCGGCTCGCTGTCGTCCACGGCCGCTCCGGATGCATAGATCGCCGGACCTGGTCTTTCCTCGATCTCGAGCTCGTCGGAAGCGGGCTGGTGGGCAACGATCTCGGCCGGCGCGCTGAGGTCGGCGAACCCCGGCAACCCTTGATCATCGTCATCAAGCATGCGCCGGAGGATCATCACGCGCGACATCGGCAGCGCAAACGCGTACTTGCCGCGACGTGTGCGGTAGATGAGGCCGCGCTCGACGAGGCCCTGCATGATCTGCCCGGCCTGCGCGTTGGTCATCGCGCCGATGCCGAACTCGGCCGAGCCATCCGCGACGTCGTGCGGCGTGAATTCCGCAGTTTCGGCCGGGAGCCGGGCCATCACCTTCAGAGCCTCGCGCTGCTTGTCTGTGGTGCGGCCCCAGCGCGCCGCGAAGATGCCGCTGTCGAGGCGGCGCCAGACAGCCTCCGACGGGAAGCCTTCGAGCGCGCCTGCTCCCGCATGAAGGACTGCGTCGACCATCTCCTTGGCGAAAAACTGGATGAGATAGGGATAGCCGACCGAGAGCTCCACGATCTTGTCGACGGCACTCCCCGGCACATCGAGTGCCAGCAGGTCGAGCGGCTCGCGGATCGCCGCCAAGGTATCCGAGCCGGTCGAGCGCCATGACGTTGAACATGCGCTCCGAGTAGGTCCGGCTCATCGTCAGGCTGTCGAGCAGCGTTGGCAAGCCCGTCAGCACCAGCATAAATCCCTGGTCCGGATAGCGCTTCTGGAGATGAATGCAGGTCTCGAGAAGCATCGACAGCGGATACTCGTGCCGATCCGCGTGGTCGGCGAGGCACTGGGCCTCGTCATAGGCGAGCACGATACCTTTCAGGTCGGTGGTCGCCACGTAGCGCATGGCGATATCGATCGCCGCTCGGAGCTTGTCGCTTGGCAGTCCGGGCGCCTTGAGGAACACCGCACACAACTGATCGTAGCTCGGCGGCGGCTCGAGCGGCCCCGTCGGCACGAAGCCGACGAGCTGCGCCTCACCGGACCCGGTGCGATGCTCGGCGAGTACCCGCGCGATGTCGGTCAGGATGCGCACACCGAGGCGCTCCTCGGAGAGACCCGCCGATTCTGACAGGTCATTGCCGACCCAGAGCCAGCGCGTGTCACGGGCGAGCCCGGCGAAGGTCTCGAGCAGCACGGTCTTGCCCATGCCGCGCAGGCCGGTGATCAGCACGTTCTCGGTGATGGTGTCCTGGGCAAGCAGGCGCCGGAACTCGGCCTGCTCGAAGCCTCGCCCTGCGAGGTACGGAGGCGCATGGCCCGCGCCCGGACGATAGGGATTCTTGACTTGCTGCGACCGACGCACATTCCGCTGAGCACTCACGTGTCCCGCCACTCCCACACACCACTGAACTCGAGACAGGATCCGGCGCGAGCACGACCGCTCACACGCCGCACCGCAGTTAGGGCGAACGCGAGCACATCCGACACAACCTCTGCGTGAACCGGAAAGTTATCCACAGTATCTCCACAAACATTACTCACGGACGATCCGGCAACGCATGGAGAAATAGTTTCAACGCTCGTTGCCTCTTAGCCGCTGATCGTTCACGCTCCCTGCATGCACACCAAAGGAGCTGGGTCATGAAAGCTGCCGTCGTCACTGACAAAGGTGTTGAAGTCCGCGAAGTTCCGTCCCCCAAGCCCGGCCCCGACCAGGTGCTCGTCCGCGTACGGGCAGCGGGTCTCAATCGCGCCGACCTGATCGTCGCCTCCGGTCGTGCCCACGGCGCCGTCGGCGGCGCCGGGACCATCATGGGACTGGAGTTTTCGGGCGAAGTCGCCGAGGTCGGCGCCAATGTCTCCGGTATCACGGCCGGCGACCGTGTCATGTGCTCCGGCAGCGGGGGCTATGCCGAGTATGCGGTCGCCGACAAGGGCCGCGTCTCGCCGATCCCGGCGAACAACATGGGCTGGGTCGAGGCCGCAACGCTGCCCGTCGCCCTCCAGACCATGCACAACGCGGTGGTGACGGCCGGCCGCCTCGCACCCGGCGAGACCGTGCTCATCCAGGGCGCGAGCTCGGGCGTCGGTCTCATGGCGATGCAGATCGCCAAGCTCAAGGGCGCTCGCCTCGTCATCGGCACATCGACCGATGCAGGCCGACGCGGGCGCCTCGGCGAATATGGAGCCGACGTCGTACTCGACAGCCGCGATCCCGGCTGGGCGGATGCCGCCATCGCTGCTACCGGCGGCAAGGGGCTCGATCTCATCGTCGATCAGGTCTCGGCCGGCGTCGCCAACGCCAACATGAAGGCCGCCTCCGTGCGTGGACGCATCGTCAACGTTGGACGGCTCGGCGGCTTCACCGGCGAGTTCGACTTCGATCTCCACGCGATGAAGCGCATCGACTACATCGGTGTCACCTTCCGCACGCGCTCGGTAGAAGAAGTCCGCGAGATCA
>DAORNH010000154.1:0-493 GCA_035440865.1 Hyphomicrobiaceae bacterium | reverse complement strand
CGGCAAGCTCCGCCTGCCGCTCGACCGCACCTTCCCGCTCGCGGAGGCCGCCGCCGCCCTCGCCCACATGAAGGCCAACAAGCACTTCGGCAAGATCGTGCTCGAGGTGTGATGGTATCAGACCCATGGGTCTGATACCCGGATCTAGTGAGTCCAGAAGCGGTGGCGGAGCCCGTGCACCGGGGCTCCCGCGAGACTGAGCCCGTCGCGCAGCCGCTCCCAGTCTCCGCGGCGGCGCAGCGGAAACGCGTGCAGGAACCAGCGCACGGTGCCCGTTTCGCTCCACGCGTCTACGCCTGCCCAGTTGGCCGCCGCCAGATGATAGAAGCGCTTCAGCTCGAGACGCGCCTCCTCGAGCCGATCGGCATGGGCAAGGAGCGCGCACTTCCAGCCGGGAAACGCCGGCACATCCGAGGCCCGCGGCATGGCCTCGAGCGCGCCCTCGATGTCGCCGCCGAGGCAGCAGATGCGCATCCGATAGCCCAAGTGCGTG
>DAORNH010000153.1:3472-10316 GCA_035440865.1 Hyphomicrobiaceae bacterium | reverse complement strand
GAAGGCCGACTTCCTGCTCGAGAATTTCCGTCCCGGCACCATGGAGAAATGGGGCTGCGGCTACGAGGACCTCGCGAAGATCAATCCGCGGCTCATCATGATCCGCGTATCGGGATTCGGCCAGACAGGCCCAATGGCGCCGCGCGCGGGCCACGACATAAATTACATCGCGCTCGCGGGCGTGCTCGGCGCCGTCGGCCGCAAGGGAGCACCGCCGACCATGCCGCTGAACCTCGTCGGCGATTTCGGCGGCGGCGGCATGCTGCTCGCCGTCGGCGTGCTCGCGGCCCTGCTCGAAGCTTCGCGCTCCGGAAAAGGTCAGGTTGTCGATGCCGCCATGGTCGATGGCGCCGCGCTCCTCATGGCCGGCATACACGGCCTCTACTCGCAAGGCACCTGGAAGGACGAGCGCGGCGTCAACATTCTCGATACGGGCGCGCCCTGGTACGAGGTCTACGAGACCTCGGACGGAAAGTGGGTGTCGATCGGCTCGATCGAGGG
Organism: Hyphomicrobiaceae bacterium; assembly: GCA_035440865.1. Taxonomy (GTDB): domain Bacteria; phylum Pseudomonadota; class Alphaproteobacteria; order Rhizobiales; family Hyphomicrobiaceae; genus DAORNH01. The sequence goes on along the minus strand of DAORNH010000153.1, from coordinate 9,815 downwards.
TCGCTTCTACGAGGACCTCCTTGCCCGCCTCGGGCTCGCTGGCGAGAAGCTGCCGAAGCAGTGGGACAAGTCCGGCTGGCCGATGCTGCGAGAGCGCTTCGCCGCCGCCTTCAAGACGAAGTCACGCGATGCGTGGTGCCAGGTGTTCGAAGGGAGCGACGCCTGCTTCGCGCCCGTGCTCACGATGGCAGAAGTGGAAGCTCATCCGCACAACCGCGAGCGGAAGACGTTCTTGCGCGTCGACGGCGTCATGCAGGCAGCACCCGCGCCGCGCTTTTCGAGGACAGCAGCCAAAGCAGGTGCTGCCTCGCGCGGCGTCGGCACAGATACGGACGCCGTGCTCGGGGCCGCGGGCTTCGCGCCGGAGCGCATCAAGGACCTGATCGCCCGCGGTGTCGTCGGCACGGCAAAGTCGTGATGCGGCAGCCTCGCCTGCCGAACGGGCTTCCGCCCGCGCCCGATCGGGGCATTTCTGACGACGCGCGCCAGATGCGCAGGTGCCACCAGGACCCGGCCTTTCTTGACAGTCGAACTGCATAACGAGAGCGACCATGCACGAAGCCCTGATGACGAACGAGCAGCGCGAAATTCGCGACGCCATCCAGAAGATCTGCGCCCGCTTCGATGATGCCTACTGGCTCGAGAAGGAGCGCAAGGGCGGCTTCCCGCACGACTTCCATGCAGCGCTCGCGGACGCCGGATGGCTCGGCATCGCCATGCCGGAAGCCTATGGCGGTGCCGGTCTCGGCATCACGGAAGCGGCGCTGATGATGCAGACCATTGCCGAGTCGGGCGCCTGCCTCTCCGGCGCTTCGGCCGTGCACATGAACATCTTTGGTCTCAACCCGGTCGTCGTGTTCGGCAGCGAGGAGCAGAAGAAGCGCTTCCTCCCGCCGCTGATCAAGGGCACCGACAAATCCTGCTTCGCCGTCACCGAGCCGAACGTCGGCCTCGACACGACCAAGCTCAAGACGCGCGCGCGACGCGACGGCAACCGCTATCGCATCGATGGGCAGAAGATCTGGATTTCCACGGCGCAGGTCGCGAACAAGGTGCTGATCCTGACCCGCACGACACCCGCCGAAGAGGTGAAGCGGCCGACCGAAGGCCTCACGCTCTTCTATACCGATCTCGACCGCAAATACGTCGAGGTGCGCGAGATCGACAAGATGGGCCGCAAGGCCGTCGACAGCAACCAGCTGTTCATCGACGGGCTGCCGGTTCCGATCGAGGATCGCATCGGCGAGGAGGGCCGCGGCTTCGAATACATCCTGCACGGGCTCAATCCGGAGCGCATCCTGATCGCCTCGGAAGCCGTCGGCATCGGCCGGGCCGCGATCCGCAAGGCCGCGCAGTACGCGAAGGACCGCGTCGTCTTCGGACGGCCGATCGGCGAGAACCAGGGCATCCAGCATCCGCTCGCGCGCTGCTGGGCGAACCTCGAGGCCGCGAACCTGATGATCTTCCGCGCGGCTGAGCTCTACGACAAGGGCCTCCCCTGCGGCATCGAGGCGAACGCGGGCAAGTATCTCGCGGGCGAGGCCGGGTTCGAGGCCTGCGAGACCGCGATCCTCTCCCACGGCGGCATGGGCTACTCGAAGGAGTTCCACGTCGAGCGGTATCTCCGCGAGGTGTTGATCGCGCGCATCGCACCCGTGAGCCGCGAGCTCGTCCTCTCCTTCCTCGCCGAAAAGGCGCTCGGGCTCCCGAAGAGCTACTGAGGCTGGTGCATGCGGCCGGCCCGGAGTAACTGTGGCGGCACACACCAGCCGACTGGAGCCCCATGTCCGTCAAAGTCCGCTTCGCGCCGAGCCCGACCGGCAGGCTCCACGTCGGCAACATCCGCCCGGCCGTGCTGAACTGGCTTTTCCAGCGGCGGCACGGCGGCACGTTCCTGCTGCGCCTTGATGATACGGATCAGGGGCGCTCGACGGCGGCATTCGCCGATGGCATCGTCGAGGACATGCGCTGGCTCGGCCTCAGCTGGGATGCGTTCCTGCGGCAGTCGGACAGGCTCGAGCGCTACGCCGCCGCCGCCGAGCGCCTCAAAGCCGCCGGCCGCCTCTATCCCTGCTACGAGACCGCCGACGAGCTCGACCGGCGGCGCAAGCGCCAGCTCGCGCGCGGCCTGCCGCCGATTTATGATCGCGCCGCGTTGCGCCTCACGGGCGCCGAGACGGCGAAGCTTGCGGCGGAGGGCCGCCGGCCGCACTGGCGCTTCCGCCTAACCAATTCGAGCGGCCCGGACGATCTCGCGCCGCGTCCGACGCCGGTTGCCTGGGACGACCTCATCCGCGGGCATCAGACCGTCGATGCGGGATCGCTGTCCGACCCCGTGCTCGTGCGCGAGGACGGCACGTTCCTCTATACGTTCACGAGCGTCGTCGACGATATCGAGACGGCGATCACGCACATCATCCGCGGTGAGGACCACGTCACCAACACGGGCGTGCAGATTCAGCTCTTCGAGGCGCTCGGCGCGCGGCCGCCGGCCTTCGCCCATCACAGCCTTCTCGTCCAGGCGGACGGCAGCGCGCTCTCCAAGCGGCTCGGCGCGCTCTCGATCGAAGGCCTGCGCAAGTCCGGGCTCGAGCCGGAAGCCGTGGTCTGCCACGCAGCCCTCGTCGGCACCTCGGATGCCATCGAGCCGCGCGCGACGCTCGACGATCTGGCTAAGAGTTTCGACCTCGGGAAGATTTCGCGGGCGCCCGGCCGCTTCGATGAGAACGACCTGCACGCGCTCAATGCGCGCTTGCTCCACATGCTGCCGTTCGAGCGGGTCAGCGCGCGCCTCGCCGCCCTCGGCGTCAGCGGGGGCGCGCCGTTCTGGCTTACCGTTCGTGGCAATCTTGCCGTGCTCGCCGACGCGAAGCGCTGGCACGACATCGTGTATGGCCCGATCGCACCGACCGTCGAGAGCCCCGACGTCCTGAAAGCCGCAGCCGACCGACTGCCGGCCGCGCCGTGGGACGCGGACACCTGGTCGCCGGCCGGATGGTCCGCCTACACCGCCGCGATCAAGGCCGCGACCGGCGCCTCGGGCCGCGCGCTCTTCCACCCGCTGCGTATCGCCTTGACCGGTGAGGAAAAGGGCCCGGAGCTCCGCGCGCTCATGCCGCTCATGGGACGTGAGCGTGTCGCGGCGCGGCTTCGGGTCGCGCAGGTCTGACCGCACAGGATGAGCGCGCGCTTGATCCGTCGGGCCAATGGTCCTACCCGTTGGCGGGGAAACACCGGAGGAAAAAGTCGCATGTCCCTCTTCGATCTCAAGGGCCGCGTCGCCGTCGTCACGGGCGGCAACGGCGGCATCGGTCTCGGCATGGCGCGCGGCCTCGCGAAGGCCGGCGCCAACATCATGATTGCCGGCCGCAAGGCCGCGAAATCGAAGGGCGCGGCAGACGAGCTCGCAAAGCTCGGCGTGAAGACCGCGGTCGTCGAGGTCGATGTTGCCAACGACGCCTCGTGCAAGGCGATGATCGCCGAGACGGTGAAGACCTTCGGCCGGCTCGACATCCTCATCAACAATGCCGGCATCAATAACCGCAAGCAGCCCGAGACCTACTCGCCCGCCGAATGGCGCGAGGTGATCGCCATCAATCTCGACGGCGCTTTCTTCTGCTCGCACGCCGCCCACCCGCATCTCAAGAAGGCCGGTGGTGGCAAGATCATCAACATCGGCTCGATGATGTCGATCTTCGGCGCGCCGTTCGCGACGCCCTACGCGGCATCCAAGGGCGGCATCGTGCAGATGACCAAGGCACTCGCCACGGCCTGGGCCAAGGACAACATCCAGGTGAACGCCATCCTGCCGGGCTGGATCGACACCGACCTCACCAAAACCGCGCGCGAGGTGATCCCGACGCTGCACGAGAGCGTGCTGAAACGCACGCCGGCGGCCCGCTGGGGCGGACCGAATGATTTCTCCGGGATCGCGATCTTCCTCTCGAGCCATGCCTCGGACTTCATCACGGGCGCGGCAATCCCCGTGGACGGCGGCTTCTCCGTCCAGGGATGAGGTTGGTACGGCCGTCGGCGCTCGCATTCGTTGCGGTATCGGCGGCCTTCGCCGCGACACCAAGTGCCATTAAGGAATTCCCGTGCCGCCAGCTGACGGCTTGACCCAGTCTGCTAACGGTTGAGGCAGGTCCGCGCAGACCTGTCATGCATACTCGGGAGCTACCGCCTTGATCGCCCGCTCGAAATCATCGCCCTGGGGCTTCCTCGTGGCACTACCCATGGCGTTCGCGTTCCTCACCGTCGGCACGCTCGCCATGAACCTGCTCGAGCTGCCGCAGCGCGTCGGCATCTTCGTGGCGCCGCCGTCGTGGATCGTCGGCGCGGTGCTCGCGGCCTTCGCGGTGATCCTGTTCCTCGTCGGCATCGTGGAGCTGGCGCGGTGGCTGAGCCCCGCCGTCGAGATCACGGTCGACGCGAACGGCATCTCGACCTTCGGGCTGCTCGGCGCCGAGCGGCTCTCTTGGAACGATGTGAACTCGCTCGAGACCTATGGGCCACTCGTCGTCGTCGGCACGCGGCGCCGGCGGCGCAACGGCACGAGCCAGCTCGTCATCGACACGAACCGCCTCGATGCCTCGCCCGATCAGATCTCCCGGATCATCTCGGCGCACCGCTCGGATCTCGTCGCACGCCCCATCGCGGCGGAACGGGTCAGCTGACCACGGCGCCATCAGCGAATGTCCGTTAGGCCGCGTCAGCCCTTGCGCAGTTCCGGCCGGACACCGGGCATCAGCTCGTACGGCCCCTTCCAACCCGGCAGGAATCGCATCCTCTGTGTCCAGGCATAGATCGCCGGATGCGACTTGGCGAGATCGTAGCCCGTTTCCTCGCTCGGGTAGTACATGTACCCGATCAGCGAGAAGTCGGCGATCGTCGGCTTGGCGCCGAGCATGAACTTCCGCGTCGCGAGATGCTTCTCGACGATGGCGAAGGCAGCGTCAACGCGCGTCTTCAGGAAGCCAAGCACGGCGGGGTCCGGAGCCTGCGGCGCGATCGAATTCAAGAAGCGGTGCGTCGCGAAATAGCTCGTGAACTTGTGGTTGTCGAACAGGATCCAGCGCAGCGCATCGTAGCGCTCATCCGCCCCGTTCGGCACGAACTTGACCGTCGTCTCGGCGAGCCAGGAGAGAATGGCGCCCGACTGCGAATAGCGCTTGCCGTCGGCCTCGAGCACGGGCGCCTCGCCCATGTCGTTGATCTCGTCGCGCCATTTGGGATCCCGCGTCTGGCCTTTGAGGAAATCGACCGGCACCGCCTCCCACTTGAGGCCTGCGCAGTTCAGATAGAGCGCCACCTTGTAGGCGCTTCCCGACAGCGCGAAGCAGTGGAGCCGGTAGCTGGTCATGGGCCGCAATCCCTTTTTGTCGACCGGCGGAAGTTTAATCGAGCCGCTCGCCGCGGGCAATTCGTCGGTCCGAAGAACTCAGCCGAGTGCCGCCTCGATCTCGGCGCCGATGGCGAGCGCTGCGGCCCGTGGATCGGCGACCGCCGTGATCGGACGGCCGACGACGAGCGCCGTGGCGCCTGCGCGGATCGCCTCTGCTGGCGTCATGACGCGCGTCTGATCGCCCCTGGCAGCGCCGGCGGGCCTTACGCCCGGCGTCACGATCTCGAGGCTCTGTCCGACCGCCGCCCGGATCGCCGCGATCTCCAGCGGTGAGGCGACGACACCGTCGAAGCCGGCCGCGTTGGCGAGCCGCGCGCGGTGGACGACCAGCTCCTCGACCGCCATCGTGCTGCCCTGCTCGCGGAGATCGGCGGAGCCGAGGCTGGTCAGAACCGTGATGGCGAGCAGCTTGGTCTTCGAGTTGCCTCGCCCTTTAACAGCCGCATCGAGCGTCTTTCGATCGGTGCCGTGAACGGTCAGGTAGGCAACACCGGCCTCGGCCGCATTGGCCGCGGCACCTTCGACCGTGTTCGGAATGTCGAGCAGCTTCATGTCGAGGAACACGCGGCGACCCTCGCGCGCGAGCTCCTCGGCGAGCTTCAGCCCGCCGCCCATCACGAGCTCGAGGCCTATTTTCAGACCGCCGACGCTGTCGCCGAGCGTGTCCACGAGAGCCCGCGCCGCTTCGACCGTCGGCACGTCGAGTGCCACGAAGATGCGCTCTGCGCCACGCCTCATGGCTTCGGCGCCCATTTCGCTGAGCGCTTCTCTGCGAACGAGGCGAGGCCTTCGGCGGCAGCCGGCGACTGGCGCGCCTTGGCATGACTGTCGACGAGCTCGTTGAACGTCGTCTGCCCGAACCCGCCCCAGGCGCTCTCGAGAATATGTGACTTCGTCTTGGCGATGGCGTCCGGCGAGTTCTCGAGGATCTGGCGGACG
>DAORNH010000153.1:0-3462 GCA_035440865.1 Hyphomicrobiaceae bacterium | reverse complement strand
CCCGTCGCCTCGAGATCGGCGAGCGCCACCACCTCATGGACGAGGCCGAGACGGCGCGCCTCATCCGCCCCGAAGCGCTCGCCGGTCAGCGCGTAGCGGCGCACCTGGCGCACGCCCATCGCGTCGTTGAGCTGCGGTATGATGATGCCGGCGTGCAGGCCCCAGCGCACCTCGGCGATCGAGAAGAGCGCGTTGTCGGCCGCGATCACCACGTCGCAGGCTGCGACGATGCCCGTGCCGCCGCCGAAGCAGCCTCCCTGCACGAGCGCGACGACTGGCACCGGCAGCCGATTGAGACGATCGACGGCCTCGGCCGTCGCACGCGAGACGGCGACATTCGCTTCGTGCGAGCCGGGCCTCACGGAATTGATCCACTTGAGATCGGCGCCGGCCTGAAAGTGTTTGCCGTTGCCCTTGAGGACCACGACGCGCAGGCCGGGCTGCCCGCCGAGATCGTCCATGGCGTCCAGCACGCCCTGGATGAGGTCGCCGTTATAGGCGTTGTTCACCTCGGGACGGTTGAAGGTGACGGTCGCGACGCCACGGGCATCTCGCGACCAGAGGACGGCTTTGCTCATGCGGTTCGTCTCGCATCTCGATGTCGATCAGGCTTGGCCCGCATACCACGTCTCAATCGGCTCGATGAGAGTATCGAGCGTGGCAAAGCCACTCGTGACGAGCGCATAGCCGTCTGCCTCGCGCCCGGCGACGAGGCAGGGGAAGCCGGAGACGCCGGACTGCTGCGCGAGCAGGAAATCGCGGAGCGTCGCATTGCGCATCTCGGGATCGAGCATGGCGAGCTCGAAGGCGTCCGCATCCTCGCCGAACTCGGCGGCAAGCTTAGCGAGCTCGCTTGCTTTCGTCGTATCCCGGTTCTCGGCGTAAAAGGCGCGGCTGACGCGCGTGAGAAACTCCAGCGCCCTCTCCGGCGCGCGGCGGCGCATGGTCACCACCGACCGGCAGGCGGGCTCGGTGTCGTAGACAAAGCTCTCGCGCTCGAAGAAGGCGTGGTCGAATGGCTGGCCCGAGGCCGCCGCGACGCGCGTCCAGGCGCTGCGGATATAGTCACGATCAGCGTCGCGCATGGGGCGCTCGTTGCCGGCGCGAAGCCCGCCCATTACGATACGCACCGGCATGCGGCCCTCGAAGCGGCGCGCAATCTCGCCGATCACGGGCGAGAAGCCGTAGCACCACGAGCACATCGGGTCGGCGAAGTAGACGAGCTGGCGGCCGGCGACCTTGGCCGGCGCATCCGTCTCTGATTCAGTCCTCGCGTCAGCCATGGGTCCTCTGTCGAACGTTTGTCTCGCCAAGTCGCCTTGCCGGCCGCTCACATGTGACCGACCTCGTCAGGGATCTCGTAAAAGGTCGGATGGCGATAGATCTTCGAGCCCGTCGGCTCGAAGAGTTCCGCCTTGTCGGCAGGGTCCGAAGCCGTGATCGCTGCCGATGGCACCACCCAGATCGAGACCGCCTCGCCACGGCGCGTGTAGACGTCACGGGCGGCCTGCAGCGCCATCGTGGCGTCAGCCGCATGGATGCTGCCGGCGTGCTTGTGGGCGACACCCGCGCGGGCGCGGATGAACACCTCCCACAGCGGCATCGGTTTCTCAGTCATGACTGACACCTTCGGGCCGGAGTGCGTGGCGTCTGAGACTAGGCGAAGGCACCGCGTCCGCGCAATCGCATCGCCCACATGCGGTAGCACAATTCAAAGATTCCGCCCGGTGACCGCGCGAATAGCTTCGGCGCGGTCCTCGCGGACGCTCTCCCGAGCTTCGCGGTCGGAGCGGCCGAGCCTTCGGATGATGGAGAGGGCGGTATTGCGGACGCCTGCGAGGGCGCGTGCACCGGAGCGGACACGGCAGCGGTCCTCGTCCATGGAGATGTCGCGAACGTAGTGGAGACGGTTCTCGACCCCCCAGTGCGCAAGAGAGAGGGCCGGCAGCCGTACCGGATCGGCCTCGCCGGGTGGCAGGTTGACGACCATGTAGACCGTCTCGACGCTGGTTTTGCCCGCGACCTGCCGTGTGCGCGTCAGTCGTGCGAACTGGGCGAGGCCCGGCCAGTCGAGGTGCTCGACGGCCTCGGCGGTGACGGCGATACGCCGCGTCTCGAAGCAGCCGTGGCCCTTGTCGCAGGTCTCGGCAGCCTGGAGGTCAGGCGGCGGCCCGTTGTCGACGCGACGTGGATCGCAGGGGGGCATCACCGAAGCCTTCGGCGATCCCGGCTTTCAGGGCCTGCTGGATGTCCTTGACCACGTACAGGTCGTGGCCATCGCGGTCACGGATATGCTGGGAGATCGCGCGTTGCGTGAAGATCGCGTGTCCTGTGACGATGGCGCCTCTATGGGCAGACCCTTCAACAGCACGACCTCAGCCGTAATCGGTCTGATCAGGGGCGACGACGAGGTCGCCAACAACAGCACCGAGATCGGTCGAGAACGCGGAGAACACATGGAGCGCCTTGTCGTCGAGGCGACGGCTGACCCGCAATGTCTTGCCCCAGCTCCATCGAAGTGGGACGGGCGAGCAGCAATCGCCCGCGCGCGCCGCGCTCCCTCGCTCCTCTCACACGCGGCGCTTCTCGATCACCACCATCTGCCGGAATCCGAGGGTCGTGCCGACGGCATGGCGCAATCGCTCCTCGATCGCTAGCATCGGCGCGGTCAGCCGGCGCGGCATCAGCGACCAGCGCTGGAAGCCGCCGGAGAGTGGATAGGCGAGGAGGCTCAGCCACTCGGCGCTGACGACCTTGAGAGATGGCACCGCCGCCTCGACCCTCGCGATCCGCTCGGACGAGCCGAACATCAGCGTGGCGATCGCCTGGTTGCTGTCCCAGGGATCGTCGCCCGACTGGCGCCGGTCGACCGCGAACGGGTCGGCGCGCATATCGACGGGTTCATGGTGGAAGCGGCTGTAGACGTGGCGCGCGATGCGACTCATGCCAGGTTCGATCATTGCGAGCCGCCCGCCGGTTGCGAGGACACGCGCAGCTTCCGCGAGAAAGACGACGGGCCGCTGCAGGTGGTGCAGCACGTCCAGCATGACGATGCCCGCGAAGACGCCGTCGGCGAACGGCAGATGGTGCGCGTCGGCGACGACGTCGATCCCCGGAAAGTGCAGGATGTCGAGCGAGACGACGTCGGGCCGGTAGTCCTTGAAGTGCGCCGAGCCGCCAATATCGAGGAGGCGCCCGGGCGGACAGGCCGCCTCGAGCCGGCGATGGAAATCGGCATAGATCAGGCGCAGCGTCGGCTTCTCGTCCCACACCCGCCGCTGCTCGGCCGTCCGCGCGTCGAACTCGGCTGTCATGCGGAGCAACCAACACGGCGATTGGTCATCGAGCATCGACACACGACTTCCCTCGCCCCTTGGGGGTGAAGGTGAGAGCTGATTGGGTTGCGATTCGGATTCATGAGGCCTCACGCCGCCCGAAAGAGGCGAACAGCCTCGTCGCACT
>DAORNH010000152.1:4345-10357 GCA_035440865.1 Hyphomicrobiaceae bacterium | reverse complement strand
CCGATGTAGACCCAGTAGTTCTCATAGCCGGGGCCGAGATCAATCGCGGGTCCGAGGCTCTCCTTCTGAACGTCGAGCCAGATCTCCCCGAGCTTCTCGGCGGTTAGCTCGCCCTCGCGGCGCGCCTCGTGCACGCGGCGCTCGAATACGTAGAAGGCGATCTGGCGCACGACCGTATTGATCATGTCCTCGACCTTCTGCGCGATCATCGCCTTGCGGGCCGCTGGATCGCGCGTCTCGGCGAGGAGTGCGCGGAAGGTCAGCATTTCGCCGAACACGGAGGCCGTTTCGGCGAGCGTCAACGGTGTCGGTGCGAGCAGCGGCCCTTGCTTCGCCGCGAGCACCTGGTGCACGCCGTGGCCGAGCTCGTGGGCGAGCGTCATCACATCGCGGGCTTTCCCCTGGTAGTTCATCAGAATATATGGGTGCGCCGAGGGCACCGTGGACGCCGAGAAGGCGCCCGGCGACTTGCCGGGACGGATCGGCGCATCGATCCAGTTGCGGTCGAAGAACGGCCTCGCGATGTCCGCCATTTCCGGCGCGAAGCCGCGATAGGCGTCGAGCACGATCTCGCGCGCACGCGGCCAGGAAATCGTCTGGTCAGGACGATTCGGCAGCGGCGCATTGCGATCCCAGAAGCTCAGCCGCTTCATGCCGAGCCAGCGCGCCTTCATCGCGTAGTAGCGATGCGAAAGCGCCGGATAACTTGCCCGCACCGCGTCGACGAGGGCCGCCACCACGGGCGCCTCGACGCGGTTGCTCAGGTGCCGGCTGTCGGCAACGTCCTTGAAGCCGCGCCAGCGGTCGGAGATCTCCTTGTCCTTGGCGAGCGTATTGGTGATCAGCGTGAAGAGGCGGACGTTGTCCTTGAACACCTTCGAGAGCGCTTCGGCCGCGGCCCGCCGCGGCTCCTCAGGGTGCATCAGGAAATTGAGTGTCGGCTCGAGCCCGAGAGGAGCAGCCTCGCCCTCGATCTCGAATTTGAGGCTCGTCACGGTCTCGTTGAAGAGGCGGCCCCAGGCCGATGCCCCTGTCGCGGACTTCTCGAGGAAGAGCCGCTCGAGCTTCTCGTCGAGCTGGTAGGGCTTCTCCTTGCGCAGATCGAGAAGCCAAGGCGCCAGCCGGGCAAGCTGCGGCGACTTCAGCGCGTTGGCGAGCGTGTCCTCGGGGATCTGGTTGAGCTCGAGTTCGAGGAACGTCAGGTCCGTGGAGATGGTCGTGAGCTTATCCTGCAGGTCGCCATAGAACTTCGCCCGCTCCGGATCAGCCGTGTTGGCCGCGTAGAGAAGCCCGGCATAGGAGCCGAGCCGGCCTAGGAGATCGGCGAGCCGCTCGTATTCGAGGATGGGCTCCGCGAGCCTGGCGCCATCGGTCGCAAGCGCGACGATCCGGCCCTGGTAATCGTCCTTGAGCCTCCTCGCCCGGCGAGCACCGTCAGCGAGGTCTTGCGCGATTCTCGGATCGGTCGGCGAGGCATAGAGATCGCCGAGATCCCACTCGGGCATGGCTCCGAGATCGGCGCCGCCCGCGCTGGATCCACCTGCCGCAATGGCATTCGGCTGAGCGGCACTCTCGCCGAGGGAACCGGTGGACAGTGAGACGCTCTGACGGCTCGGTGCCATGGGTGCCATTCCTGGAGAATCTGAAGCGTGCACCTCATCTAGTGGTTGGAGGCGCATGCTGCAACCAGGCTGGGCAGGCTTGATTGGCCACCGGCCACCCGTAGTCCCGCCTAAAGCGACACCAGCACCTCGAAGCCGCCGAAGAACATGCGCTTGCCGTCGAAGGGCATCGACGCGCTGTCCATGCCCTCGAGGCGCTCGTCGCTCATGACCGCTGCGTTGACGCGATCCCGGTCCGCCTTCGACTTGTAGGTGATCCAGGCGAACACGACGACCTCGTCGTCCTTGAGCAGCACCGACTGCGGAAACGAGGTGAGCTTGCCCGGCTTCACGTCGTCGGCAATGCATTCGACGTAGTCGATCGCGCCGAATTCTTTCCAAATGCGGCCGTACTTCTCCGAGAACGCCTTGTAGGCCATGATGTTCTTGCGTGGCAGTGGCAGCACGAAGCCGTCAACGTACTTTGCTTCGGTGTTCATGGGTCTTCTCCATGTATCCCACGCCCGACGTGGCCCCCACATGGAGCACGATCAACGCAGCGCATCAATCACTGAGTATGTGACACCGAGCATCGTGCTCTCTCCCGGAGCGACCATCCGCCGGTCCGGACCGGCATTCGCCGTCTCGATGCAGAGCATGCGCCGCCAGCCGTCCGGCCCGAGATCGCCGAGCCGCGCGGCTTTGTCGATCCACGGATTCCACACGACGGTCGAGGCACTCCCGCGGCCCGCGACGATGATGCGCCGTCCGAGCCGGCGATCGCTGAGTTCAATCTTCGGTGCCGGCCCAAGGTAGATGCGATCGACCTCGCGGTCGATGATGATGCGACCTGCCTGGGATTTGACGCGATCGCCGTCGAGCTTGTCCATGTAGTCGTGACCCGAGAGGCCTTCGATGGACGACTCGGCAATCTCGCCGACCGCGAAATAGGTATGCAGCGCGGCGGTCAGCGGGAGCGGCGCGGTCCCTCGATTGGTGGTCGCAAGATCGAGCGAGAGCTGCTCAGAGAGTGTAACCGTCAACGTCGCCCGGGCGGCGTGCGGCCAGAGACCGGCCTCTCCGGCGCCGGTCGCAATCACGAGGGAAATCTGCGCTTGCGTCGGACCGGCCGACGAGGCGGCAGGCCGCCAGGCAGCCGTGCGCACGAAGCCATGCGCGGGTTTCATGTTGTCGTCGGGATGCGGGCCGAACCACGGCCAGCAGACCGGAATGCCGCCGCGCAGAGGCTTGGCGGAATCGAGCCGACCCGCCGGTGACAGCCAAAGCATCTCGCGCCCGCCTCGGCGCCACGAGAGCACCTGCGCGCCCTTGAGCGCGATGTCGACCTCGCTCTCCGCGGCCGAGAGCGTCACGATCGGACCGCCGAGCGGGCTGATCGAGAAGCGCACGGCCCCGGCGCGACCGAAACGCTCCTCGAGTTCCGACACCTCATGCATGCCGCCCTCCATCCCCGATCGGCCCCGGCCGGCGTAACAGGATCTGCCCGACGATGACGAGCGCGACCGGGGCCGCGCCGAGCGCGTTGATCCGCCAGCCCGGCCAAACCAGCGCTACCCCGCCGAGTGCCATGACTGCCGACCTCGCGGCCTCCAGCCGGCCGTAGAAGTAGCCCTGCCAGCCCGCAGCCAGCGCTGTGACGCCCGCGAACGTCGCGAGCACAACACTCGCAATCTCGAGGGCCGATCCCTGCATGAGCAGCGCAGGCCGGTAGACGAACAGGAACGGCAGAATGAAGCCGATAAGCGCCAATCGGCACGAGGCGAGCCCGATCCGGATCGGATTGTCCTCGGCGATCGAGGCTGCCGCAAAGGCCGCCACTGCCACGGGTGGCGTGATGGCCGACATCGAGGCGTAGTAGACGATGAAGAGGTGGGCGGCGAGCTTCGACACGCCGAGATTGATGATGGCTGGGGCGAGCAGGACGGCGGCGAGCACATAGACCGCCGGCGTCGGCATGCCCATGCCGAGGATCAGCGTCACCAGCGCCGCGATGACCAGCACATAGATGAGGTCGCCCGGGGCAAAGCCGAACAGCATCGACGAGAACTTGCCCGAGAGATCGGTTATCGAGAGCGACCCGACGACGATGCCTGCGACCGCACAGGCGACGACCACGGGAGCCGCGCGCCGGACGCTGTCGGAGAGCGCGCCGCCGAGTGCCACGAGGAGCGCTCTCGGGTTCGCGCTGCGCATGAGGGCGATCGGCGCCATGGCGATGATGGCCCAGCCCGCGCCGTACGTCGGCCGGTCGCCGTTGAAGACGAACCAGATGAGGATCGCGATCGGGATGAAGAAGACCCAGTCCCGCCGTAGCACCGCGCCGACGGCCTGAATGCGCTCTGACGGAAAGGCGCCGATGTTGCCGCGCCGCGCCATGGCGTCGGTCGCGACGAACAACGCGAAATAGTAGAGCAGCGCGCCGATGATTGAGGCCTTGGCGATCTCTCCGTAGGAAATCCCAGTGACGTCGGACATCAGGAAGGCGGCGGTGCCCATTACCGGCGGCAGGATCGCGCCGCCCGTCGAGGCGACCGCCTCGATCGCCGCCGCATAGACGCGGCTGTAGCCGACGCGGATCATGAGCGGGATCGTGAAGGCGCCGGTCGTCACCACGTCGGCGGTCGGCGAGCCCGAGATCGTGCCGTAGAGCCCCGACGAGATGATCGCGACCTTGGCGGGTCCGCCCGGCTGGCGGCCGACGAGCGCCGCACTCAGGTCGAAGAAGAAGTCGCCGCCGCCGAAGCGCTCGAGGATCGAGCCGAAGGCGACGAAAATCAGAACCAGGAACGTCGCGACCGCCATCGCCGAGCCGAACACGCCGTTCGGTGTGAAGACGAGTTGATCGAGGATCTCCTCACCGGTGAGCCGGCGGTGCGAGAACGAGCCCTCGATCAGATGGCCGAACACGGCATAGGCGAGAAACCCCGCGATGACGACGAGCAGGCTCATGCCCATCGTGCGCCGGGTCGCCTCGAGAATGAGCAGGAGCAGCACGACGGCCGCGCCCGACTCGAGGGCCGAGAGCGGCGTCACCATGGGGAGGCGCAGCTGGTGCGTCGGGCTCAGCGCCGTGAAATAGCCGGCGACGATTGCCGAGCCGAGGGCGAGCGCACAGCCGGCAGCCGAGCCACGTCGTGGCCGCGACGGCGAGCCGTTGGTCGTGAGAAACGCGACGACCATCATGAGGCCGAGGACCGCGCACATCACGCGTTGACGGTCGACCTCGAAGCCGAGCACGACGGCGAGCATGCCGCCGACCACCGCGACGCCGATGGCGACGACGATGGCGCGCTCGAGCGTGCCGAGCTCACGCGACAGTCCCGCGCCGAGATGCCGCGTGATCGCCAGCATGCCTCCCCCGGACCTCTATTTGAGGAGCCCGGCCTCCTTGTAGACGGCCGCCGCGGCTGGATGCAGCTCGACGCCGGGCGTCAGGGGCAGATCGGCGGGCGTCAGCCGGCCGAGTGCTGCATGCGCCGCCTTCAGGTAGTCGAAGTTCTTGAGCATGGCGCGCACGGTGGTCGCCACGACCTCGGCCGACGTCTCGTCGGCGGCGAGCAGCACGACGTGTCCCGAGATTGTCTCGATCGCACTGCTCTGGAACGGATAGGTGCCAGCCGGGATCGACATGGACGAGGTGCCAAGAGCCGCATTGAGTGCCCCAGCCGTCGCAGCGCTCATCGGCAGGAAGCGGACCTTCAGATCGCGGGTCGCGTTGACGAGCTGGCGCGAGGGGAACTCGAGCATGTTGACGACGATGTCCACCTGTCCCGACTTCAGCATCTCGAGCCCGTCGTTGTAGGCGACGTAGTGCACCTTGCCGCCCGCCGCCTCGAGGTCCTTCACCGGCGCGCCGGCGGCTTTAAGAAGCTCCTCGCCCGTGATCGCCATGAGCGAGCCGCGCACGTTGAGTGCGACACGCGCCTTGAGCTTCTTGGCTCCGATCTCCTCGACGCTCGCAGCGCCGAAAGCATGGGCCGCGATCACCTGCAGCGTCGCGAGCTTGTCGAGCATCGCGACGCCCTTCACGTTGCCGATCTTGGCCGCAAAGGGCGCTTCGCCAGCCGCGGCGCGGCGCGCGATCTGGGCATGGGCGATGGCGAGCTCGACACGCTTCTGGGCGACGAGCTGGACGTTGGCGGCATCGCGGCCCGGCTCGTATGTGAAGGCCGCACCCGGCGACTGACGCCGGATCGCCTCGCCGATAGCGCTGCCCATCGCACTCCAGGCGCCGCCGACGGAGCCGCCGGCAAGCGTCACCTTGAGCGTCTTGTCCTGCGCGAGAGCGCCCGACATGACTGTCAGCACTGCCGCCCCGCCGACTGCCGCCGAAAGAGCCTTCAGCCGTCGTCCGATCATGTCGTCCTCCCTCCCTCGGGGATTGGCTCGA
>DAORNH010000152.1:3692-4297 GCA_035440865.1 Hyphomicrobiaceae bacterium | reverse complement strand
CCGCTCGATCGTTGTCGCGACGCCGTCGGCGACGATCACGGCGCGCCGAGTACCGGCACGCAGCATGCCGTGACCGTCGAGATGCTGCATCAGACCGACGAGCGGTGTCCAGAAGCCCTTGGCGTTGCAGATGATGATCGGCTTGGCGATCGTGCCGATATCGTTGAGCGTCACGACGTCCGTGAACTCGTCAAGGGTGCCGATTCCGCCCGGCAGCGCTACGAAAGCATTCGCGAGCGCAATCATGCGGGCCTTGCGGTCCATCAGCGTGCCGGCAATCTCGAGCGTGCCGATCGCCTCGAGCGCGCCCTCCCGGTCGCGCAGCGCCTGCGACATGACACCATGCACCAGCCCTCCGGCCGCATGTGCCGCCTTGGCGGCAATGCCCATCAGTCCGCGGGCGCCCCCGCCGTAGACGAGCGTGTAGCCAGCCGTCGCGACCGCTGCTCCGAAGGCCTCGGCCACGTCGCCGAACTGTCGTACCGCGACATCGTTGGCCGAGCAAAAGAGCGCCACCGACAACCTCGCGGGCTGGGGCGCGCCGCTCATGCCTCGATGGCCACGTCGAGGCCGATGTCGACGGCGGCCGCGGACTGGGTGATCCG
>DAORNH010000152.1:3339-3615 GCA_035440865.1 Hyphomicrobiaceae bacterium | reverse complement strand
GCCCTGCGACGAAGCCCACGGCCTTGCGCATGTCGGCGAGCGTCATGTTGTCGAGCATGATCATGTCGGCACCGGCCGCCACCGCCTCGTGCACCTGGTCGAGGCGATCGCACTCCACTTCAATCTTGGTGAGCCGCGGCACGCCCGCTCTCGCACGCGCCAGTGCTGCGGATATGCCGCCGCAGACGGCGATGTGGTTGTCCTTGATCATGATGCCATTGTCGAGCCGCAACCTGTGATTGCTGCCGCCGCCAAGCACGACGGCATGCTTCTCGA
>DAORNH010000152.1:552-3304 GCA_035440865.1 Hyphomicrobiaceae bacterium | reverse complement strand
AGCCGCGCCCGGGTGTGGCTGATGCGCGCCACGTACTCGGCCGTCAGCGTCGCGATGCCCGACATCCGCTGCAGGATGTTGAGCGCTGTTCGCTCGGCCGTCAGCAGGCCGCGCGCCGGCCCAGTCACACGGGCAAGGGTCGCCGATCTGGTCACGCGCTCGCCATCTCGCGCCACGACCTCGATTACGGCACGGGGCTCTGCCTGGCGGAAAACCGCGAGCGCAACCTCCATGCCAGCAACGATCAGATCGACACGCGCCTCGATCTGGAAGTGCCCGGTGGCATGCGCCGGAATGACGAGCTCCGACGTCAGATCGCCCATGCCGACGTCCTCGGCCAGCCACGCCGCAACACTCGTTTCGATGATTCGCCGATCCAGCACACCCGCCTCCGCGCCGCACCACGCCAGGTCACGATCCACGCCAAGCTCGCGCGATCGTCATGGCGCTGTCAATCGGGCTGACCAGGCGTCGACCCACGCCTTTCGGGGTTGGCTCACTGGCGCACAGCTTTGCTGCAACTCTCCGGGGAATCGACTTGACGCTCCGGTGCCACATGGTTACTTCGTGAATGTGTCGCGGAAATGTCACAGTTTGATGCTGTTACGAACGACGCCTCCTGCGGATAGGGAGGCATTGCACGGAGGACACACCCCGCCGCGCCGGATCTGACGGCGGCCTGCACGTTCGGCGTTCGAGAGCCCAGGAGCTGGTCACGACGATGAGGAGTGACGACAAGGAGATCGAGCTCGACGGCACAACCCAGTCCGGACTGGGCCTGCCGGTCATGAGCGCCAAAACGGTGCGCATCGGCGCCGCGCTCGTCATCGCCGCGCTGCTCTCGAGCCTCACCACATTCCTGGTGATCACAGGGCTAACGCCGGTCCCGACGACCGACATCGTGATCTACGGCCTGTTCTTCCTGAACTTCGTTCTCATTTGTTCGATCGCCGGCCTGCTCGGCTGGCAGGCCTGGGGCCTCGCCCGCGCCTGGCGCAACAAGGTCGCCGGCGCCCGAATCCATGTCCGCATCGTCGCGCTGTTCACGGTGATTGCCGCGCTCCCGGCGCTGCTCCTCGCCGCGGCGGCCACGACAACCTTCTCGCGGGCGCTCGACAACGCCTTCAACAATCGCACGCGCACCATCGTCAACCACTCGCTCGATGTCGCGCGCGCCTATTTCGTCGAGCACGGACAGGTCATCCGCACCGACATCGTCAACATGGGGAAGGACATCGACGATACGGCGGCGCGCATCACGGGCGATCCGAGCCAGTCGCGGCCGCTTATTGATCTCGTCACCGGGCAAGTTGGCCTCCGCGAGCTCTCGATCGCCGCCATCATCGACGGCAAAGGGACGGTCGTCGTCCAGGCTGCCAGCGACACGCGCGTCACCTACAGCCCGCCCTCCGAGCGCATCATCGCGGTCGCGGAAGGCGGCAACGTGCCGGTCCTCTACCCGACCGACAGCAACCGTGTCGCCGCGATCACCAAACTTGCCAACCTCAAGGGCCTCTATCTCTACGGCGCCCGCAGCGTCGACCCACGCGTCGTCGCCCATGTGCGTGCCGCGCAGGACGGCGTCGCCGAGTACGAGTTCCTGAGGCGCAACCGCGGCATCCACAAATTCCTGCACGGCATCATGTATTTCACCCTGTCGCTGTCGGCCGTGATGGCGGCGATCTGGGTGGGCCTCTGGTTCGCGAGCAGGCTCGTGGCGCCGATCCGCCGCCTCATTGCTGCCGCCCAGCGCGTCGCGACCGGCGATCTCTCCGTGCAGCTGCCGATCTATCGCGGCGAAGGCGATCTCCGACGCCTCTCGAAAAACTTCAACAACATGACGACCGAGCTCGCCCGCCAGCGGCGCGACATCGACGAGGCGCGCGAGAAGATCGAGGAACGCAACCGCTTCATGGAGGCCGTGCTCGCGGGCGTCTCGGCGGGCGTCATCGGCATCGATGCCCAGCGCCGCATCACGCTCGTCAGCCAGAGCGCCGAAAAGCTGCTCGGCCGGCCGCTCTCCCCCCATGTCGGCGCGCCGCTCACGACCGTCGTGCCGGAGCTCGAGCCGATCCTCGCCGAGCTCGGTGAAGGCCGCATCCGCCCCCCCGACCCGATCAAGATCGAGGTCGACGGCAAGGAGCGCACCATCGCCGTCCAGGTTACGAGCGAAGCGGACGATGGCGTCAGTCGCGGCTCCGTCGTCACCTTCGACGACGTAACCGAGCTGATGACGGCGCAGCGCTCTTCAGCCTGGGGCGATGTTGCGCGTCGCATCGCCCACGAGATCAAGAACCCGCTGACGCCGATCCAGCTCTCGGCCGAACGCCTGAAGCGCAAGTATGCGGGCGCGATCCGCGAGGACCGCGAGACCTTCGAGAAGCTCACCGACACGATCGTGCGCCAGGTCGAGGACCTGAAACGCATGGTCAACGAGTTCGCCGAGTTCGCACGCATGCCGAAGCCGCAGATCCAGCTCGCCGATCTGCGCGACGCCGTGCAGGAGCCGGTCATCCAGTATCGCGAGACGCACCCCGCGATCGACTACGCGCTGTTCCTGCCGAAGCAGCCGGTGCTGACCGCCTGCGATCAGCGCATGATCGCGCAGGCCGTGACCAATCTCACGAAGAACGCCACGGAAGCGATCGAGACGGCCATGTCCACGCCGGATAAGGATCCCGACTACAAGGGCCGCGTTGAGACGCACCTCAAAGTGGATGGCAGCCGCATCCTCATCGAGGTGATCGACAAC
>DAORNH010000152.1:0-511 GCA_035440865.1 Hyphomicrobiaceae bacterium | reverse complement strand
ACCAAGGGCGTCAAGGGCACCGGCCTCGGCCTCGCAATCGTCCAGAAGATCACCGAGCATCACGGCGGACGGCTCGACCTCGAGGATGCGCCGGCCGGACCGGGTCGCCGGCGCGGCGCGCTCGTTCGCCTCACGCTGCCGGCCAAGAGGGCACAGGACGCGGCACCTAGTGCCGCCCCCGCGCTCGCCGCCGAGACTGTTTGAAAATCGCAACCAAGGCATCGCTTCCGAGGAGTGACCAATGCCGTCAGACATTCTGGTCGTCGATGACGAGGCCGACATCCGCGAGCTCGTTGCGGGCATCCTCGAGGACGAGGGCCACAAGACGCGCCTAGCCCGCGATGCGGACGAGGCGCTGCGCGCCATCGAGGAGCGCCGGCCGCATCTCGTCGTCCTCGACATCTGGCTGCAAGGGAGCCGCCTCGACGGCCTAGAGGTGCTGACGCATATCAAGAAGCAGCACCCCGATCTCCCCGTGGTCATCATCTCGGGCCACGGCAACATCGAGACC
>DAORNH010000151.1:10092-10381 GCA_035440865.1 Hyphomicrobiaceae bacterium | reverse complement strand
AAAGCCTCGGCGATCGGTCGCGGACCGGCCAGCCGGGTGGCGCCGCCAGCTCCCCCGAGCTCGGGCGCGGTCGCGAGCGGCGCCTTGCGAGCCTTGTCGCTCTGCCGGCAGTCATCGTCACGGCCTTCCTGGCCCTGCAACCGGGACCTGCCTTGGAGGGCGCCCGCGCCGCCGCCGTCCTCGATCCAGAGCGGCCGACGCTCTCGGTCGCGCCACCAGCTATCGTTCCAGCCCCGGCACTTGGCCCCGAGACGGCAACTGCCAGTCTCGAGGTGAACGCGCTGCCGCC
>DAORNH010000151.1:9223-10082 GCA_035440865.1 Hyphomicrobiaceae bacterium | reverse complement strand
ATGGGAGCCGAGACGACCATTGCGAGCATCGACATCGGCCGGCTGCCGGACGTCCTGAGGGGCGAGGTCCCCGTCGCAGCTATCGACGTCGGCCTGCTTCCGCAACCGGCGCCCGCCGAGGTCGCGATTGGCGGGCTCGATCTCGGACAATTGCCGCCGCCGCTTGGGGAAGAGGTCGCGACCGCAACCGTCGACGTCGGCGCGCTGCCGCCACCGCTGCCGCCGGAAATCGCGACAGCCGCCCTCGATGCGAGCGGCTTCCCGACGCCTGACACGCCGGCGTCCGCCGACCGCCGGGCGCAGCCGCATGACCTTATTCTTCGGCACCTTCCGGGATTTCTGATGGGGCCGCGGCCGAAGCACTGGCCGAACCATTTGCCGCCGCTCGCAAAGGCCCCGCTGCCTTCAGCTGAGACGCCGCCGGTGGATCTCGCCGCCGCCGCACCGATCGACGCACCACCGGTGCCGACCGTCCGACCGCCGACGTCGGACGCGCCCAGAGTCGATGCGCCAAGGGTGGCTGTGCCGGCCGATGCCACGTTGGAGCGCTGCGAGCCGAGCCCGCTTGTCCTTTCGCATCTCACCGGGATGAAGTCGGGGCACGCCAGACCCGCGCCGTCCGATGGCGCCACGTTCGGTATGGCGCTGGCGGCAGCGGCTGTTGCGGAGACACGCGAGTTCGGCATCTATGACGCTCGCTATGTGCGCATTTCATACCCGCTCGGCGACGTGCCGCGCCTATACGGCGCCTGCACCGACCTCGTGATCAGGGCTTACCGGGGCGTCGGCGTCGATCTGCAGCGCCTCGTTCATGAGAGCCGGGCCGGCAGTGGCGATCGCAGCATCGATCACCGGCGGG
>DAORNH010000151.1:4101-9061 GCA_035440865.1 Hyphomicrobiaceae bacterium | reverse complement strand
CGGGTCGGCCGATGATCGTCCACAATCGCGGCTGGGGCCCGCAACTCGAGGACGCTCTTTTTGCCGATCAGATCACCGGCCATTATCGCTATACGGGGGTGCTGCCGCCTGCTGGTGGACCGCGCAGTCGCAAGCTCGGCGAGCCAACCCTCGTGCGGCGACCGCTCTGCGCGGGCGGGCGCCCCGAGGTGTCGATCGGTCCGAACGTCATCTGCCCAGCGTCGGCGGCAGCCACCGGTCGCTCGGCAGCGCTGCCAGGGCCGCGTGCCCGGTGAGGCGTCGCGACCGCAGCCGCCGGAACGAGTGCTCCGACATGCAGGCGTCACGGGCCAGCAATCAGCTGATTGACTCTCGGATTGGAGCTGCATAGTTTCATCTCGCAACTGCGAAAGAGATGACACCCGGGAGCAAACGGGGCAATTTGCCTCAACTCGCGTGGAAGGGGCCGCGCTGCAACAAGGGGCAGCGTGCTGTAGGGTGCCGCCGCGCGCCGCCAGGGGCGGCGACAGCAGTGCGGAGATCATTTCGGCGCCTCGCGGCGTCCATGGGAGCTGTCGAGTCATGAAGATCCTCGTGCCCGTCAAGCGGGTGGTCGACTACAACGTGAAGATCCGGGTGAAGGCCGATGGCTCGGGCGTCGAGCTCGCAAATGTCAAGATGTCGATGAACCCGTTCGACGAGATCGGCGTCGAGGAGGCGATCCGGCTCAAGGAGAAGGGCGTCGCCAAGGAGATCATTGCGGTCTCGATCGGCTCTGCCAAGACACAGGAGACGATCCGCACAGCGCTCGCCATGGGCGCAGACCGAGGCATCCAGGTCGAGACGGGCGACGACGGCATTGAGCCGCTCACGGTCGCCAAGTTGCTCAAGGCCCTCGTCGATGCCGAGAAGCCGGACATCGTCATCCTCGGCAAGCAGGCGATCGACGACGACTGCAACCAGACCGGCCAGATGCTGGCCGCGCTCCTCGGCTGGTCACAGGGCACCTTCGCCTCGAAGATCGCTGTCGAAGGCGGCGCGCTCGCCGTGACCCGCGAAGTGGATGGCGGTCTCGAGACGCTGAAGCTCAAGCTGCCGGCGATAATCACCACGGACCTGCGCCTCAACGAGCCGCGCTATGCCTCGCTGCCGAACATCATGAAGGCGAAGAAGAAGCCGCTTGATGTGAAGAAGCCGGCCGACCTCGGAGTCGAGGTCAAGGCCCGTCTCAAGGTTCTCAAGACGACGGAGCCCGCGGGACGCAAGGCCGGTATCAAGGTCGCGAGCGGCGCCGAGCTCGTCGCGAAGCTCAAGGATCGGGGGATCATCTGATGGCCGTCCTTCTCGTAGCCGACCATAACAATGCCGCCGTCGGAGCCCAGACGCTCAAGGCCATGTCGGCCGCCAAGGCCCTCGGGGGTGACGTTCACGTGCTCGTCGCCGGCGCTGGTTGCAACCCCGCCGCGGAAGCTGCCGCCAAGATCGATGGCGCCGCCAAGGTTCTCCTCGTGGATGCGCCGAGCCTCGCCAACGGCCTTGCCGAGGAGATGGCCGCCCTCATCGTGCCGATGATGGCCAATTACTCGGCCGTCGTCGCGCCGGCCACCGCGTCGGGCAAGAATGTGCTGCCGCGCGTTGCCGCTCTCCTCGACGTCATGCAGATCTCCGACATCGTCGCGGTGAAGTCTGCCGACACTTTCGACCGGCCGATCTACGCGGGCAACGCCATCCAGACCGTCCAATCGAGCGACACCAAGAAAGTCATCACGGTGCGCACGGCGGCGTTCCCCGCGGTCGGGACGAGCGGCGCGGCGCCCATCGAGGCGGTTGCGGCACCTGCAGCCGTCGGCCTCTCAACCTTCGAGAAATCCGAGCTTTCGAAGTCGGACCGCCCCGAGCTCGCCTCGGCAAAGATCGTCGTCTCCGGTGGACGCGGGCTCCAGTCCGGCGACAACTTCAAGAAGTACATCGAGCCGGTCGCCGATCGCCTCGGCGCGGCCATGGGTGCTTCGCGCGCCGCGGTCGATGCCGGCTTCGTGCCGAACGACTACCAGGTCGGCCAGACCGGCAAGGTTGTCGCGCCCGAGCTCTACGTTGCCGTCGGCATCTCCGGCGCGATCCAGCATCTCGCCGGAATGAAGGACAGCAAGGTGATCGTCGCCATCAACAAGGATGGCGAGGCGCCGATCTTCCAGGTTGCCGACTACGGGTGGGTCACCGATCTGTTCCAGGCACTCCCCGAACTCGAGACCGAGCTGAAAAAAGTTGGTCGCTGACACTTCCGCGGCAGCGCCCCGTCCGATCCGGATCGGCACTGCCGCCTGCAACACATCAGGAGCCTGACGATGGACGCTCGCGTCAAGACGAGACCTGCCGAGGGGCACGCTCCCGTGTCCCAGATCCGCACCGTCGGCATCGTCGGTGCAGGCCAGATGGGCAACGGCATCAGCCACGTGATCGCGCTCGCCGGCTATGACGTGAAGCTCTACGACCTCAAGAAGGAAGCGATCGAGAAGGCGATCGAGACCATCAAGCGCAACATGACGCGCCAGGTCTCGCGCGGCCTCATCAAGGATGGCGACATGCAGGCGGCCCTCGGCCGCATCGCACCCGTCACCTCCGTCTCGGGTCTCGCCAACGTCGATCTCGTCATTGAGGCGGCGACCGAGGACGAGGCGATCAAGCGCAAGATCTTCGCCGAGCTGTGTCCGGTCGTGAAGAAGGGCGCGCTGCTCGCGTCCAACACGTCGTCGATCTCGATCACGCGCCTCGCCGCCAGCACCGACCGGCCCGAACGCTTCATCGGCATGCATTTCATGAATCCGGTGCCGCTGATGCAGCTCGTCGAGCTCATTCGCGGTATCGCGACCGAGGACGACACGTTCGGCGTCGCGCGCTCGTTCGTCGAGAGTCTCGGCAAGACGATCGCTGTTTCCGAGGACTTCCCCGCCTTCATCGTCAACCGCATCCTGCTGCCGATGATCAACGAGGCCGTCTACACGCTCTATGAGGGCGTCGGCACCGTGGAGGCGATCGACAAGGCCATGCGCCTCGGCGCCAATCACCCGATGGGCCCGCTCGAGCTCGCCGACTTCATTGGCCTCGATACCTGCCTCTCGGTCATGCAGGTGCTTTACGAGGGCCTCGCCGACAGCAAGTACCGTCCCTGCCCGCTACTCGTAAAGTATGTCGAGGCCGGCTGGCTCGGCCGCAAGACGCAGCGCGGCTTCTACGACTACCGCGGTGAGAAGCCCGTTCCGACGCGCTGAGCCTCGTGAGCGAGCGCGCGGGTCCGGCTGCAGTTGCGTTCTTCGCCGGCGCGGTCGGCTGGCGGCATCGAATTGTGGCGACAGCCGTAGGACTCGTCAGCGTGGCAGCGATGGCGCCGCTCTTCGCTTGGCCCGTACTGCTCTTTACGCTTCCGGCGTTGACTTGGCTGCTCGACGGCGATGTCAACCGCGCCAACGGGAACGGTTGGGCGCGGCTGCGTGCCGCCTTCGCCACGGGTTGGTGGTTCGGCTTCGGCTACTTTTTCGGCGGCCTCTTCTGGATCGGCGAGGCCTTCCTGGTCGAAGCCGAGATGTTCGGTTGGGCGCTGCCGTTCGCTGTCACGCTGATGCCGGCTGGTCTTGGCGTTTTCTACGGGTTGGCCGCGACTGCAGCGACACTTGCGTGGCGCCCGGGCCTGACGCGACTCGTCGCGCTCGCCCTGGCAATCGCGATCGCAGAGTGGTTGAGGGGGCATGTTCTCAGTGGTTTCCCGTGGAACACGCTCGGATACGCGCTCACCGCGCCGCTGATGCTTGCCCAGTCGGCGAGTGTGCTTGGCATCCATGGCCTGACGCTCATCGTGATGCTGGTGCTGCCGGCGCCGCTCATTCTGCTGGAGGATGCCCGCGCGGGCCGAATCGGGCAGAGCTGGCGCTTCGCCGGCATCCTCGCTGCTCTCGTCATGCTGACCGCCATGACGTCGTTCGGGATGTTGCGATTGGCGGCAGGGCTTGCGCCGATGCTCGAGGGCGTGCGCCTGAGGCTCGTCCAGCCGAGCATTGCGCAGCGCGAGAAATGGCGGCCGGAGCACCAGGAGCGCATCTTCTTCGAGCATCTGGCGCTCTCCGGCGCCTCGCCCGCCGGCCTCGCGGGCATCACGGCCGTGATCTGGCCCGAGGCCGCCATGCCGTTCCGCCCCCTCGACAGCCCCGAGGCGCTCGACCATGTCGGCCGGCTCCTGCCGATCGGGGTGCACTTGATCGCGGGCGGGCTCAGGATGGACGAGGAGCCGGCCACACAGTCGCGCCGCGTCTACAATTCATTGCTCGTCTTCGGCGTCGGCGGCGCGCCGGTCGCGATCTACGACAAGCTGCACCTCGTGCCGTTCGGCGAGTATCTGCCGCTGCAGCCGCTCCTCGAGGCGATCGGGCTCCGCCAGTTGACGAAGCTGCGCGGCGGCTTTGCGCGAGGTGCCGCACCGCGCGCGCTGCTCCGCATCCCGGGTCTGCCGACGATCGGCCCCCTGATCTGCTACGAGGCGATCTTTCCGGGCTCGTTGATTCAGACGCCGGAACGGCCCGGGCTCCTCGTCAACGTCACCAACGACGGCTGGTTCGGCGAGACGACGGGCCCGCACCAGCATCTCCATCAGACGCGTGTCAGGGCGATCGAGGAAGGCATCCCGATCGCGCGCGTGGCGAACAACGGTATCTCGGCCATGATCGACCCCTACGGCCGCATCCTGCAGCGGCTCGAGCTCAACGTGAAAGGCGTCATCGATACGGGCGTGCCCCGCGCCATCACGCCGCCGCTCTACGCCCGCACGGGTGACTTCGTCTTTCTTGGCATGTTGGCGGGGCTCACGGTCGTGCTTGTCGTGCTCCTGCGGCGGACCTGAACAACGTCGTCAGGTCCTTTTCGGCCAGACGAGTGGGAAATCGGGTCCCTCGAACGGCGCGCCATCCACCACCGCGATGTGCGGGAACGGCGG
>DAORNH010000151.1:0-4067 GCA_035440865.1 Hyphomicrobiaceae bacterium | reverse complement strand
GCGCGTCGTCGCCGACCCAGCGGAACGAAATGGCGCGGCGGCGGTTCTTCGTCGTGTTGGCGGGGGCGCCGTGCAAAGTGCGAAAATTGAACGCGACGGCGTCGCCCGGCTGCATCGGCCAGGCGAGGATATTGAACTCGGCGCGGCGCCCGTCCACATCCGGCACCCGCTCGCTGTCATCGCCTTGATAGAGGCTCGTCCCGTCGAAGCGCTCGGGCCGGAACATGCGCCCCGCGCGATGCGAGCCGCCGACATACTCCAGCGCGATCTCGCGGGGCACGGGATCGAGCGGCACCCAGAAACTCACCGACTGCTCACCCTCGACGAGATAGTAGGGCTGGTCCTGATGCCACGGTGTCTTCATGCTGTTGCCGGGCTCCTTGACGAGCACGTGATCGTGGAAGAAGCGCGCGGTCCCTGATCGCATGAGGGCTGCCGCGACCTCCGCCATCGGGCTCTCGAGTACGGCCGAGCGATAGCCCGGGATGCGCGCCCAGTTGCAGAAATCCTGGAAGAACGGCGCCCCGCCGTCATCGGGCTTGTAGGTCCGCTCGAACGGGCTCGCCATATTCTCGGCGACGGCTGCCTCGAGCGCGGTCACGCGATCCGCAAGCAGTCCCGGCAGCAGCACCACACCGTCCCTCTCGAAAGCCTCAATCTGCGCTGCGCTGGCCTTAGCCATGTTGACCTCCTTGCGTTCTGAGTCGTCTGCGCTCCGCCGATCAGGACCGCTTTGCGCCCTTGGGCGCGAGCGCGCGATATGTCTCGATGACCTGGCTGTCGTCCCGGCTGCCGTGACCCATGCCGGAGGCGGCGAGGAACAGCTGGTGCGCTGCTGCGGCGAGCGGCAGGCCCGCCTTCATGGCGCGCCCTGCGTCGAGCACGAGTGACAGATCCTTCACGAAAATGTCGACGGCGCTCGTCACCTGGCCGTCGTCAGCCACCATGCGCTTGCCGCGCGCATTCAGCATCCAGCTCTGCGCCGCACTTCCCGACAGGATCTCGAGTGCCTTGGCCGGATCGATGCCGGCGCTCTCCGCAAATGCCAGCCCCTCGGCGGCAACGGCAATATGCACCCCGCAGAGAAGCTGGTTGACGACCTTCATCGCCGCTCCCTGGCCTGCGGCCTCGCCGAGATGAAAGAGCTTGTTGCCGAGCACCTCGAGCACAGGCTTCACGCGCGCGAAATCGGCCTCTGGTGCCGCGGCCATGATCGTCAGCGTTCCGGTCGAAGCGCCCGCGACGCCGCCCGACACCGGCGCGTCGATGAAGGCGCGGCCGGTGGCCTTGACCCGCGCCGCCATCGCCTGGACACGCGCAGGCGCGCAGGTCGCCATCACGATGACGCTTGCGCCCGGGGCCAGTGCCTCGACGGCCCCCTTGGCAAACAGCACATCCTCGGCCTGGTCGGCGTTGACGACCATGGTGATCAGTGTGTCCGCGCCACGTGCGGCCTCCGCGATCGAGCGTGCGCCGTGGCCGCCCTTTGCCTCGAGCGTCACCATGGCCTCGGGCCGGAGATCGAAGCCGACGACGCGCAGCTGCGCCCCGACGAGCCGCTCCGCCATGGGGAGCCCCATGGCGCCCAGTCCGATGAACGCGAGTGTTTTCGGCATGCGCTTGTTCCGCTGGCGGGTGTTCAGAGAGCGACGATCCGGCCAATGCCGCGCTCCTTGGCGGCGGCATAGACGAGATTGGCGAGCACGAGGTCCTCCATGGCGTTGCCCATGGATTTGTAGATGGTGATCTCATCGGCTGATTGGCGGCCGCATTTCAGGCCCAGCAGCATCTCGCCGATTTCGGCGCCCCGCGCGGGGTCGAGGCCTGCGAGCTCGGAGGCGCCGACCGGCGGCGGACTGAAGGCGGCCTTCGATTCAACGAACAGCCGCGCCCGATCGATCAGCGCGGGCGGGAGTTCGCCGCCCTTCGCGACGAAGCCCACGGAGGTGATGTGCGTACCGGATTTAACCCAGGATGCCTCGATCACGGGCCGGTCAGACGAGGAGCAGAGGCAGATGACGTCGGACGCGCGAACGGCGCCCTCGATGTCGGTGGTGACGACCGTCCGGGCGATGCCGGCGGCGATCGCCTCGGCGCTCTCCCGGCGTCGCGAGGCGACGCGGATCTCCGCGAAGTCGCGGACGTGGCTCAGGAGCTCGACGTGGCTGCGGCCCTGCACGCCGCCGCCGATCACGGTCGCGATGCGGGCCTCGGGGCGAGCCAGTGCCCGCACCGTCACCATCGATGCCGCCGCCGTGCGCACCGCCGTGATCACGCCGCCGTCCATGGTGGCGACGGGCTGGCCCGTCTCGGGCGAGAGAAGATTGATCACGGCATGATGCGACGGCAGGCCGAGGCGGGCATTGTCGCCGAACACGCTGACGAGTTTCAGCGCGATGTTCTGGCCCGGCGCCGAAGCCAGCATGGCAATCGCGAAGCCCTTCCCCGCGCTTTCGACCATCGGCCGTGGGGGCACCTGCACCTCGCCGCGTGACAGCGCCTCGAAGCCCTTGGCAAGCGCATCGATCGCGGCCTTCGGGTCAATGAGGCGAGCAACGTCGCCCGCCGACAGCGTGAGAACATCGAGGGGCGTTCCGTGCGACATGGGTTCACTCCTGCTCGTCTCGCGCCTCAGGCGTCGAGGAACTTCACGCGATGGCTCATCTGTCCGCTCACGATCGATACCACGAGTGCGCTGTACTCGGGCACCTCGAACCAGGTCGAGGGGTCGCGCGTGAGCGGCTCCGACGAGATGATGAGCGAGCGGGTCTCGCCGGCCGGCACCGACGACATTCTCCACTCGCCCTCCTCGAAGGCATATGTTCCACCCGTCGTGTACCACATGTCGAGATAGCGGTGGCTCGCGGCGGCGATCGCGCCGACGTCGCTCGGATCATAGCAGCCGAAATCGAACGTGAAGCGGGTGGCGACGATGCTCGTGCCATCGGTCACGAAGAGATTGGCGGGCGAGGAAATCGCGATGTTGTGCTCGTGACGGACAGTACGCAGGACCACAAGCGTCCGCTCGAGTGCCGCGAGGATTGCATCGCTTGATTGGGTGGCGGTCGGATCGTCGAGCGCCGAGAGCAACAGCGCATAGATCCACTCGCTGTCCGTGTTGCCGCGAATGAGCCGCGCGATTTCCGGCTTGATGTGGGCGAGCAACGCAAACCGCATGCGCTCGAACCCGGCGAGCTGACCGTTGTGCGCAAGCGCGAGGCTCATGCCGCGATAGCGAAACGGGTGTAGATTCTGCTCGCCGATGGTCGGTGCAGCCTCATAGGCGACGCCGCGCACGTGCGCGATCAGCGTCGTCACGTCGATCTTTTCAGCGAGCGATTTCAGCGTATCGTCGAAGAGCGGAATGCCGGGGGTCTTGTAGGCGAAGGGCATCGCGGGCCGGGGGGAGCGATCGTCCCAGGCCAGCATGCCGAAGCCGGCCAGGCTCAGTGCGTCGAGGAGCTGTGGCTCGTAGCTCTGCCGGATCAGCGAATTGTTGGGGCGGAAAAGCAGGGCATCGAGGCTGACCGGCTCTCCCTTGTAGATGAGCACACGGCACATTCAGCTCGCCTCGCGACGTTCGATGGGTGTGATGGTGTCGGCGACCTGCACCGCGCCTTCGAGCCGGGCGAGATGCGCGCTCGCGCGGCGCAATACGGCTGTCGCGCTTGTTGTCACGGCCGCCAGAAATTTGTGTGCGACGGTCGTGCCGCCGCGAGCGAGGATGTCGAAGGTCAGCTTGTCGATCTCGAGAGCCAGCGTGTCCTCGCGTGCGAGCGCGGTGAGTGGCTCAGGAGCGCCATCCAGGAGGGCAATCTCGCCGGCAATGCCGCCCGGACCGATGATCGCGAATACGGATTGCTGCCCTTCGTGCGCGAAATGTAGTGCGAGCGCGCCGCGCAGGACGAGGAGGCAGCGGGCCGCGGGCCGCCCCGCCCCGATCGCTGTCTCTCCGCGCCGCAGACCGATCTGGCGAAGCGGGGCGACGAGCGAGCGGAGTTCCTCGCGCCGGAATGTGCTGAGGCGTGGCAGCGCAGCGGCGGCCTCGAGCGGCATCGCAGTGATGG
>DAORNH010000150.1:9326-10384 GCA_035440865.1 Hyphomicrobiaceae bacterium | reverse complement strand
CGCGGCCATGCGCTGGACGAGCACGCCGTCGACGGTCGCATCGGGCTGATGGCGCCGCGCGCCGGCCATCACCCGCGCGACGGCTCGCGCGACGTCCTCCGGCGTCTTGGCGCCGAGGATGACGCCGTCGGCCTCGGTCTTGTGGGGGATGCCGGTCGACTCGACCTTGATCGCGACGGGATAGCCGAGCTCGTTCGCTGCGGCGACCGCGCTTGCCTCGTCGGCCGCGAGGCGCGTCGTGACGGTCCTGAGGCCTGCGGCCTCGAGGAGATCGCGCGCAACCATCGACGGGACGGTGGCGACATCCCCGCCTGCTCCGGCGGCCGTGTGGTGCCGAGCTGCTCCCGGGCGTGACGTCTGCCGTCGCGACCGGTGTCGCCTCAGCGAAGCCCCCCAGTCGACGAGCCCCTTTGCGGCATCGATCGTGCGCTCGGTCGCTGCGAAGACCGCGATGCCGTCGGCCATCAGGGCTGCCCGCGAGCGCTCCGGCGCCTCGAGCCAGCAGACGAGGAAGGGCTTCGCCACCTCACGGCGGATCTGGCGGAAGAGCTCGACGAGCTTGTCGGCATGCCCATGCATGAGCTGCAGCCAGATCACGCCGACGTCCACGGCCGGATCCTCGAGCGCGATGCGCACGCTCTCGGTCAGGATACGGGGATCGGCGAGAAACGCGCCGGTGACGTCGATCGGGTTCGCCGCCGCGCCGAACTCGGGAAGCACCTTGCGCAGCGCCGCCTGCGTCGCCTCGGCCAGCACGGGCACCGACAATCCGATCTCCTCGGCGCGATCGGCCATCAGCACGCCGGCACCACCCGACTGCGTGATGATGGCGATGCCGCGGCCGCTCGGGACCGGGTTCGTGACGAGCGCCGCCATGACGTCGAGCATGTGCTCCTCGTTGCGCGCCCTGAGGATGCCCGCCTGCCGCACGACCGCATCGAACACGCGATCCTCACCAGCGAGCGAGCCCGTGTGCGACGCGGCGGCCCGCATGCCGGCCGCCTTGCGCCCAACCTTGGTGAGGACGAACGGCTTTCCCGCATCGAGCGCCTTTTCGG
>DAORNH010000150.1:0-9215 GCA_035440865.1 Hyphomicrobiaceae bacterium | reverse complement strand
GAGACGAAATAGCCGAGGCCGAGGCCGCGGCTCCGCGCCATGGCGGAGATACCGGTGCCGAAGGCGCCCGATTGGCTCGCGAAGCCGCAGGGGCCAGCGAGCGGCGGGGCATCGGCATACTGGCTGAAGGTCGCGGGCATGCGCTCGAAGGCATTGATGAGGCCGAGCGTGTTGGGGCCGCAGAGGCGGATGCCGGTCGCCCGCGCCGTTGCAACGAGCTCCGCCTCGAGACGCTTCCCCGCCTCGCCGAGCTCGCCAAACCCGGACGAGAAGAGTACCGCGACCGGACATCCCCTGGCGCCAAGCGCCGCCACGATCTCTCTCGCGCGCTCAGCCGCAACCGCGATGATCGCCATGTCGGGCGCGCCGGGGAGAGCGGCGATGTCCGGATAGCACTTGCGCCCACGGATGTCGGCATAGCGTGGGTTCACCGGCCAGATCTCGCCCGCATAGCCGTCGCGCTCCAGAAAGAACTGCGGCCGGCCGTTGAGCTTGATCGGGTCGGGCGTCGCGCCGACGATGGCGATCGAGCGCGGCCGCAGCATGGCTGCGACTGCATCGGGCCTGCTCTGCGCATGCCCGGCCCCGCTGTTGGCGGTCATTTCATCCCTCGCATCCTGGCGCGTCAGTCCTTGGGGTAGTCGAGCCCCATCTCGCGGTAGCGCTCGGGGTCGTCGCCCCAGCGCTCGCGCACCTTCACGAACAGGAAGAGATGTACGGGCTTCTCTATGACTGAGGCAATCTCCGAGCGTGCCTCGCTCGAGATCTGTTTCACCGTATGCCCGCCCTTGCCGAGCACGATCCCCTTCTGCCCGTCACGCTCGACAAAGATAGTCTGCTCGATACGGACAGAGCCGTCTCGCAGCTCCTTCCAAGCCTGCGTCTCGACCGTGATCGAGTACGGCAGCTCGTCGTGCAGCCATTTGTAGATGCGCTCGCGCGTGATCTCGGAGGCGAGCATGCGCATCGGCAAGTCGGAGACGTCATCCTCGGGGAAGTGCCACGGCCCCGGCGGCGCGCGCTCGGCGAGCCGCGCCTTCAGGTGTGCGACGCCGCTGCCGTCGAGCGCCGAGATCATGAATGTCTCGTCAAAGGTGTGGCGCTCGTTGAGCTCCTTGGCGAGCGCGAGCAGGCTCTCCTTCTCGACCCGGTCGACCTTGTTGAGGGCGAGTATCGCCGGACGCTTCAGTCGGCCGAGGCCGGTCAAGATGCGCCCGGTGTCCTCGTCGATGCCGCGCGCCGCATCAATCAGCAGCAGGACTATGTCGGCATCGCCGGCCCGGCCCCAGGCGGCGCCCACCATGGCGCGGTCTAGCCGGCGCTTCGGCTGGAAGATGCCCGGCGTGTCGACGAGAACGATCTGGCTCGCTCCCGCCATGACGATGCCGCGGACCGGCATGCGCGTCGTCTGCACCTTGTGGCTGACGATGGTCACCTTCGTGCCGACGAGCGCGTTGACGAGCGTCGACTTGCCGGCGTTGGGTGCTCCTATGATGGCAACGAACGCGCAACGCCGCGTCTCGGCCTCGTCAGCCATTGGTTTCGATGCTCCAAACACCTTCCCGGGAGAGGAGGTGGGTTGCAGCGGCCTGCTCGGCCGACCGTTTGCTCGTCCCCTCGCCCGTTGCGGGCTTGACGCCGGCAATGCGCACCTCGGCCGTAAAGCGCGGCTGGTGGTCAGGCCCGGTGCGATGAAGCTCGACGTACTCCGGCAACGCCAGCCCGCGCCCCTGCGCCCACTCCTGCAGCGCCGACTTCGGATCCGTCATCGCGGACGATGGCCCGATCTCGCCGATCCCTGCCCACAGCTCACGGATGACGGCTCGCGCCCCCTCGAAGCCTGCCTCGAGGAAAAGTCCGGCCAGCAGCGCCTCCATGGCGTCGGCCAGGATGGTATCCTTGTCGCGTCCGCCGCTGCCGGCCTCGGAGTCGGACAGGATCAGCAGCCGGCCGAGGTCGAGCTTCCTCGCGACAGCGGCGCAGGCCTCGCGCCGCACATGCTTGTTGAAGCGGCGCGCCAACTCGCCCTCAGGGGCTTGAGGATGCCGCTCGATCATTAGCTCGGCGATGGCGAGACCGAGCACGCGGTCACCGAGAAACTCGAGCCGCTCGTTGTCCATGCGCTCCGTCTTGGACGCGCGGATGCTCGCATGAGTGAGCGCCCGCGACAGCAGCTCGCGGCTCTTGAACCGGTATCCGAGGGCCGCCTCGAGGTCCTTGTATTTGCGCGCTCCGGTCACACGCTCGCTCCGAGGAGTCACTTGATCCGCGTGAAGAAGCGCTCCCACCGGATATCGGCGGGCCAGCGCCAGGGCCGCGTCAGCCGGAACTGCCAGGCCTCCTCGGTCGCCGCAGAAAAGAAGATCACGAGGGCGCGGCCGACAAAATTCTCGAACGGAACGAAGCCCACGCCGCCGCGACTCTGATCGCGGCTGTCCGTCGAATTGTCCCTGTTGTCCCCCATCATGAAGTAATGGTCCGCCGGCACTTTGAAGGGGCCGGCATTGTCCGAGGAGTTGTTGGGATACTGGTCGAGGACGAAATACTTGACGCCCTCTGGCAAGGTCTCCTCGTAGCGCGCAGTGCGCCGTGCATTACCAGCCTCGTCGTACTCGATGAAGTCCTCGACGCGCCGCTTCGGCACGGCGACGCCATTGATGTGCAGGACGCCGTCCTTCATCAGGATGACATCTCCCGGCAGGCCGATCACCCGCTTTATGTAGTCGGTCGAATTGTCGCGTGGCAGCTTGAAGACCGCGACATCGCCGCGCTTCGGCCGTTCCGCCATCACGCGCCCGGCGAAGAGATCAGGGAGCACGCGGAAGGTGACGCAGTTCTCGGTGAAGGGGACGCACAGCGTCACGATGCGCGGGAACGTGTACTTGCTGTAGCCGTAGGAGAATTTCGAGACGAACAGGTAGTCGCCGACGAGCAGCGTGCCCTTCATGGAGCCCGACGGAATGTTGAAGGGCTGGAAGAAGAACACGCGCACGAGGAACGCGAGAACGAGCGCATAGACGACGATGCTGACGACCTCACGCCAGCCGCCATGTTGCGTGCGCGTCGAATGGGATTGCAGGCTGCTCATCAGGCCTCCGATCGGCCCATCCGCTACGGCGCGCGAAAGGGGTCGCAAGGCGCTCCTATAGCTCGAAGGGCGATCCCGGGCAATTGCACGACTGACGCGGGCAATCCTGTCATGTTGCGGTTTCGCCACGCGAATCGGGCAAACGGCAACGGCCTGACACTATCTGATCCCGGAAAAGAAGCGCCCCCAGCGCACGTCCGAGGGCCAGCGCCATGGCTCGCGCAACGGGAACCGCCACGGCTCCTCGAGCGCAAGCGAGATCACGACTGCATTGGCACGGCCGATGAAGTTCTCGAGCGGCACGAAGCCGACGCCGTCCGGCGTCTGGTCGCGGCTGTCGAGCGAGTTGTCGCGATTGTCGCCCATCATGAAATAGTGCCCCTCGGGCACCTTGAAGAGCGCGGTATCGTCGAAGGGACCGTCCTGCATCTCGTCGAGGACGTGGAACTTGACGCCGTTCGGCAGCACTTCCTCGTAGCGCGGCGTGCGCCGGATGCGCCCCTCCGCGTCCCGCTCGACGAAATCGTCGACTCGCTG
Source organism: Hyphomicrobiaceae bacterium (assembly GCA_035440865.1). Taxonomy (GTDB): domain Bacteria; phylum Pseudomonadota; class Alphaproteobacteria; order Rhizobiales; family Hyphomicrobiaceae; genus DAORNH01. The sequence goes on along the minus strand of DAORNH010000150.1, from coordinate 5,590 downwards.
GCGCGGCACGGCCTTGCCGTCGATGTAGACGATGCCGCCCTTCACCTGGATTGTCTCACCGGGCAAGCCGATCACGCGCTTGATGTAGTCCGTCGAGGTATTGCTCGGCAGGCGGAAGACGGCGACATCGCCACGCTTCGGGGTCGCCGCCCACACCCGTCCCGTCACGAGGTCCGGGAGCACGCGGAACGACACGCACTTGTCGGTCCTCGGGATGCAGAGCGTGGCGATGCGCGGAAAGGAATACCGGCTGTAGCCGTACGACGTCTTCGAGACGACGATGTAGTCGCCGACGAGCAGCGTCTCCTTCATCGAGCCCGAGGGGATGTTGAACATCTGGAACAGGAAGCAGCGGATCACGTACCAGATGAGCGCGAAATAGATGATGAAGCGGGCGAAATCCCAGATGGCTTCCGGCCAGGTTTCCGGTGCGCGCTTGCGAGTCACCATGCGAGACTTGTCCCCTCGATTGAGCTCAGCCGTCAGGCGCCCGAACTCGGCACGGCCGAGATGATGACGATCGCCTGCGCCCAGGGAAAATCGTCGGTGATCGTCACGTCGATCTGCGCCCTGTGGCCCGCGGGCGTGATCCGCTCGAGCTGGGCTGCAGCCCCTCCCGTGAGGGCTATTGTTGGCCGCCCCGACGGCAGATTGACGACGCCCATATCGCGCCAGAAAACGCCTTTTCGGAGCCCGGTGCCGAGCGCCTTCGAGCACGCTTCCTTGGCGGCAAAGCGGCGGGCGTAGGAGGCCGCCCGCTTGTTGCGCCGGTCCGACTTGCGCTGCTCGACCGGCGTGAAGATGCGATTGACGAAGCGGTCGCCGAACCGCTCGAGCGTCTCCTCGATGCGCCGGATGTCGATCATGTCGTTGCCGATGCCGATGATCATCGGGCCCGCGCCTCGTCCATCAGGCGTCGCATCTCGCCAATGGCACCGCGGAGCCCGACGAATATCGCCTCGCCGATGAGAAAGTGGCCGATGTTGAGTTCGACCATCTCGGGCATGCGCGCGATCGGGCCGACGGTGAGATAGGTGAGGCCATGACCGGCGTGCACCTCGAGGCCCGCGGCCTTGGCGTGGGTCGCCGCGCGCGCGATGCGCTCGATCTCGAGACGCACGCGGTCGGCATCATGGGCGAGCGCCTTCTCGCAATACGTGCCGGTATGCAACTCGACGATGTCAGCGCCCAATCGCGCCGACGCCTCGACCGCCCTCAGGTCGGGCTCGATGAACAGCGAGACGCGGATACCCTTTGCCTTTAGCCGCGCGATATATCCTTGTAGCGTGTTCCCCTGGCCGACGACATCGAGGCCACCTTCGGTCGTGCGCTCCTCGCGCTTCTCCGGGACGAGACAGCAGGCATTCGGCAGCGTCGCGAGCGCGATGCGCGCCATCTCCTCGGTCGCCGCCATCTCGAAGTTGAGCGGGCGCGTGATCTCGGCCTTCAACCGGCGGATATCGTCGTCGCGGATGTGACGGCGATCCTCGCGCAGGTGAGCGGTGATGCCGTCGGCGCCCGCCTCGATCGCCGCCTGCGCCGCGCGTACGGGGTCGGGATGCGCGCCGCCGCGGGCATTGCGCACGGTCGCCACGTGATCGATGTTGACGCCAAGTCTCAGATGCTTGCTGTCGTCGCTTCGGCGCATGTCGGACATCCGTTGAGCGGGAGCAGTTGCCGATAGCACACCGTCGCGCAGGTGTCGCCTCCGTGCATGCGGCACCAACATTCGCGTGTGCTGATATCGGGACTGGTGAACCACGGCTCAGTGAAACCGTTGTGGCGGGGCGCGCTCGCCTCTATCGTGGGCGCTCGTCCGGCGATGAGGTCCCATGCTCGTCTACTCGTTGAAGCGTCTCGGCATCGCGATCCTGGTCGCGCTCACCGTGTCGCTGATCACCTTCTCGATGATCTATGTCTCCGGCGATCCCGCGATCGCCATGGCGGGCGAGGGCGCGCGGCCCGAGGACATCGACAACATCCGCAAGTTCTACGGCTTCGACCGGCCTATCCCGGTGCAGTACTTCGACTGGCTCAAGGGCGCCGTGACCGGAGATCTCGGCCGCTCCTACAATCTCCGCCAGCCGGTCGCCGACGTCATCTTCTCGCGCCTCCCCGTCACGATGACCTTGGCGCTCTGCGCGATCACCTTCGCGCTTGTCCTCGCGATCCCGCTCGGCGTCGTCGCGGCCGTCCGCCCGAACAGCATCGTCGACCGCACCGCGCTCGGCATCGCCGTGCTCGGCCAGGCAATGCCCTCGTTTTGGTTCGCGCTCACCTTGATGCTCTGGCTCGGCATCTATGGCCTCAACATCAATCTCTACTGGTGGTCGACGCGCATCCAGCTCCCTATCACCGGCTCAGACAGCTGGGCGAACTTCGTGATGCCGGCAATCGCGCTTGGCTACTATCTAGCGCCGGGCGTGATGCGGCTGACCCGCGCAGGCATGCTCGACGTGCTCGCCTCGGACTACATCCGCACGGCGCGCGCCAAGGGCCTCCGGCCGATCACCGTGCTGTTCAAGCATGCGTTGAGGAACGCCATCATCCCGGTCGTGTCGCTTGCCGCGGTCCAATTCGGCTTCATGCTCGGCGGCTCGATCGTGATCGAATCGATTTTCCAGATCAATGGCCTCGGCTATCTCGCCTGGGAATCGATCCAGCGGAAGGACCTGCCGATGATGCAGGCGATCGTGCTCATCCTTTCGATGATCTACATCCTCCTGACCTTTCTCGCCGATCTCCTGAACGCCTTCCTCGACCCTCGCATCCGGGTGGCATGACATGGCCAACGTCTCGATCGGCGCTCCCGCCGCCGGCATGCCGACCGCCGCCGAAATCCTGGCGCCTTCGCCCGGCGCGCTCATGCGCCGGCGCATCGTCCGTCACTGGGGGCTGATGATCGGCTCGCTCGTACTGATCGTCATGATCCTGATGGCGCTGCTCGCCGACGTCATCGCACCGCACGATCCGCTCGCTCAGGACTTGGAGCGCAAGCTCATCCCTCCCATCTGGCACGCGAGCGCCAAGGCGACGTGGGCGCATATCCTCGGCACCGACCACCTCGGCCGCGACTATCTCTCGCGCCTCATCCACGGCGCCCGCGTCTCGCTCTACATCGGCTTTGCCGCGATGCTCATCTCTGGCGCCATCGGCACCACGCTCGGCGTTATCGCCGGCTATTTCGGCGGCCGGGTCGACATGGTCGTGAATTTCATCGTCACGACACGTCTCTCGATGCCCGTCGTGCTGGTTGCACTCGCGGTCGTGAGCCTCGTCGGCTCGTCGCTGCAGGTCGTCATCTGGGTGCTCGGACTTCTCATCTGGGACCGCTTCGCCGTCGTCATGCGCTCGGCGACGCAGCAGGTGCGCTCGCGCGAGTTCATCACGGCGGCGGAGGCGGTCGGCTGCTCGACGACGCGCATCCTTCTGACCGAGGTCGCGCCCAACGTGATGAACCACCTGATCGTCGTCGCCACCCTCGAGATGGCTCATGCGGTGCTGCTCGAGGCCGCGCTCTCGTTCCTGGGTCTCGGCGTGCAGCCGCCGACGCCGTCATGGGGACTGATGGTTTCGGAAGCCAAGAACCTCATGTTCTTTGAAGCGTGGCTGATTGCGATCCCTGGCCTCGCACTCTTCTTGCTCGTCTTGTCGATCAACCTGCTCGGCGACGGCCTGCGCGATGTGACGGCGCCGGAGAACCGGGCATGATCCTCACCCGCGACGACGATCTCCTAAATCTCCACCCCTTTCGCGGGATCGATATCGTGGCACCGCAAGACTTCATCGAAGCAGCAGAGCCCGCATGACCGAGCGCATCCTCACCGTCGACGGCCTCGACGTAAAGATCCCTGTCCCCGCGGGCACGCTGCATCCCGTGCAGGATGTGTCCTTCACGGTCGATCGCGGCGAGACGGTCTGCATTGTCGGCGAATCCGGCTGCGGCAAGTCGCTGACCGCGCTCGCCATCATGGACCTCCTCCCCTCGCGCGCTAAGCGCAGCGCCCGCCGCCTGGAGATCGCCGACACCGACATGACGCGCCTATCCGAGCGGCAGATGTCGGACCTGCGTGGCAACCGCATGGCGATGATTTTCCAGGAGCCGATGACGTCGCTCAATCCGGCCTACACGATCGGTAACCAGCTCATTGAGGCGATGCGCCGGCACAAGCGCGTCTCGACGAGTGACGCGCGCGCCCGCGCGATCAACCTGCTCGAGCGGGTCGGCATCACGGCGGCAGCCGAGCGCCTCGGCCAGTATCCCCACCAGCTCTCGGGCGGGCTCCGCCAACGCGTCATGATCGCCATGGCGCTGATGTGCGGACCGGACCTGATCGTCGCCGACGAGCCGACGACCGCACTCGACGTGACGATCCAGGCGCAGATCCTCCACCTGCTCGCCGAGTTGCAGCGGGAGCTGCGCATGGGGCTCATTCTCATCACCCACGATCTCGGGATCGTTGCCCGGATCGCGACGCGCGTCGTCGTCATGTACGCGGGCCAGGTGGTCGAGACGGGCACGGCCGAGCAGATCTTCCGCCGCCCAAGCCACCCCTACACGCGCGGGCTCCTCGCCTGCATCCCGATCCCAGGCCGCACGAAGCGAGGTGACGCGCTCGGCACTATCCCCGGCATGGTGCCCTCGCTCGTCGGCGCCATCCAGGGCTGCCATTTCGCGAGCCGCTGCCCGATCGGGGACGCCGGCTGCCGCGCAGCCCCCGTGGCCCTCGCGCCGCCGCGGACGACCACGACGACGGCGTCCGTCCATCTCGTCCGATGCCTGAAGAGCGGCGCGATGATGCCGGCAGGAGCCACAGCATGACGGCAATGCTCGAAGCACGCGATGTCTCGCGCACATTCATGGTTTCGCGCGGCTTCATGCGCGGCAAGCGACCGCTCCGCGCCGTCAATGGCATCTCGCTCTCGGTTGCGCAGGGCGAGGTTGTCGCGCTCGTCGGAGAATCGGGTTGCGGCAAGACCACGCTCGCGCGCATGCTCTTGGGGCTCCTCGCGCCGACCTCGGGCGAGATCCAGATCGACGGCAAGCCGATCGGCAGCCTGCCGCGCCATGAGGTGGCGCGCCTCGTGCAGCCCGTGTTCCAGGACCCGTACTCGTCCCTCAATCCGAGAAAGTCGATCGGCTCGATCATCGCGCTTCCGTTGAAGGTTCAGGGCGATCCCGAGCCCGCGACGTGGCGCCGTCGCGTCGAAGAGATGATGGAGCTCGTAGGCCTCAACCGCCGCCTTTACGACAACTACCCGAGCCAGCTCTCCGGCGGCCAGCGCCAGCGCGTCGCGATCGCCCGCGCCCTCATCAACCGGCCGCGCATGGTGATCTGCGACGAACCGACGACCGCGCTCGACGTCTCGGTGCAGTCGCAGATCCTCAACCTGCTCGAGGAGCTGCGCCGGTCGCTCGGCCTCACCTACCTCGTCATCAGCCACAACCTCGCCGTCGTCGAGCACATGGCGAGCCGGGTCGCCGTCATGTATCTCGGCCGCATCGTCGAGGAGGCGCCGACCGACACGCTGTTCTCCAACCCGAAGCACCCCTACACCGAGGCGCTGCTCTCGGCCGTGCCGATCCCCG
>DAORNH010000149.1:10167-10394 GCA_035440865.1 Hyphomicrobiaceae bacterium | reverse complement strand
CCGCCGTGCCGCAGTAGGCCGCCTCGCGGTCAGCGCGTGTCGAGCCAGGCCGGAATGCGGTCCTGGCCGATGAGTTCCTCATAAGTCTGGCGCGGGCGGACGACTGAGTACGCCCCGCCCTTCACCAGCACCTCGGCAACGAGCGGCCGCGCATTGTACGACGACGACATCGCGGCGCCGTAGGCGCCTGCCGACTTGAAGGCGACGAGATCGCCCGGCGCGCGCTC
>DAORNH010000149.1:5017-10017 GCA_035440865.1 Hyphomicrobiaceae bacterium | reverse complement strand
GTTCATGGCCGCATCGAGAACTGCAAACGTCTTCGTGCGGCGCTTGTTGAGGTGCAAGACCTCGCTCAGAAGAACGCCGGCATTGCCGACGATGATGCGGCCCGGCTCGAAGCCGTGCTCGACACCCAATGGACCGATGACGCGCTCGACCATCCTCGCATACTCGTGGATGAGATCGGGACCGTGCTCGAACGGCTCGCTCATGCGATAAGGGATCGCGAGGCCGCCGCCAAGATCGACGCGCTCGACGTGATGCCCCGCTTGCCTCAGTGCCACCACAAGCTCCGCCATGCGCTTGAACGCAGCCTCGAGGCTGTCGATGCGATCGATCAGGCTGCCGATATGCACGGCGAGCCCCAGCATGCGCACGCCCGGCAAGGTCGCCGCGCGCGCATAGAGGCGCGGGATATCCGCGAACGACACGCCGAACTTGTTGGCATCCGAGCCCGTCGTGATGTCGGCGTTGCCGCCGTCGCCCACGTCCGGATTGACGCGGAATACGGCGGCTTGCCGCTTGCCGGCCGCCTGCGCGACCAGATCGAGCATGTCGAGCTCGCTCTCGGTCTCGATGTTCACCTGGTAGATGCCTTCGCCGACCGCAAAGGCGAGCTCGCGCCGGCTCTTGCCAACACCGGAGAAGACGATCCTCTCAGCCGGCACGCCGGCGGCCCGCGCCTTGCGGATCTCGCCCTCCGACACCGTGTCGATGCCCGCGCCGAGCCGCGCGAGCGTCGCCATTACGGCGAGATTGCCGTTGGCCTTCATCGCGTAGAAGACCTTGTGGCGTGGCGCGCCGACGGCCTCGGCGAAAAGCGTGTAGTGGCGCTCTAGCGTCGCCGCCGAGTAGACGTAGACGGGGGTGCCGACCTCCCGCGCGATCCGCTCGAGGCTCACGTCTTCGGCGTGGAGGACGCCGTCGCGATAATCGAAGTGATGCATGGGAGCGCCCGGCCGGTTTCGCGGATGAAGATCGTGCGACGCTTGCCTGACACGTTCCGCCGAGCGCCGTCAATCTCGGCGCCCGTTGGCTCCTCGCGCAGCTGGGCCTCGGGCTAACTGCGAGCGGCAAGGGACGATGGAGGGGCGAGGAAAAGGACCAAGCGTGCGGGGAGTGATACGATGATCGACATGCGGTGTGCCACTCAAGGAACTCCGACGCGTCCGTCGCCCGAGCATTGGACGTTCTGCGTCTGCAGGAGCCCAAGGGGGGCCTTACCGTGCGCGTGCCCGCGTTCCCGGAGATCATGACCTTTGCCGACGATGAGACCGAAGCCCTCGCTTTGGCAAAGGAAGCCATCGAGCTGGCTATCGAGGATCGCACCGCCCGCGGCGAGCCGATACCGGCGCAAGATGCCATGTGGCTGCACTCAGTGGCGCTTGCCGCATGAATGCCAGGCGCAGCCCTCACTAAAGGCCCGGAGGTCATTCGCGCACTGGAGAAGCCCGGGTTCGTCGTCACCAGCTGCAAAGGGAGCCATCGGCGACCCGTGCATAGCAGCGATCCTTCGCGCGCAACCACGGTCTCGGTGCATAAGGGCTAAGGACATCCCGCGCGAGACACTCTCCGATGTCATCGAGCAGGTAGGGCTTACCGAGAATGAGTTTCTCGCACTGTTGTGGCGGCTACCTTGACGAGTGGCGGCGCGTTGGCGAAGGCAGCGCCGGTCAATATGCCACAGGCCCGAGTGAATTGCGTTGCCCGTGCGCCGGGCACCGCCCGATCCTAGTCTCTATCGGACAATCGTGCTTGTGGCGCGCCCGGCAGGAGTCGAACCTGCGACCACCCGCTTAGAAGGCGGGTGCTCTATCCGGCTGAGCTACGGGCGCATTCCGGCGGGTGATCTAGCACGGCGACAAGGGACACGTCGATATCGGCGGCGCGCCAGGCATCCCGCCCGCGCGCGCCTCAGCGCCGGCCGCCCTGGTTGCCGACGACCTCCAGGTTGAAGCCGCGCTCCTTGAGGAGGCGAATGGCGTCGTCGCGGTGGTTTCGGTCGCGCGTCTCGATCACGACCTCGAGGAGCGCGCCCTTCGCCGGCAGATCGGAGAAGACGCGCTGATGCGAGACCTCGACGACGTTGGCGCCGGCCTCCCCGATCACCTGGGCGACGAGCGCGAGCTGGCCCGGCCGGTCGACGAGATCGATCGCGAGCTGGGAGAGGCGCCCGTCGCGTGCGAGCTCGCGCGTCAGCACGCTCGCGAGGAGGCGCGTATCGATGTTGCCGCCGCAGAGGACGAGACCGACGTTGCGGCCCGCGAAGTGCGCGCGATGCGCGATGAGCGCTGCAAGCCCCGCGGCACCGGCGCCCTCCACCACCGTCTTCTCGATGTTGATGAGGAGGCTCACCGCGCGCTCGAGATCGGCCTCCGTGACGAGCACGATGTCGTCGACATGCTTGCGCACGATCTCGGTCGTGAGCCGCCCGGGCGTCTTCACGGCGATTCCTTCGGCGAGCGTATCGCCGCGCATCGGCAGGCTCGTCCCCATGATCGCGTTGTACATCGAGGGATAGAGTTGCGCCTGCACGCCGACGATCCGGATCGTCGGCACCAGCGCCTTGGCCGCGACCGCCATGCCGGAGATGAGGCCGCCGCCGCCGATCGGGATGACGAGCGTATCGATCTCCGGCGCGGCGCCGAGCATCTCGAGCGCGATCGTGCCCTGGCCCGCGGCGACGAGCTTGTCGTCGTAGGGGTGGATGAAGGTGAGGCCCTTCTCGCGGCCGTGCTCGCGCGCGAAGACCGCCGCGTCCTCGAGAGTGTCGCCTGTGACGATGACCTTGGCGCCGTGCCGGCGCGTATTCTCGACCTTCACCATGGGTGTGCCGATCGGCATCACGATGGTCGAGGGGATCGAGAGGCGCCGCGCGTGATAGGCGACGCCTTGCGCGTGGTTGCCGGCCGACATGGCGATAACGCCGCGCTTCCTCTCCTCAGGGGTCAATGCGGAGAGCCGGTTGATCGCGCCGCGCTCCTTGAAGGCGGCGGTGAACTGCATGTTTTCCTGCTTCAGCCAGACGCGCGCCCCGCATATCTCGGAGAGCGTGCGGCTCTCGGAGCAGGCCGTGACCAGCACATGGCCGGCGATGAGCTTCCGCGCAGCCTCCACGTCGGCGAGCGTCGGCAGGTCGATATCGGGCAGCGCGGCGGCCAGCTTGCCGTCCGTGACGCGTTTCTCAATGATGCCGTCGGTCAAGGCACGCCTCCTCGGGTGCGTCACGCGCACGATGTGCGCCGCAACGTAAACACGAAGAGAAGCTGCGCCAACCCGCATTTCGTCGCCATCATGCCTCGCGTTCCCCTCGGCGGGCGGTGGAGGGCATGGCGTGCTGCCTCGATTCAGTTGCCGGCCGCCTTGCGGCGCAGATAGTCGAGCGTCGCCCGCGCGTCGGCGGTGCCGGCCTCCTGCCGGCCAAACCAGGACGTGAGATGACGCTCGTAGGCGGCCAGCGCGCCCTTCCAGTCCTTGAGGTGGGCGAGCCGCATGAATTCGTTTCGATCCGATCCGCACTTTGTCGGGATTGGCGGCTCGGGCAGGCTAGCAAGGCTTTCGATCAGCGCGACGGTTGGTGGCGTGCAGGCGAGTGCCGACTGCGAACTCGCCATGAGTGCAGGGATCACTGCGGCAGCAATGAGCATCGATCGCATGGGGGCCTCTTAGCGCTGCAGCGCACGTCGGGACGCCGATCGGGCGCGCCTCACATGCGATTTGGGCTCGCGAGAGCACTTTCCGGCACAGCTCGCGGCACGCTCAGACGACACCGGAACTCGACTGAAGCTCGGCCAGTCGGTGCTTCACCTCGAGGACGCGCAGGCGCTGGAGGCGCGTCAGGTTGAGATAGAGGCGGAGGTCGTCGCGCTCGATCATGAAGCTGTCCACGGCGCCGTAGCTTTTCATCAGGGCGAGCACGCGGACGAGTTCCGGCCTCGCGAGCTGGCACTGCCGCTCGATCTGCTGCATGAGCACGGCGGTTGGATTCGGGTTGCAGATGTAACGAACGAACAGCGTCGCGAGCTTCATGGTGTCGCGCTCGGCCCAGGGCGAGCGATAGAGATCGTCGCACCACACCTCGCAGGCGAGCGGCAGGTCACCCCGCTCGAGCCCCTGGATCGAGGTAAAGCGCACGCGACGCTTTTCGGCGCCGGCAAGGTTCGCCGCGAGCTCGCGCAATGCTTCCGCCATGACCCACCCCTCCCCACACCGGCTCGACGATGCCAGAGGATGGATAAGATCGTGTTTCAACGCGGCGGTTTTGCGCTCACTCGATGCGGAAGCCGTCGTCCCAGCGCGTCACGTGCCCGGTCGAGGGAGAGGCGAAGTGACCCGTGCACATCAAGGTCGAGGTATCGCAGAGACTGCCGAAGAGCTCGCGCCTCGACCGGCCGGCCTGAGCTGAATCATAGTCCGACATCATGCCTATTTCGGGATAGCGCGCCTGGATCGGCGAGTGGATCATGTCGCCTGCGATGACGGCATCCGCGCCCTTGCGGCCGACGCGCACCGAGAAGTGATCGATGGTGTGGCCAGGCGTCGGAATGAAGTGGACGATATCGTTGAGGACGTGTTTGCTCGTGACGAGATCGGCCTTGTTGGCGGCGACGATCGGCAGCACGGAATCGGTGATCCACGGACAGGTCGAGGCGTCCTTCTTCTCGCGCTCCGTCCAATGATCGAGCTCGGTCTTCGACATGAGGTAGCGCGCGTTCTTGAAGGTCGGGACCCAGCGCCCGTTTTCGAGCCGCGTGTTCCAGCCGACGTGATCGACGTGGAGGTGCGTGCAAGTGACGAAATCGATGTCGTCGAAGCCGAGGCCGACGGACTTGAGGCCGTCCTCGTAGGTCTTCGCCTTCTGGAGGTGCCAGAAGGGGCGGTGCGGGCGGTGCTTGTCGTTTCCGACGCAGGTATCCACCAGAATGGTGTGGTGCTTGGTGCGCACCACGTAGCTCTGGATGCACAGAATGATCTTGCCCGTCTTCGGGTCGTAGTGGCGGGGCGCGAG
>DAORNH010000149.1:2619-5007 GCA_035440865.1 Hyphomicrobiaceae bacterium | reverse complement strand
CAATCGAGGTTCGCCTCGAGCCGCTCCTTGCCGAGGCTCGGGAAGAACGTCAGCGGGTCGAAGAGCGGCGCCTCCATCTCGATGACCCGGTCGATGCGGATGTCCCCGATCTCGATGGTCTGAGGCATGGCGTGCTCCCTGCTATGGCGCTCTCACGGCCATGATGGCATGGCGCCGTCGGGGATGCGAGCGACGCCATGCGATGGCAGGTGCGCGTCAGAGATCGATCGGGCTCGTGCGGCGCCCGATCACGTCGCCATGTACTGGCCGCCGTTCGCATCGAGGCAGGCGCCGGTGATGAAGCCGGCCTCGTCCGCCGCAAGGAAGACGACGCAGCGCGCGATCTCCTCGGCCGTGCCGAGGCGGCCGACCGGGATCAGCGGCAGGATCTTCGTGTCGAGCACGTCCTTCGGCACCGCGGCCACCATCTCGGTGTTGATGTAGCCGGGTGCGATGACGTTGCAGGTGATACCCTTGGCGGCGCCTTCGAGAGCGACGGCCTTCGAGAAGCCGACGAGGCCCGCCTTGGCCGCCGCGTAGTTCGCCTGGCCGAACTGGCCCTTGCGGCCGTTGATCGAGGAGATCGAGATGATGCGGCCGAAATTACGCGAGCGCATGCCGTCGATCACCAGTCGCGACATGTTGTAGACGCTGTCGAGGTTGGTGCGGATCACGTCCGCCCACTGGTGCTTCGCCATGCGGTGGAGCACGGTATCGCGCGTGATGCCAGCATTATTGACGAGCACGTCGACCGGACCGAGATCGCGCGCGATCTGGCCGACCGCCTTCTCGCAGGCGTCGTAGTCGCCGACGTCGAACTTGTAGATCGGGATGCCGCTGTCGGCCTGGAACTGGCGGGCGGCCTGGTCGTTGCCGGCATAGTTCGCGGCAACGCGATAGCCCTTCGCCTTGAGTGCGAGCGAGATCGACTGCCCGATGCCGCGCGTTCCGCCTGTGACGACTGCGACCCGACCCATGGTGTGCCCTCCCCAGGCTCACTCTTTCGATTGAAGCGTTTTGCTTTCAGCGTTGCGCGACACCGCCCGGCCGGCAATCACCTTCCGGGCGGCAAAGTTAATGACGGCGATCAGTCGCGGGCGACGCACATGGCCACGCCCATGCCGCCACCGATGCAGAGCGTGGCGAGGCCCTTCTTGGCGTCGCGGCGCTTCATCTCGTGGAGAAGCGTCGTCAGCACGCGGGCACCCGAGGCGCCGATCGGATGGCCAATGGCGATGGCGCCACCGTTGACGTTCACTTTGCTCGTGTCCCAGCCGAGGCCCTTGTTGACGGCGATGGCCTGCGCGGCAAAGGCCTCGTTCGCCTCGATCAGGTCGAGGTCCTTCACGGTCCACCCGGCTTTCTCGAGCGCCTTCTTGGAGGCCGGAATTGGACCGGTGCCCATGATCGAGGGATCGACGCCGGCATGCGCCCACGAGACGATGCGGGCGAGCGGCTTGATGCCGCGCTTCTTGGCCTCCGCGGCCGTCATCAGCACGATCGCCGCGGCGCCGTCGTTGATGCCGGAGGCGTTGGCCGCCGTCACGGTGCCCTCCTTAGGGTCGAAGGCCGGGCGGAGCTTCGCAATGCCGTCGAGTGTCACACCGTCCTTGATGTACTCGTCCTCGGCGATGATGGTGTCGCCCTTGCGGCCCTTGATGGTGACCGGTGCGATCTCATCCTTGAACTTGCCGGCCTTCTTGGCGGCCTCGGCCTTGTTCTGCGAGGCGACGGCGAAGCGGTCCTGCTCCTCGCGCGTGATCTGCCACTGGCGGGCGACGTTCTCGGCGGTCGTCCCCATGTGATAGCCGTTGAAGGCGTCCCAGAGGCCGTCCTTGATCATCGTGTCGATGAGCTTGGTATCGCCCATCTTTGTGCCGTCGCGCAGATGCATGACGTGCGGCGCCTGGCTCATGCTTTCCTGACCACCGGCGACGACGATCTTGGCACCGTCGAGGATCTGCTGGGCGCCGAGGGCGACGGCGCGAAGGCCCGAGCCGCACAGCTGGTTCATGCCCCAGGCCGGCGCGTCGACCGGAATACCGGCATTGATCGAGGCTTGGCGAGCCGGGTTCTGGCCGCTGCCCGCCGCCAGAATCTGGCCCATGATCACCTCGGACACGTCGCCCGGCTCGACGCCGGCGCGTGTCAGTGCCGCCTTGATGGCGATCTTGCCGAGCTCGTGTGCCGGGAGCGCAGCGAATGCGCCGTTGAACGAGCCGACTGGCGTGCGCGCGGCAGAGGCAATCACGATCGTCGTGTCATCGTTGCTCATAGGACTGTGGCTCCTTGTCTCGAGGGGCGGATCGCTCCTGCGATCGACCGTGGGCGGGACCCTGGACGTCACGGCCACATGGGCCGCTGGTAGGGCGCGGAGTGCGTGTGTCG
>DAORNH010000149.1:353-2609 GCA_035440865.1 Hyphomicrobiaceae bacterium | reverse complement strand
CTGCTGGCACGACGCTTACTCGTTGCCCATCAGCCACGCAATTGCAACAACAGTAGTGGGCCATGCACTCCGAGCATTCATCAAGCGGGCTCAATGATGAAGCACGACGCCCGTTCACAGCGGCGAAGCCACGTGCTATTGGTTATGCTGCGATGCAGAAAACTGAGGACTGCGACGGCCATGTTGAAGCGGGCAGAAGCTCAATCGGACAAGAAAGAGCCGGTCGTCATCAAGAAATACGCCAACAGGCGGCTCTATAATACTGAGACGAGTACCTACGTAACGCTCGATGACCTCGCACAGATGGTCAAGGGCGAGCGCGATTTCGTCGTCTACGACGCGAAGACCGGTGACGACCTCACGCATTCGGTGCTGACCCAGATCATCATGGAGCAGGAGAGCCGCTCGGAGCAGACGCTGCTTCCCGTGCCGTTCCTCCGCCAGCTCATCCGCTTCTACGGCGGCAACATCGAAAAGCTCGTCCCGAGCTATCTGCAGTTCAGCCTCGACATGTTCACGCGCGAGCAGGAGCGCTTCCGCAGCCAGTTCTCGAACACGTTCGGCACCAGCATGTTCGAGGCCTACCAGGAGCAGGCCAAGAAGAACCTCGCGCTCTTCGAGCAGGCCATGTCGATGTTCACGCCGTTCGGACCGCTGGCCGGTCGCCGCCCCGAAACGTCGTCCACCGGTTCGCCGCCCACGGGCGAGCCCTCTGCGACGCCCGCGAGCCAGCCGGCAGGCACCCCCTCAGCCGCGCGCGCTGCAGTCGAATTCCCGCCGTTTCCCTCAGTCCTGACCTCGATCCCGACCCGTCCAGCAACGCCCGCCGCCCAGCCCTCGGCACAGACGCAGGAGCTGCAGGAGCTCAAGGCGCAGCTCGCCGCCATGCAGGCGAAGATCGAGAAGATGAGCGGCACCAACTGATGCCAGCCCGGGTGGCCCACCCACTCGGCCCCGATGAGGCCTTCGCCACGGCGCTCGCTCGCTTGCGCGCAGCCATGGCCGATGTCGCCGACGGCGATGTCTCAGCGATCAAGGCATTGCATTCCGATAGCGACGACGTCACGAGCTTCTACGGCTGGGGCGGCTACGAGAAGGGCGCGGAGGCCGTCGCGCGCCGCTGGGATTGGGCCGGGCAGCAATTCAAGGGCGGCACCGTCTCCTATCAGAACGTGTCGACCGTCGTCGGCGTCGACCTCGCCTACGTCACCGACATCGAGACATTCCGCGTGAAGGTCGCTGGCCTCGCCGCGCCGACCGAGTGGACGAACCGGGTGACGCACATCTTCCGGCTCGAGAACGGCCGCTGGCGGTTGCTGCATCGCCACGGCAACCGGCTCGAGCGCCAGTATGAGCCCGGAACCCGGCTCAAGTAGCGACCTTGAGCGCCACTTCCGGATAGTCCACACCGACGAGATATAGCCCGCGAGAGGGGGCGAGCGCGCCGCAGCGCGTACGGTCCTTCGCTTCGAGCGCCGCACGGATGTCGTCCGCCACCCAGCGCCCTTCGCCGACGTGCTTCAGGCTGCCGACGATCGAGCGCACCTGATGGTGGAGGAACGAGCGCGCGCCGGCGACGATAGTGATCTCATCACCTGTCCGCCTGATCTCGAGACAATCGAGCGACTTCACCGGTGAGGCCGCCTGGCAGCCCGCCGCCCTGAACGTCGTGAAGTCGTGGCGGCCGACGAGATGGCGGGCGCCTTCGGCCATCAGGCTCGCGTCGAGCGGGCGCGGCACCCACCAGACGCGGTTCAGATCGAGGATCGGCGGCGCCTTTCGCGCCAGGATACGGTAGCGATAGTGCCGGCCGATCGCGGAAAAGCGCGCGTCGAACCCGACCCCCACCTCGCGCGCGGCGACGATCCCGATCGGGTCCGGGCGCAGGTGGTAATTGAGGCCGTCGCGGATCTTCTCCGCCGGCCAGGCCCGTTCGAGATCGAAGTGGGCGACCTGCCCGCTCGCGTGCACGCCTGAGTCCGTGCGCCCTGCCCCCTGCAGCTTCACGTGCTCGCCTGTGAGGCGGCCGATCGCCTCGATCAGGCACGACTGCACGCTCCGCCCCACGGCCTGAGCCTGCCAGCCGACGAACGGCGTGCCGTCATATTCGATGATCACGGCATAGCGCGGCATCGGCTCTTTCAGTTCGGATCCAGGGACTGGTCCCTGGCGGGGAGCGGGAGGTGCGGACAGGCCCTCGTATCACGATCTCGATGCTCTCGGGAGGCTCCAGACCCGGGCGCGATCGAAGTGGTT
>DAORNH010000149.1:0-301 GCA_035440865.1 Hyphomicrobiaceae bacterium | reverse complement strand
GGCGGCCGGCGCGCCGCCGTGCGGTCACCGATCAGAACGGGGAGGCCTGTACGGCGCGCCATTTCCAGGAACCCCGTCGTCCGCGTCATGACCTCGGGATCGTAGACGAGATCGGCGAGCAGCACGAGATCGGCTGCAGGCGGCTGCGCACCGAGCATGTCCTCGCCCGAGATATCGATCGCCACACCATTCAGGCCCGCGTTTGATCGCGCCGCGAGGCCCGCCAGAGGATCGATGTCATTGGCGGTCACGGAGCCGGCACCGGCAAGGCGAGCGGCGATCGAGGCGATGCCCGAGCCCG
>DAORNH010000148.1:8896-10427 GCA_035440865.1 Hyphomicrobiaceae bacterium | reverse complement strand
GCAGGACATGGAATTCGTCCAGTTCCATCCGACCGGCATTTACGGCGCGGGCGTGCTCATCACCGAAGGCTCGCGCGGCGAGGGCGGCTACCTCACAAACGCGAACGGCGAGCGCTTCATGGAGCGCTATGCCCCGCACGTGAAGGATCTCGCCTCCCGCGACGTCGTCTCACGCTCAATGACGGTCGAAATCCGCGAAGGCCGCGGCGTCGGGCCGGAGAAGGACCACATTTACCTCCACCTCGACCATCTTGACCCGAAAATTCTCGCCGAGCGGCTCCCCGGCATCACCGAGAGCGCCAAGGTGTTTGCGGGCGTCGACCTCCGTCGTCAGCCGATCCCCGTGCTGCCGACGGTCCACTACAACATGGGCGGCATCCCGACGAACTATCACGGCGAGGTACTCACGCTGAAGAACGGCAACCCGGACACGGTCGTGCCGGGCCTCATGGCGATCGGCGAGGCGGCCTGTGTGTCGGTCCACGGCGCCAACCGGCTCGGTTCGAACTCGCTCATCGACCTCGTCGTGTTCGGCCGCGCCGCGGGGCTCCGCGCCGCCTCGACCACCGAAAAAGGAAAGGCCCACGCGACCTTGCCGTCGAGCTCGATCGATTTCGCCCTCTCGCGACTCGATCGCTTCCGCCATGCCAAGGGCGGCACGCCGACCGCCGCCTTGCGCTTGAAGATGCAGAAGGTCATGCAGACGAACTGCGCCGTCTTCCGCGATGGCCCGGTGCTGACCGAAGGCGTGAACGGCATCATGGAGATCTGGAAGGGTTCGGGAGACATCGGCGTCACAGACCGCTCGCTGATCTGGAACTCGGACCTCGTCGAGACGCTCGAGTATGACAACCTCATCGCGCAGGCCGCCGTAACCATGGCCGGCGCCGAGAACCGGAAAGAGAGCCGCGGCGCGCACGCTCGCGAGGACTTCCCCAATCGCGACGACAAGGAGTGGATGAAGCACACGCTCGCCTGGGCCGACACCACGGCGCACGGCGTCTTCATCGACTACCGCCCTGTCCACACCAACACGCTCACCAACGAGGTGAAGTACATCGAGCCGAAGGCGCGCGTGTACTGATTGCCCGTTTCGAGAGGTGCGGGCGGGCGCTCACGCGAGCCCGCCGGCCTCCTCGATGAAGCGGGCGATCTCGACGACGCCCTCGCCCGTCTGCATGCAGGCGAAGACGACGGGGCGCTCGCCACGTTGGCGGGCTGCGTCGGACGCCATCACGTCGAGGCGCGCGCCGACATGGGGCGCAAGATCGGTCTTGTTGATGACCAGCAGGTCGGACCGCGTGACGCCCGGCCCGCCTTTCCGCGGGATCTTCTCGCCCTGCGCGACGTCGATCACATAGATCGTAATATCGGCGAGCTCGGGCGAGAATGTCGCCGCCAGATTGTCGCCGCCCGATTCGATCAAGATGAGATCAAGATCGGGGAAGCGCTTTCGCATGGTCGAGATCGCGGCAAGATTGATCGAGCAGTCCTCGCGGATCGCGGTATGCGGGCAGCCGCCGGTCTCGAC
>DAORNH010000148.1:0-8883 GCA_035440865.1 Hyphomicrobiaceae bacterium | reverse complement strand
GAGCGGCAGGGCCTGCGCCCGCATCAGGATTTCGGCATCCTCCTTGGTGTAGATGTCGTTGGTGATGACGCATATGTCGTGCTTGTCGCGGAAGGCGCGGCAGAGCTTCTCGGTGAGCGTGGTCTTGCCGGAGCCGACCGGACCGCCGATGCCGACACGCAGCGGGCCGTGACCGGATCGCGTGCGGCGCACCGTTGCGCTCGCCTCTGCAGGTATCGTCGTCATGACCGGAACAGCCTCGTTCGTTGGGTTTCATGCTCGATCGACATCAGGTCCGAAACGAGCGTCATGGAGCCGAGTTCGTCCTCGCTCGCGCTTGCGGCACGGTCGGCCGCCGAGGCGATCTCCTCCGACAGCGATGCGATGACGCGCTGTCCGTCCGTCTGGCCGAGCACCGAAAGGCGGATCGCCGCCGAGACGAGATTTCCAGCGAAAGCAAGTCCGAGCGCGATGAGTGAAGCGCGAATCGGCACGCCGTGCGCGCCTGCGGCGATGGCGAATGCGATCGGGTAGGCGATCGGCTCGCGACGATCGCCATCATGCAACCCCATAAGCGCCTGATCAATGACCGGGTGTCGCCACGCGGCCAGAATCTGGTCGAGAAACGAGCCGCCCTGCTGCGACGTTTCGAGGTGGCGCTCGGCCGATGGCTGCAGCGCGAGGGCGATCTCTGCGGCGCCCGCCAGAGACGGCCAGGCGCGTTCCGACGTGGCGCGCATCGCGATAGAGGCGAGCACCAGGTCGTTCCAGGCCGATCCATGAGAAACGAGGTCGCCGAGCCAGTCCCGCAGACCCGCCGCATCGGCGACGAGCCCGGTCTCGACAGCGCACTCGAGGCCGTGGCTGTAGGCAAAGCTTCCGACGGGAAAAGCCGGCGAAAGCCAGACATTAAGCAGCTGCTCGGGGGGCAGTGCGTGCCCTACCGCCGAGTTCGGTGCTGATGCAGAGGGCGGATCAAGCGCCATCGGGCCGCCAAACGCTCGGGCGGCGGCTCGAGCCGTTCGCCTCGGCATGCTCATGCTCGTGATGATGATGGCTGTGGCCATCGCCATGATCATGATGGTGATGACCGTGCTCGAGCGCGCCCTTGCCGCCGTAGGCACCGCCCTCGGGCTCGAATGGCCGCATCACAGCGCGTGCTGTGCCGCCGAGACCCTCGACCATCGCGGCCAGGACATGGTCCACCTGAATAAAGAGCGCGGCGTCCGTGATCTCGCAGGGCGTGTGCCGATTGCCGATGTGCCAAGCGATGCGCATGAGCGCGTGGCGATCCGAAGCGGTGATCTCCAGGAGTTGCTCGTCCGCCGAGCGCACCTCGATCGCCGAGCCATCGTCGAGCAACAGCCGGTCACCGGCTTCGAGATACGTCGCCTCGGCAAGATCGAGCAGGAAACGCCGGCCCCCGTCGCTCGTCATCGCCATGCGCCGGCGATAGCGCGATTGCCGGTCGAGCGTGATCGTATCGACGGCGGTGCCCCACGCAGCCGAGCCGCGGGGCGCAACTCTCGTGACACTCGGCATCCGCATGCTCACATCTTATCGACGCTTGACGGCGTGATGATCTCGATCATGCGGCTTGCCACGTGATCACCCGAGGCCGCGCGCCACACCTTGATGTGTTCGCTCTTCGCGTGCGCGGCGAGGTCCTCGCGCGTCTCCCAGCGCTCGACGAAGGTCAGGAGATCGGGATTGTCCGTGCTCACGTTCAGATCATAGAAGATGCAGCCCTTTTCCTTGCGCGTCGCCGCGATGCAAGGCTTGGCCGCGGCCAGCACCTTCTCGCGCGTGCCGGGCTTCAGGGTCATGGTGGCGATGACGTAGATCATGGCTCATTCCTCACATTTCGAGATTGCGTGCAGGCCGTTAGCCTCGCCCGATCCTAGAACAGGAAGTAGCGCTGCGCCATCGGCAGCACCTTGGCCGGCTCGCAGACGAGCAGCTCGCCGTCGGCCCGCACCTCGTAGGTTTCGGGATCAACGGAGATGTCGGGCGTCGCATCATTCAGGATCATGCTCTTCTTCGAGATGCCGCCGCGCACGTTCTCGACCGCGACGAGCTGTTTCTTGAGGCCGAGCTTGCGGCTGAGGCCCGCGCTAACCGCCGCCTGCGACGTGAACGTAAGCGCGGTCGCCGCGACCGCGCCGCCGTATGCGCCGAACATCGGCCGGTAGTGCACGGGCTGCGGCGTCGGGATGGAGGCATTCGGATCACCCATGGGTGCCGCGACGATCATGCCGCCCTTGATCACGCAGTCAGGTTTCACGCCGAAGAAAGCCGGCGACCAGACGACGAGATCGGCGAGCTTGCCGGCCTCCACCGAGCCGATGTGGCGTGCCACACCGTGAGCTATCGCGGGGTTGATCGTGTACTTCGCGACATAGCGGCGGGCGCGGAAGTTGTCGTTCCCTTTGCCGCGATCCTCGGGCAACGGTCCCCGTTGCACCTTCATCTTGTGCGCGGTCTGCCAGGTCCGCGTGATCACCTCGCCGATCCGCCCCATGGCCTGGCTGTCAGACGACATCATCGAGAGCGCGCCGAGATCGTGGAGGATGTCTTCAGCTGCGATCGTTTCCTTGCGGATGCGGCTTTCCGCGAACGCGAGGTCCTCCGGGATCGACGGCGACAGGTGATGGCAGACCATCAGCATGTCGAGGTGCTCGTCGAGCGTGTTGACGGTGAAGGGCCGTGTCGGGTTGGTCGAGGATGGCAGCACGTTCGCGAGCCCCGCGATCCTGATGATGTCGGGCGCGTGTCCGCCGCCAGCACCTTCGGTGTGGAAGGCGTGGATGGTGCGGCCCTTGAACGCCGCGATCGTGTCCTCGACGAAGCCGCTCTCGTTCAGCGTATCGGAGTGCAGCATCACCTGTACGTCATGGTCGTCGGCGACGGAGAGGCAATTGTCGATCGCGGCTGGCGTCGTCCCCCAGTCCTCGTGCAGCTTCAAGGCACAGGCGCCCGCCTCGACCATCTCGATGAGCGGGGCCGGGAGTGACGTGTTGCCTTTTGCGGCGATGCCGATGTTGACCGGCACCGCGTCGATCGCACGCAACATCATCTGGATGTGCCACGGTCCCGGAGTGCAGGTGGTCGCGAAGGTTCCGTGTGAGGGGCCGGTGCCGCCACCGAGCAGCGTCGTCATGCCGGCCATCAGCGCGTCGTCGATCTGCTGCGGGCAGATGAAGTGGATGTGGCTGTCGAATCCGCCCGCGGTGACGATCTTCCCTTCG
Organism: Hyphomicrobiaceae bacterium; assembly: GCA_035440865.1. Taxonomy (GTDB): domain Bacteria; phylum Pseudomonadota; class Alphaproteobacteria; order Rhizobiales; family Hyphomicrobiaceae; genus DAORNH01. Next base: position 5,656 of record DAORNH010000148.1, on the reverse strand, counting down.
CCCGCGATGACATCCGTGCCCGGGCCGACGATGATGTCGACGCCCGGCTGGATGTCAGGATTACCGGCCTTCCCGATCCTGGCGATGCGCCCCGCCTTGATGCCGATGTCGGCCTTGTAGATGCCTGTGTGGTCGAGAATGAGCGCATTGGTGATCACGGTATCGACCGCGCCCTTGGCGCTCGTCACCTGCGACTGGCCCATGCCGTCGCGGATCACCTTGCCGCCGCCGAACTTCACCTCCTCGCCGTAGATCGTGAGGTCACGCTCGACCTCGATGACGAGCTCGGTATCGGCGAGGCGCACCTTATCGCCGGTCGTCGGGCCGAACATCTGCGCATAGGCGGCACGGGAGATTTTGGCCGGCATGATCGAACCTCAAGGCACGGGTGAGAACTGGGAATGGTCGAGTGCATCCCGATCGAACGTTAGTGTCGTTGTGCAGCCGACTGCCGCGTTGATGCCGGCGAGATTGTAGTCAAAAAAATCAGCCTTGCCCTTGCGGTAGGAGGCCAATGCAGCCTCCGCGGCAGGTCGAAGCATGACATCGATATCGTCGGCCTCGAGCACGTCCTGGCGGTGTACCGCGACCTTGGCGCGCGAAAGCTTGAACCCTTTCGCGAGAGTCCAGGCAAACTCGCTCAGTACGATCGCATTGATGTGTACAGGCCCCTCTTCGGAGGCCGTCCTGAAACCCGCCTGCGCACGCCGCAGCTGATCGGCAACGTCTGCGAGGAAGAGCCTCAGCAGCACGTTTGTTGCGATGCCGATCATCGCCGCGCCCCACGCGTCGCCCGCCGCGATTTGCCGCGCATGGCCTCGGCGACAGAGTCTTGAATCAGGCGATCGAGGTCGTCGACGCTCACGTTGCTCCGGATGGGTCGTTGCCTCGCGCTGTCGACGAGACTGGGGCGCTTGCGTGCAGCGATCCGATAGGTCCCATGTTCGTCGCGCTCGAACAAGATCTTGTCGCCCGTTTCGAGCTGAAGATCCGCTCGCACCTCGGCCGGCACCGTGATTTGGCCCTTGCTGGTCATCGTCGCCATCTTGGTCATGACAGTGTCTTACCTGGATGTCTGCCTTACCAAAGACCATCGCAAGGATATGCCAGGATCAATTTCCGCCAGTGCTCGATCATACCGAGGCCCACATTGTGGCGAAGAGGCATGAAGGGAGGCCAGCTGCGAGCGCGGACCAGAGCCGTCCGAATAGACCTTGGTCAGGACGACCGCCGCTTGGATGCTTTTGTTCCGCGGGACTTGCCATCGAGCTTGCCCATCACGGCCTGGCGGAAGCCGTAGACCTCGCGCTTTCCAGCCAGTGCGACCAGGCGCACCTCGCGGGTCTGGCCCGGCTCGAAGCGGACCGCTGTGCCAGCAGCAATGTCGAGGCGGAAACCGCGGGTCTTCTCGCGGTCGAATACGAGAGCCGGATTAGTCTCGAAGAAGTGGTAATGGCTGCCGACCTGGATCGGCCGGTCACCGGTGTTCGCGACGTCAATCGTCAGCGTCGCCCGGCCAGCGTTGAGCTCGATCTCACCCTGCGCCGCGATGATTTCTCCGGGGATCATGACTACCTCAGTACGAGAACAAGCCCGGAAGCGGCGGCGAGGGCGCCAATGGCGCGCACCGGCTCCTGGCTCGTGAAGCGCTCGATCAGGCGGGCAATGGCGAAACCAGAGGCATGAAGGACCATCGTGGTCAGGGCAAAGCCCACAGCATATCCAGTGAAACTGCCACTCGGAGCCTCGGCGCCATGAGCCGCCCCGTGGAATAGGCCGAAGATGGCAACGACTAAGGCGGCAAGCGACATTGGCACCTTTTCGCCAGCGGCGACAGCGAGTCCAAGGCCAATCACGGACACTGCAATGCCTGTCTCGATACTTGGCGGCACCACACCTAGTCTTGCCATGACTGCCCCGGCCACCATGGCTCCGAAAAATGACGCCGGAAGCATCCATTGCGCCCGACCGCCTGCGAGTGCTGCCCAAAGACCGACGCACACCATGGCGGCGACATGGTCGAAGCCGCTCAGCGGATGCAGGATGCCATCGACCAGCGAAAAGCCGGTCTCAAGCCCGGTGTGCGCGTTGGCAGGATCGCTCAGCAACGTGATCAATACGAGCGGCGTTGCCGCCCGGAGGAAGTGCTTTGTCATGACGTTTCCTTGCCTACCATTGACTGTCAGCGGATCGGGTTGTGGACGGTGACGAGCTTGGTGCCGTCGGGGAATGTCGCCTCGACCTGCACATCGTGGATCATCTCGGCGATGCCCGGCATCACCTGCTCGCGCGTGAGCACCTTTGCGCCGTCGCGCATCAGCTCGGCGACCGAGCAGCCGTCGCGCGCGCCCTCGACGACGAAATCGGTGATCAGCGCGATCGCCTCGGGATGATTGAGCTTCACGCCGCGCTGGAGGCGGCGCCGCGCCACGATCGCGGCCATGGCAATGAGCAGCTTGTCTTTTTCGCGAGGGGTGAGGTTCATAGCGGCGACTCAGCTCCACCAGTTTCGTGGCATCGGGCGTCCGAGCAGGCGGGGCACCACGCGAACGATCAGCGCGCGCAGAGATGCCAGGTTCGAGCCTTGCAGACGCATGACCAGCATCCCATTCCAGGCGCTCGCGGCAGCACGGCATGTACCCGCAGTCGCGACCCATGCCCCGATGCCGGCACGGACTGCATCGAGCTGCGTTTCCGCGTCGTGCGCCAGATATAGGAGAGTACCGAAGACGCTGGCGCCAGCGCCGACGGCCCTGCGCGCCATCATCGCATCCAACGCTCCATCGATCACGTACGAGTCGGCGTAGGCGAGGCGGCCGTCCCGACGGATGCGCCAGCGATCCATGATTGCGCCCGATCTCATCTGCTCGCCCGAGGCGCGCCGCCCGAGCGCCGTGACCTCGGCCGCGAGCAGCGTTCCTGATCCCGCGATGCTAGCGTCGATCGTGCGCTCGAGACGCGCGCCATCGTAAAGGATCGTCTCCTGCGGCAGCCAGGCGAGACGCGCGTGCTCCGCGACAGTGAGATCGACGGCAACGCGCGCCGGGGGACCGAGCGATCGGTAGACACGCTCGGCGGCTGACGTGGTCACCAGTGCCACGGCGTCATCATGTAGCGCGATCCGCTGCTCGGCGCGGTCGCCGCCGACGAGGCCGCCGCCGGTGTTCATCAGCACGGCCTCGGCGCCAAACTCGCTCGAGGGCGTGCGCACGCGATAGCCGCCGGCTTCGGCACGATCCATGGCAACCGTCGTCGCGCCGCGCCGCGCAAAGCGGATGTCGACACCGCCGATCTGGCGGACCGGCGCCAGGGCGATGGCGGCAGCGCCATCTCGCACTTCTCGCGACTCAGACAGCGAGGCGACGGCGGACATCGGTTTCATCCATGGCGGCCTTCGTGCCGGCGAGCACGATCTGGCCACGATCCATCACCGCGAAATGGTCCGCAAGCTCCTTGGCAAAATCGAAGTACTGCTCGACGAGCAGGACGGCCATGTCGCCACGGCCGCGCAGGTGCAGGATTGCCCGCCCGATGTCCTTGATGATGGACGGCTGGATGCCCTCGGTCGGTTCATCGAGAATCAAGAGCTTCGGCCGCGTGACGAGGGCCCGGGCGATCGCGAGCTGCTGCTGCTGGCCGCCGGAGAGGTCGCCGCCACGCCGGCCGAGCATGCTCTGTAGGACAGGGAAGAGATCGAAAATCTCGGCAGGGATGGAGCGGCTTGCGCGGGCCAGCGGGGCAAAACCCGTCTCGAGGTTCTCTTGGACCGAGAGCAGCGGGAAGATTTCGCGTCCCTGCGGCACGAGCGCGATCCCCCGCCTCGCCCGCTCGAAAGGCGCAAGCGAGTGGATGTCCTCGCCCATCCACACGATCCGGCCCGACCTGATCGGTTGATGTCCGGCGATGGCGCGCAGTAAGCTGGTCTTACCGACGCCGTTGCGGCCGAGCACGGTCGTCACGGCCCCGATCGGCACGGCGAGGCTCACGTTGCGCAGCACTTGCGCCGCCCCGTAAGCGAGATCGATACCCTCGACGCTCAGCATTCGCGCGGCGCCCTAGCCAGGACGACCAGCTCTTTGCGGAGCGATCTCGAAGCGCCACGAACGCTCTTGCGCGCGCTCGACACCGGACCAGGGTTCGTCACGGTCGTCGACCGGCACGCCGGAATGACGTGGGCGCGCCCGGCCCGGGTCGGTCGGTGCAGCAGATGTGGCGGCAAGCGTCGCATGCACGGGACTTTCGATATGACGGGCTATGGATCTTGCGCGGGTCATCGGCCGAGGTACACCTCGACGACCCGCGGTTCTGCAGAGACGGCATCGATCGAGCCTTCGGCGAGCACGCTGCCTTCGTGCAGGCACGTCACCTTGACCCCGAGCGCGCGCACGAAGGCCATGTCGTGCTCGACAACGATCACCGAGCGCTCCTTGTTGATCTCGCGAAGCAGTTCCGCAGTCGTCTCGGTCTCCGCGTCGGTCATACCGGCGACCGGCTCGTCGACGAGTAGCAGCTTCGGCTCCTGCGCGAGCAGCATGCCGATCTCGAGCCACTGCTTCTGGCCGTGGCTGAGATCGCCCGCAGGGCGCGCGCGGTGATCGAGAAGGCGGACGGTCTCAAGAATGGCGTCGATGGTCGAGGCGGGAATGCGGTTGCGAGCGCCCCAGAGCGATGCGAATGGTCCGCGCGGCCCCTTGATTGCGAGGAGGATGTTGTCAGCGACGGTCTGGCTCTCGAAGACGGTCGGTTTCTGGAACTTCCGCCCGATGCCAAGGTTCGCGATGGCTGCTTCGTCGAGGCGTGTGAGGTCGACCGCGCCGCCGTCGAAGAGGACGTCGCCGACATCGGGTCGTGTCTTGCCGGTGATGATGTCCATCATGGTCGTCTTGCCGGCCCCGTTCGGGCCGATGATGGCACGCATCTCGCCCGGCTCGATGACGAGCGAGAGACTGTTGATCGCCTTGAAGCCGTCGAAAGAGACGCTCACGCCGTCCAGATAGAGAAGCGCCTCGGTGATGTGGTCGGCGGCCGGCAGGTCTGTCTCGATCTTGTCGCTCATGTTCACCTCACTCCGCGGGCTTGGCGACGAGACCGCCGGGCGTCGCTGATCCATTGCGCCGGCCGAGGCTCGAGCCCAAGTCTGCGAGAGTGCCGACGATGCCCTTCGGCAGCAGCAGCGTCACGACCACGAACACGGCACCGAGCAGGAACGGCCAGAACGCGGCGAGCGCTCCCGTCGTGAAGATCGTCTTCATGAAGTTGACGACGACCGCGCCGACCGCCGCGCCGACGAGCGTGCCGCGGCCGCCGACTGCGACCCAGATCACCGCCTCGATCGAGGCTGACGGCAGGAACTCCGACGGATTGATGATTCCGACCAGCGGCACGTAGAGCGCGCCCGCGAGGCCCGCCATCATGGCCGAGACGACGAACACAACGAGCTTGTAGTGCTCGACCCGGTAACCCAGGAAGCGCGTCCGGCTCTCCGCGTCTCGGATGGCGATCAGTACCTTGCCGAATGACGACGTCACCATGGCGTGCGCGAAGAGGAAGAGCACGAGCAGCGTCGTGACGCTCACCATGTAGAGCACGAGGCGCGTGCGCTCCGACTGCATCGGGAAGCCGAGGATGTCCTTGAAATCGGTGAGGCCGTTGTTGC
>DAORNH010000147.1:5631-10457 GCA_035440865.1 Hyphomicrobiaceae bacterium | reverse complement strand
AACCTGCGCGAGACGACGACCCGTGTGCTGGCCTCGCTGACGCCGCGCGAGGAGCGCGTGCTCCGCATGCGCTTCGGCATCGGTATGAATACTGACCACACACTCGAAGAGGTCGGCCAGCAGTTCTCGGTCACCCGCGAGCGCATCCGTCAGATCGAGGCGAAGGCGCTGCGCAAGCTCAAGCACCCGAGCCGCTCAAGGAAGCTGCGGAGCTTCCTCGACAATTGAGGGTGGCGTTTGCGGATCCCTCGGGTACGCCGCGCTTGCCATTGCACCTTTGGCCCCGGCGAGACTATCATCGTCGAATGACCACGAACGAACTCATCGATGCGCTTGCCACTCGCGCCAAACGACTGTCAGAAGATCGACGGCGCGAGATCGCAGCGGCCCTGCACGAGATGCTGGCAGAGCCATATCGTCTGTCAGCCGATGAAATTGCCGTTCTTGAGCCAGCACTGAAGGAGGCGCTCGCTGGTGATGCCCTCACAGCCGCCGATGCCGACGAGTTGCTGACCAAACCCTGGTCATGAAGGTGCTGTTGCACCGGCGGGCGCGTTCGGATCTCGAAGTCATCCGCCGTCATTTGCTCGAGAGTGGCGAGCCTCTCGCGGCTGACCGGGTGAGGCAACACCTGCGCTCTCGGCTCGAGCGACTTGCCCACTTTCCCGAAATCGGGGTCCAGAGCAGCCACCCAGCGATCCGAGTCCTCGCTCCTACGAGGTATCCCTACCGTATATACTTCACGGTCACCGAGACCGCGATCGTGGTGCTGCATATCCGGCACACATCCCGGAAGCTCCCTGACCTCACGGACCTCGCACCGTGATGGCATGATCTCGCGCACACGCATTGCAAAACGCGGCCACCCCGGCCTACTCTCCATGCCGGTTGCAGGTGGCGACCGCGAGACGGCGCCACATCATAGCGTGCGGGCCATACCGTCCGCACTACACTGTCGCCAGTGATCAAGGGAGCCTTCCGCATGTCTCTCACGAAGAAACTCAAGCGTCGCCAGTTCTTGAAGGGCGCCGCCGTCGTCGGCGCGGGCGTCGGTACGTCCGCCATCGTCACGCCCGCAATCTCGCAGGGCAAGGTCGAATGGAGGATGGTGACCACCTGGCCGAAGAACTTCCCCGGCCAGGGCACCGGTGCTGTCCGCTTCGCCGAGAGCGTCGGACGCGCGACCGACGGCCGCTTGACGATCAAAGTATTTGCCGCAGGCGAGATCGTGCCTCCGTTCGAGAGCTTCGATGCCATCACGCGGGGTGCTGCCGACTGCATGCACGCGACGCCCTACTACTGGCCCAACAAGAGCAAGGGCCTGATGTTCTTTTCGACCGTGCCGTTCGGCCTCACGACCTCCGAGCAGGAGGCCTGGATGCAGTTCGGAGGCGGGCAGGAGCTCTGGGATAAGATCTACGACGGCTTCGGCCTCATCGGCTGGCATGCAGGCTCGACCGGCGTGCAGATGGGCGGATGGTTCAACAAGGAGATCACCACCGTCGACAGCGTGAAGGGCATGAAGATGCGTATCCCGGGCCTCGGGGGTGAAGCCCTTAAGAAGCTCGGCATGACAGTCGTGAACCTGCCGGGTGGCGAGATCTTCGCAGCCCTCCAGTCGGGCGCCATCGACGCAACGGAATGGGTCGGCCCCTACAACGACCTCGCCTTCGGCTTCTACAAGGTCGCCAAGTTCTACTACTGGCCCGGTATGCACGAGCCCGGCACGCAGATCGAGTTCACGGCCGACAAGAAGAAGTTCCTGGCGCTGCCGAAGGACGTGCAGGACATCCTGCGCGCCTGCATCGCCCGCGAGAACGTCACCTTCACGGCCGAGTTCAACGCCCGTAACGGCCAGGCGCTCGAGACGCTCATCAAGACGCACAACGTCACCTTGAAGCGCTTCCCGAACGAGTTCCTGACCGCCTACGGTGCCGCCGCCGGCGAGGTGATCCAGGAGCTCCGCGATACGGGCGATGCCAATACCAAGGCCGTCGTCGAGAGCTTCCTCAAGGCGCGCCGCGAGCTGCTCGCCTGGAACAGAATTGCCGAGCAGGGCTTCCTCAACGCCCGCCTTCTCGACTACAAGTTCCCCGGCTGAACCTCGGCCCGCGGACCTCCGTCCGCGGGCTTTTCGCGTAGGCGCCACGGCCGCATGGAGATCCCGGTGCCGCGCGTTGATGACATTCCCGAAGGCTATCGTCCCTGTGTCGGCGTCATGATCCTGAACCGGGCGGGCCTCGTCTGGGTCGGGCATCGCGCCGACGACGGCTTCAAGCTCAGGGACCAGGAGAATTGGTGGCAGATGCCGCAGGGCGGCATCGATGCCGGTGAGACGCCACGTGCAGCCGCCATGCGAGAGCTTCACGAGGAAACCGGCATTGCCAGCGGCACCATCATTGCCGAGACCGATGGTTGGCTCCGCTACGACCTCCCGCCCGAGCTCGTCGGCCATGCCTGGAAAGGCCGCTGGAAAGGCCAGGCTCAGCGCTGGTTCGCGATCCGCTTCACAGGCGCCGACAGCGAGATCGACATCGCCGCCAAACCCGGCCACACGGCCGAGTTCGACAGCTGGCGGTGGGTCCCAATGGCTGATCTCGTCGGCCTCATCGTGCCCTTCAAGCGCGACGTCTACCGCGAGGTGGTGAGTGCCTTCTCACACCTCGCCGGCACCATGGCCTGAGGCCACATCCGGAGATCGACATGACGACGAAGACGACTGCAGCCGCAAGCGATGGGGCGCTCTCGGGCGTCAAGGTGGTCGACCTCTCGCGCGTGCTCGGCGGCCCGTTCGGGACGCAGCTCCTTGCCGATCACGGCGCCGACGTCATCAAGGTCGAGCCGCCGCAGGGCGACGAGGTGCGCGACTGGGGCCCTCCCTTCGACGAGGGCGATGCCTCCTACTTCATCGGCATCAACCGGAACAAGCGCTCGATCGGCCTCGATCTCGGCAAGCCCGAGGGCCGCGCCGTGCTCATGAAGCTCCTCGACGGCGCCGACATCCTCGTCGAGAACTTCAAGCCGGGCTCCATGGAAGCCTGGGGCATCGGCTATGCCGAGCTCGAGAAGCGCTTTCCCCGACTCATCTATTGCAAGATCTCGGGCTTCGGCGCCGAGGGCCCGCTCGGCGGATTTCCGGGCTACGACGGCATCATCGGCGCCATGACCGGCCACTACAGCGTGAACGGTGCGCCCGAGACCGGCCCGATCCGCTTGGGCCTCCCTGTCGTCGACATCTCGACCGGGCTCTACTCCGTGATCGGCATCCTGATGGCCTTGCACGAGCGAGGCCGCTCGGGCCGCGGGCAGTTCCTCGACATGACGCTCTACGACAGCGCCTTGTCGCTCATGCACCCGCATTTCCCGAACTACTATCTGACGGGGAAAGTGCCGGGCCTCACCGGCAACACGCACGGCAACCTCGCGCCCTACGGCATGTTCCCAACCAAGACCTGCCGGGTCGTGATCGGCGCAGGCAACAACCGCGCGTACGCCCGCCTCATCACGGAGCTCGGCCATCCCGAACTCGCCGAGGACCCGCGCTTCAAGACCAACGGCGACCGCGTCAAGAATCGCGCGGCCCTCAACGAGATCATCGTCGCGGCCTTGTCCAAGCACGACGGCGTCGCACTCTCGCTGAAGCTGCTCGCGGCGGGCCTCCCCTGCGGCCCCGTGCTCGACACGGGCCAGGTGCTCGCCAACGAGCACGTCAAGGTACGCCGGATGGTCGTTGAGAAGGACGGCTACAAGGGCACCGGCATGCCGATCAAGATGTCGCGCACGCCGGCCAAGCTGCGCTCGCGCCCGCCGCGCTTTTCCGAGCATGCGCGCCAGGTGCTCGCCGAGCACGGCTTCTCCGAGGAACAGATGGCGGCGCTCGCCAAGGCCGGCGTGCTCGTCGAGAAGCGGCGGAGCTGACCCGCGCCGCTCAGCCGACCGCTGCGAAGGCCGGATGCCCCGGCATGTCGGCAATCGAGACGAGCACGAGATCGGCGTGCGGGGCGAGTGTCTCGCGGGGGCTCGTCCCGGAGAGGACCGCGACCTTGAGGCCGGCGCCCGCGGCCCGCGCCATCTCGAGATCGTGGACGGCATCCCCGACCACGGCGATCTCGGCGAGCGCGACGCCGGCCGCCGCGGCGAACGCGGTCACCATCCCAGGTGCGGGCTTGCCGCCGTGACCAGAGTCGCAGCCGGCCTCGAATACCATCCAGCGTCGGACATCGTGGCGGGGGAGAGAGGCCTCGAGGCCGCCGATCGTGTCGTTCGTCGCAATGCCGAGCATGAAGCCGCGGGCATGGAGCGCCGCGATCGCCGCCGCCGCACCGTCGAGCAGCACCGAATGACGGGCGCCACCCTCGCTGAAGATGCGATCGATCTCGCGCTCAAGGCGGCTCGGCGCGCGTGACCCGAGTCGCGTGCGAAATGCGCCGGCAATGTCGTCTACGCTGCCGGCGGCGAGCACGGAGCCCGGCGTCACGCGATCTGTCGCGGGGTCGTGGCCGCCAGCGCGGAGCAACTCCTCAGCGAGTGCGGTATCGCCGTTGGCCGCGAACAGCGCCACCTCACGATTGATCGGTACCCACGTCCGCCAGTAGTCGATAATCGTGCCGTCCTTGTCGAAGAGGATCGCGCGAATGCCCAAGGGTCGGCTCCGGGAGGTGAGGATCGGTTCAGGCAGCGCAGATCGCGGCATTCCCCGCGCCGGCATGTATCGAGAGATCACGGATGGTCGGATTGCGGCCCGAGAGCGGGTTCTCCGGATCCCAGGCGAAGCGGATCTGATCGAACCGCGTTGCCAGCGCGTCATACATGACGAGGCGACCGTT
>DAORNH010000147.1:1009-5611 GCA_035440865.1 Hyphomicrobiaceae bacterium | reverse complement strand
CCTTCAGCACCTCCGTCGCCTGCATCGTGCCGACGACGCCGACCACCGAGCCGAGCACGCCGACCTCGGCGCAATTGGCGACGGTGCCGGCGGGCGGCGCCTCGGGGAAGAGGCAGCGATACGTTGGTTTCGGCTTTCCGTCGCTCCCCGCCTCGTAGGGTTTGAAGGTCGAGAGATATCCGTCGAAGGGGCCGACGGCCGCGAAGACGAGCGGCTTCCTCGCGAGGTGGCAGGCATCGCTCACGAGATAGCGCGTCGCGAAGTTGTCGGAGCCGTCGGCGACGATGTCATAGCGCCCGATCAGATCGAGCGCATTGCCGGCGTCGATCCGGTAGGCATGCGGCTCGATCACGACATGCGGGTTGATGCGGGCAACCGTTGCCGCGGCACTCGCGACCTTGGCCACGCCGACACTCGCCGTGTCATGGACGATCTGGCGCTGCAGGTTGTCGAGCGAGACCTGATCATCGTCGACAACGCCGATCGTACCGACGCCCGCCGCCGCGAGATAGAGGATCAGCGGGCTGCCGAGCCCGCCGGCGCCGATCACCAGAACGCGCGCGGCCTTCAGCTTCTGCTGCCCCTGCCCGCCGACCTCGCGCAGCACCAGATGCCGCTTGTAGCGGTCGATTTCGAGGGCAGTCAGTGTCGGCGTCGCCATCGGGTCAGGGTCCACGCTCTGCGGCGGATCGGCTTTCGCCCTACGCCTTGAAGAACTTGAGCAGTGCCTCGGTGAGCGCCTGCGGCTGCTCTTCCGGAATAAAGTGGCCGCACTCGGGAATGACAAGGCCTGTCACGTTCGTTGCGCAGCGGCGAAGGCTTTCCTCGGGCTCCGTGCCGCGGCCTCGGCCGAAGGGGTGCGGGATGCCGCAGGCGCCGCCGACGGCGAGCACGGGCATGCGCAGCTTCTCCTTGGCGAGGAAGGCCCGGTTGTCCGCCGCGTCCTGGTCGAGCGCCCGGTAGATGTTGAAGCCTGACCGCATCGCGCCCGGCTGCGAGTAGGTGCGGACGTACTCGTCGATATCGGCCTCGGTGATCCAGCCCGGCTTGTAGCTGAAGGTGCGATAGAACCAGCCGAGATAGATGCGCTCGCGCCCCGCCGTCAGCGCCTCGGGGAGATCGGGCGTGATGTGGAACTGATGGTGCCAGCGCTTGCCGCCCTGTGAGAAGTCGCCGCCGTCGCCGGGGATCACCACGTCGATGATCGCCAGGCGGCGCACGGCGTCCTGGTGTGCCGACGCCAGCGCGAAGGCCGTCGGGCCGCCCCAGTCGTGGCCGACGAGATCGAACGACTTGTGGCCAAGCCTCTCGGAGACGACACGCCAGATGTCGTTCGAGACCGTCTTCTTGTCGTAGCCCGTGAGCGGCCGCGAGCTGTCGCCGAGGCCGCGCATGTCCGGCATGATGCAGGTGAAGTGACGCGAGAGCTCTGGCAGCACCGCGCGCCACTCGTACCAGGTCTGCGGCCAGCCATGGATGAGGACCAGCGGCGGCCCGGAGCCTGCCGTCACATAGTGGAGCATGACATCGCCGAGATCGGCGTAGTGGTGCTCGACCGGAACGCTCGCGCTGCTCATGTCTCTCAGCTCCTCTCGAACGTACCACCGCGCCCGGCACCGCCAACGAAGCGGGCCGCTCCCGACTGCCCCTCGGCCTTCACCGCTTCGACACCGGCCGCGAACTCCGCCCGCATGGCATGCTCGAACGGCAGCTCCCACTGGCGATAGACCGAGGCGCGGTCGAGCCGCATGCAGAGCTGCGGGAAGACCGCGATCTCGGCGGCCAAAGCCTCCGCCACCTCGCGCGCTTTGCCCCTCGCCACCACGCGATTGGCGAGGCCCATGGCGAGCGCCTCCTCGGCGCCGACCGGCCGACCGGTGAGGATCAGGTCGAGCGCACGGCTTTGGCCGATGAGGCGCGGCAGGCGCACCGTGCCGCCGTCGATCAGTGGCACACCCCAGCGCCGGCAGAAGACGCCGAACGTCGCGTCCTCCTCGACGACGCGCAGGTCGCACCAGATCGCAAGCTCGAGCCCGCCGGCGACCGCGTAGCCGGAGACGGCCGCAATCGTCGGCTTTGTGAGCTTCAGGCGCGACGGCCCCATCGGGCCATCACCGTCGAGTTTGTAGCGCTTGAGCCGCTCTCCCGAAGCGACCGCCTTCAAGTCGGCGCCGGCGCAGAAGCCGCCGCCAGCACCCCAGAGCACGGCGACACGCGCCTCCTCGTCGGCCTCGAACGCGCGGAACGCCTCCGCGAGGCCTTCTGCCGTCTCGTTGTCGACGGCGTTGCGCACCTCGGGCCGGTTGAGGATGACGGTCGTCACCGGCCCCTTGCGCTCGACGAGGACTTTCGCCATCAGGCCGCCTTCTCGAGCTCGGGCTTCCATTTGCCGAGGCTCGCGAACCCGTTCATCTTGGCGCGGTGCGAGAAGGCGCGCTGGCCGGCCGCGGTGTTCTCGCCGCCCCATGCCTTGAGCGCTGCCGCCTGCAGCGCGCGGCCGTAGCTGAAGGAGAGCTTCCAGGGGAGCGGCCCGAGTGCATTCATGTAGGAGAGGTGCGCGGTCGCATCCTCGTCGGACTGGCCGCCAGAGAGGAAAGCGATGCCCGGCACTGCCGTCGGCACGCAACGCTTCAGGATCTTCACCGTCTCGGCGGCGACCTGCTCGCGGCTCGCCTGCTTTGCGCACTTCTTGCCGGCGATCACCATGTTCGGCTTCAAGACCGTCTTCTCGAGCGGCACGCGCGCATAGAAGAGCTGCTGGTACACGTCCTTCAGCACCCACTCGGTCGCCTCGGCGCAGCGCTCGATCGTGTGGTCGCCGTCCATCAGGATCTCGGGGTCGACGATCGGCACGAGGCCGCCCTCGACGCAGATCGCGGCATAGCGCGCGAGCGCCTGCGAGTTCGCGTTGATGCAGGTGTAGGAGGGAATGCCCGCGCCGATGTCGATCACCGCGCGCCACTTGGCGAACCTGGCGCCGAGGCCCGTGTACTCCTTCACGCGGTCGGGGAGCCCGTCGAGGCCCTCTGTGACGACCTCGCCCGGACAGAACTGCAGGGGCTTCGTCCCCTTGTCGACCTTGATACCGGGGAGCGAGCCGGCGTCCGTGATGATTTTGGTGAGCGGCGTGCCGTCCTTCCCCTTCTGGCGGATCGTCTCGTCGAACAGAATCACGCCCGAGATATGGTTGCGCATCGCATCGGAGGAGCGGAACAACATCTCACGATAGTCGCGGCGATTGGGCTCGGTGTTCTCGGTCTTGATCGAGTCGAAACGCTTCTTGATCGTGCCGGAGCTCTCGTCGGCAGCAAGAATACCCTTGCCCGGTGCCACCATGGCCGCGGCAACCTGCTCGAGCGACATCGACATCGTCTTCTCCCTGTTTGGACCTGCCTCTGCGGTGGCAAAGCCATAGCGCTCATTGCTCGGCCTTTCCAGGCCCGGAGCCGAGATTGGCGGTGAATGGTTGCCGTGCGTGGAGGAAATGGCTCTGCCCCGCGCATCTCTGGGGTACTTGAACCTCTTCGGCGTCCCCGCGCCAGAGGAACAAGACCGGAGCCTTGCCCCCCGTCATGGCCCTGGTGTCTCGAGCACTCTCGGACCCCTCGTCCCGGCCTCCCCCGTCCGCCGGCGACTGATCGACATGCGTCCGAGACTGCGCCGGTGACGAGTTCGCGCGTTCCTCCCTGCTCCCTGGCGCGAGCTCGTCACCGGTCCTTTTTTCCGGTCTTCGCAACCAACCGATTCGACGCCCTTCTGGCCCCGTCCAGACTTCCGCCCTGCGTTTTCCACAATTCGAGCGAGCTGCGGCGGCGACGATCGGCACGACGGGCAACTTCGGCAGAGCATCCCGCGCCCGAGGTTGGCCGATATCGAGTTCGCGCTCGCGTGGCAGCTGCCCGGATGTCGTGCGACGATGCCGATGGCCGCCATCGAAGTGCCGGATTCTAATCGTGATTTCAGAACCGGTTCTTTCACCAGCGCGGGCTGCACGGACTGAGGCCGCGCGTCGTGCAGCTCTGCTCGCCAGCCTTGTCGATGTCCTGTGCTGGTGCCAGCCGGACACACCTTACCGAAAGAACTGTCGCGTTGTGAACACTTGTTCACTTCAACGCCGTGTTTTTGTCGGACGCATGGGTGCTATACTGATCCGTGGCATCAACCACCTGGAGATGACTGCCGTGACCAAACTCATTCGCTGGGGCATGGGCGCCTCGACCGCCTTGATGGCGTTCACGCTCGCGCTGCCCGGTATTGCACAGACGCCGCCTCCGGCCCCGACGACACCGCCCCCGAAGGTGGTTCCGGGTCCTGCAGTCAAGCCGGCACCGGCCACTGCGCCGAAGTCCGGCACGCCCGCACCGACGGCGACCACGGCTGGGGCTCCGAAGCCGACTTCTGCCGCCTCAAAGCCGGCTGCCGCCGCCCCCAAGACGGCGCCGAAGCCGAAGACGGCGTGCAACAAGATGGCCGATGAGGCCGCTTGCAAGGCAGACACGACCTGCCAGTGGATCGCCGCCGAAATGCTCAAGGATAAGACTGGCGCGATCGTGAAAGGTCCGGACGGCACCTTCTGGGCATTCGCCACCAGCGTTGTCGGAA
>DAORNH010000147.1:346-999 GCA_035440865.1 Hyphomicrobiaceae bacterium | reverse complement strand
TGCGGTGGATCAGTTCGATCGGAATCTCGCGCACGCCCGCCGGTTCGCCGGCCGCCACCAAGGGCTCGCCCGCTGGCTCGCCTGCCGCCACGAAGGGTTCGCCGGCCGGCTCGCCCGCTGGAACCCCGGCTCCGAAGGCCACCACGCCTCCGGCTCCGACAGCTCCGCCCGCGAAGAAGTAAGCTCACGCGGGGCTGCGTGACTGTCGACCGGGTCGCAATCGCCACGATTGCGGCCCGGTTTGATTTTGAGCAACTGTCCATTCCGCGATCGCTTGGGCCGCAGCGATGGATCACTCCTGCCGCCGCCGTGCGCTATAATCGTCGCACTCCAACCGATGCCCGGCCCCTCATGACCACCACCCAGCCAGCCATGCCGCCCTCGCTTTGGGCCGCCGTCACACCAGCCGGCGCGGCATTCCTGCCGCTCGAGGGTGAACTTTCTGTCGACGTCGTCGTGATCGGCGCCGGCTTCACCGGCCTCTCGACCGCGCTCCATCTGAGACGCATGGGCGTCGACGTCGCCGTGATCGAGGCCGCCGAGCCGGGCTTCGGCGCCTCCGGCCGCAACAACGGCCAGGTGATCCCGACGCTCTCACGCCCGGATCCCGCCGAGATCGTCACCGATCCTGCCCGCGACCCGCGGCTGGTCCG
>DAORNH010000147.1:0-314 GCA_035440865.1 Hyphomicrobiaceae bacterium | reverse complement strand
CGTGCACGCCGAGGGCATCGATGCCGAAGCCGAGCAATCGGGATGGATCCAGCCGGTCCATTCGCCGGGCCGCATGAAGATCGCCGAGCGGCGCGTCAAGCAGTGGGGCGCGGTCGGTGCACCGGTCGCCCTCGTCGATCGCGAGGCGATGCGGTCACTCCTCGGCTCGGACGCCTGGCACGGCGGCTGGACCAACCCGACCGGCGGCCACATCAATCCGCTCGCCTTGAGCCGCGGTCTCGCCCGCGTCGTCGCCGCCAAGGGCGGCCGCATCTTCGGCGGGACACCCGCCGAGCGCTACGAGCGGCGCGGCG
>DAORNH010000146.1:8080-10518 GCA_035440865.1 Hyphomicrobiaceae bacterium | reverse complement strand
GAACCCGGCCTCCTTTGAGAGCCTGCTGCGAACGACGCGCGCCGCCAGGCAGGCCCCTCACCCCATCGCCTTCGCCTTGGCCTCGCGCAGCTTGCCGCCGGCCTCGGCGATCTCGCGGAGGAGCTCCGAGGGTTTCCAGCGAGCGCCGTAGCGCTGATGCCAGGCGGCGACCTGATTGTAGATTTCGCGCGCGCCGATCTCGTCGCCCCAGAACATGAGGCCGCCGCGCCAGCGCGGGAAGCCGAAGCCGTGCAGCCACATCACATCGACGTCGCTTGCGCGCAGCGCCTTCCCCTCCTCGATGATCTTGCAGGCCTCGTTGATCGAGGAGAACAGGATGCGGTTGCGGATCTCCTCGTCGCTGAAGGCGCGCTGCGTGATGCCGTGTTCAGCCGCCACCTCCTTGATGAGGCGCGCGACCTCCGGGTCGGCGATCGGCGTCCTGTCGCCCTTCTCGTACCTGTACCAGCCGGCGCCGGTCTTGAGGCCCTTGCGCCCCATCTCGACGAGCTTGTCGGGGATCGGCAGCTTGCGGAATTTCGGGTCCGCCGCCGCGCGGCGCTTCCGTGTGTCATAGCCGATGTCGAGGCCGGACATGTCGTTGACCGCGAACGGCCCGACCGGATAGCCGAAGTCGACGAACACCTTGTCGATCTGCTCCGGCAGCGCGCCCTCCTCGATCATCAGGTTCTGCTCGACACCGAAGGGGATGCGGCTCCGGTTCGCGACGAAGCCGTCGCAGTTTCCGGCGTAGACGCTGATCTTGCCGATGTCGCGGCCGAGCTGCATGGCTGCGGCGAGCGTCTCGGGAGCCGTTTTCGCGGCATTCACCACCTCGAAGAGCTTCATGACGTTCGCCGGCACGAAATAGTGCGTACCCGCCACTGCCTCCGGCCGCTTCGTCACCGCAGCGATCTCGTCGATGTCGAGCGCACTCGTGTTCGTGAGGAGCAGCGCCCCCGGCTTCATGGCCTTGTCGAGGCTCCTGAAGACCTCCTTCTTCACCGGCATCTGCTCGAACACGGCCTCGATCACAGCGTCGCAATCGCCGATCGCCTCGTAGCTGTCGGCCGGCGTGATGAGCGCCATGCGCTTGTCCATCTCGGCCTGCGGGAGCGAGCCGCGCTTCACGCTCGTCGCGTAGTTGTCGCGGATGCGGGCCAGCCCACGTTCGAGCGACTCTTTCGAGAGGTCCATGAGCTTCACGGGCATGCCGGCGTCCGCAAAGCTCATGGCGATGCCGCCGCCCATGGTGCCCGCGCCGACGACGGCCATGCTGGCAATCTTCGGAAGCTTCAGGTCCTTCTTGAGCCAGGGGATGCGAGCGACCTCGCGCTCGGCGAAGAAAGCGTAGCGCAGGCCGCGCGCCTGGTCCGAGTTCTCGAGCTCGTTGAAGAGGCGGCGCTCCTCGGCTATGCCCTCGGTGAAGGGGAGCTTGGTCGCGGCCTCGACCGCCGCAATGCAATTGAAGGGCGCGATCTGCCCTCGGGCACGCCGTGCGATCGATTTGCGCATCGCCTCGAACATGCCGGGATCGGCCATCGCCTCGGCGAGCTTGTCGGTCTTGTCGCGCACACGCGGCAGCGGTCTCTTGTCCGCGATCGACTTCGCGAAGGCGATCGCCTCGGCGAGCAGGTCCTTCCCCGGCACGATCGCATCAATGATGCCGAGAGCTTTCGCTTCCGCCGCTGGAACGTGTCGGCCCGTGACGATCATCTCCAGCGCGGCTTTCGGGCCGATGAGGCGCGGCAGGCGCTGCGTGCCGCCGCCGCCCGGCAGGATGCCGATCAGCACCTCGGGGAGGCCGACCTTCGCGCTCGGCACCGCGACGCGATAGTGGCAGGCGAGTGCATTCTCGAGGCCGCCGCCGAGTGCATAGCCGTGGATCGCCGCGACGATCGGCTTCTTCGTCTCGTCGAGCACGTCGTAGGTGCGCTTCTTCGGGGTCGGCCGGTTCTTGCCGAACTGGCGGATGTCGGCGCCCGCGATGAAGCTCCGCCCCGCGCCGATCATCACCATCGCTTTCACGGCCGGGTCGGCCTCGGCCTTCTCGACGGCTGAGATGATGCCGTCCGAGACCCCGGGCCCGAGCGCATTCACGGGCGGATTGTCAATCGTGATGATGCCGATGCCATCGCGGGCCTCGTAGCGGACGAGCGGCTTCTCGGTATCGGACATGAGCGTTCCCCGGGCTGTCGATGCTTGTCACGAAAGGGTGGACATTTTCGCGCGCGGCGGCAAGGGAAAGTGCGCGGCCAGCCCGGAGTGGACTGCGGACCAGTCGTTCCGCGGACGAACCTTGCCCGGTGCCTCATCCGAGACTACGGTCGCGCCCGAATAGAAAGCAACGAGGCTATCATGAAGCTCTACTATGCCCCCGGTGTGTGCTCGCTCTCCCCGCACATCGTCGCGCGCGAGGCGGGGCTCGCCGTCACGCT
>DAORNH010000146.1:0-8047 GCA_035440865.1 Hyphomicrobiaceae bacterium | reverse complement strand
GAGGGCGGCGGCGACTACAAGGCGGTGAACCCGCTCGGCTACGTGCCGGCGCTCGAGCTCGACGACGGCACCATCCTGACCGAGGGTCCGGCGATCGTACAGTACCTCGCCGACAAGGCACCGGAGAAGCGCCTCGCTCCGGCGAACGGCACCATCGAGCGCTACAAGCTGCAGTCGTGGCTCAATTTCCTCTCGACCGAGGTGCACAAGGGCTTCTCGCCACTGTTCACGCCGGGCATGCCCGAGGAAGGCAAGACCAACGCCCGCGAGCGTCTCGCGACGCGCTTCGCCCATCTCGACGCTCATCTCGCTTCGCGCGACTACATCATGGGCGCTGGCTTCACCGTGGCCGACGCTTATCTCTTCACCACGCTGCGCTGGACCGTGCCGACGAAGATCGATCTGGCGCCCTATCCGAACCTCACCGCCTTCATGAAGCGCGTCCAGGCCCGCCCCGCCGTCCAGGAAGCCATGAAGGCCGAGAAGCTGCCGATGCACTGAGGCGTAGGCTGGATTGGATCGCGAGCAACCTCTTATGCCGCCCGCGCTCGTGTCCAATCCTGCCGTTTCGCGCACAATAGGAAAGAGCAGCAGGCATGGCGACCTATCCGGGTGCCGAGACAGAAAAGCGAATCCCGCTCGCGTTGTTGGCGACGACTGTCCAGGACGTTTTTCGCGCTGCCGGACTTGCCGCCGGTGCCGCCGGGACAGTCGCCGAGAGCCTGACGAGTGCCGATCTGCGCGGAATTCATTCTCACGGCGTCCTTCGCGTCCCGGACTACGTGAAGAAGCTCCTCGACGAAGGTGTCGATCCTCGTGGCGCGCCCCGGCTGATCTCCGACAAGGGCGCGGCCCTGGTCGTCGATGGCGGCAACAATCTCGGCCAGGTCGCCATGCGCTTTGCGATGGAGCAGGCAATCGCGCGTGCGAAGGAGATAAATGTCGCCTTCGCCGCCGTGCGCGGCTCTAACCACGCCGGAACCATGGACTACTACGTACGAATGGCGCTGGCGCACGACATGATCGGCATCGCCGGCACGAACGCGCTGCCGACCATGGCTCCCTGGGGCGGTCGCGACAAGATCGTTGGCATCAATCCGATCGGCATCGCCATTCCGGGCAGCGACGGCGCCGCTTTCGTGCTGGATTGCGCTTTCGGCGCGACCGCGCACGGCAAGATCAGGGTCTACGCGCAGAAGGGCGAGCCCATTCCCGCAGGCTGGGCCTATGACGCCCATGGCCAGCCGACGACCGACGCCGTTGCCGCGCTGGACGGGCTGATCCAGCCCATCGGCGCGTTCAAGGGCGTCGGGCTCGGCATGGCCATCGGCATGCTCTCGAGCCTCCTGTCCGGCGCAGCCTATGGCACGGAAAGCGGAAACATGGTCGACGGCCCGGTCGCCGGCGTCGATGGCCAGTTTGCGCTCGCGATCAACATTGCAGCCTTCACCGATGTCGATCGCTTCAAGAGCCGCGTCGACAGGATTTTGGAACAAATTCGAAAGAGCTCCCGGGCGGCCGGCGTTGACCGCCTTTATTCGCCCGGCGAGATCGAAGCCGATTTCGAGGCGGCCTACCGCCGTGATGGCATACCTCTGAACGACGAGACGCTTCGCGGCGTGATCGCCTCGGCAGGAAGGGTCGGCGCCAACGTCGCAGCGTTCACCGCGCACGTCGGGCCATTGGCCTGATATCGAGCACGTTCAACGACACCGCCTCTACCAGCCGGCCCCCTCGAACCGATACCCGCTTCCCTGCCGGCGGATGTAGCCGCAGTAGGGGGCACCGAAGTGCATGGGCATGATCAAGGCGTTGCGGTCGGCGGCGCGGGCGAGGAGTTCGGCCCGCGTTTTGCGCGCCTGATCGGGCGCCACGCAATAGCGGCTGTTCCAGCTGGGCTCGGCGACCTGAATCGGGTGATGCATGACGTCGGCCGAGAAGATCGCCTCCTCGGCCCGCGAGCGCAGCCGGAACGTCACCATGCCGTGGCTGTGTCCTGGCGCCGGCTCGACGGCGAGGCAGCCCGCGGCCTCCTTCTCCGGGTCGATCATGTCGGCGAGGCCCGCCTCGACCACCGGCATGACGCTGTCAGCGAACGCGGGATCGGGCTTGCCGGCCTTGGCGGCTGAGGCGAGGTCGTCGAAGTCGCGCTTCGGATAGAGATAGCGGGCCTTCGGGAATGTCGGCGTCCATGTCCCGGCTTTGAGTGTGGTGTCCCAGCCCACGTGGTCCGTGTGCATGTGGGTGTGGACGACGTGCGTCACCTCGTTCGGCCCGGCGCCGGCGGCCTCGAGCCAGGGCAGTACCAGCGTATTGAGCATGTTCATGCGCTCGGCCGCACGCGGCTTCAGGTTGCCAACGCCCGTATCGACAATAATCGTGTTGCCGCCGGCCTTCAGAATCCAGAGCTGTATGGTGATGATGAAGCGGTCCATCTTCGGCACGTAGTGGTTCGGCGCAAGCCAGCGCTCGTTCGCCTTGAGCCGCGCCCGGTCGAGATCCTTCTCGAACAGGAATTCCGGGGCATGCGTCGGCCCCGAGTACTCGATGACGCTCGTCACCGTGGCATCGCCGATCTTGCGCGTTCTGATCATAGGCACCCTCCCTCGGTTGGGCTGAGAGTGATGGGCCGGGACCGATCGCGCAAGGTGCTTGCCGTCTGTGCATGGTTGCCAGCCCGGAATGGCGGCACCGCAATGTCAGGCGCGTGCTAATCAGGGGCATCCGCGAGATCATGCGCACTGAAGGGGCGAGACATGGCCATCGGGTTCGTCGGGATCGGCAACATGGGCTTGCCTATGGCGGAAAAACTCATCGACGGCGGCCATGCGCTGATCATCCACGATCTCCACGCTGAGCGGCTTGCTCCTCTGACCGCACGGCAGGCCCGCCCGGCGGCGAGCCCGCGCGAGGTCGGCGATCAATGCGAGATCGCGATTGCCTCGCTGCCGACGCTGCCGAGCCTCGAGGCCGTATGCCTGGGCGAGAGCGGTCTCATCCATGGCAAGGCTGTTCGCATCGTCGTCAACACCTGCACGGTCGGCATCGCGCTCGTCGAGAAGATCGCCACGGGGCTGGCCGCCAAAGGCATCACGCTCGTCGATTGCCCGATCAGCGGCGGCCCGCCCGGCGCCCGTGACGGCATCCTCTCGGTGATGCTCTCGGGCGATCCGGCGGCGGTCGCGAAGGTCCGCCCGATCGTCTCGCTCTGGGGGAAGCAGGTGACCGTCGCCGGCGACAAGCCAGGCGCGGCGCAGCTCCTGAAGCTCACCAACAACATCCTCTCGGGCGTGGCGCTGGTCGCCTCGGCGGAAGCGTTCGTGATGGGAGCCAAAGGCGGACTCGATCCGGAAGTGATGCTCGCTGCGATCAACGCAGGGTCGGGCCGCAACAGCGCGACGCTGCACAAGTTCCCAATCTCACTCATGGATCGCAGCTTCGCCTTCGGCGCCACCATGGACACGATCCTGAAGGACGTCGAGCTCGCCATCGCGCAGGGCGAGGCGCTCGGCGTGCCGATGTGGGTCTCGCAGGCGGCGCGCCTCATCTTCAAGCACGCCGTCTTCAAGGGCGCCGGCCAGGACGATCTCACGACCATCGTCAGGCACGTCGAGGCGGCCGCCGGCTTCGAGATCCCGAAGACACGGTGAACGCCACGACGCGCGGCGCTCACCCGATCCAATGCCAGGCGAGTGCCGCACCGCCACAGGCGGCAAGCGTCGCGATCAGGCTGCGGTGGAGCGCAAAGACCAGCACGAACGCGGCCGCGGCAAGAATTACGGCGCGGACGTCGGCCGTCGCCCCGTCGGGGACGAACGCACGCAGCTTCAGAGGTCCGGCGGCAATCGATGGCTCGCGCACAATCTTGAACAGGACGTGCAGCGCGAACCAGACCGTGAGGTAGAGGATCACGCCGACAACGGCCGCGGTCACGGCGGCGAGCGCCGACTTGAGCCGCGGCTCGGCACTGAGGCGCTCGACATAGGGCGCGCCGACGAAGATCCAGAGATAACAGGGGGCGAACGTCGCCCAGAGCGTGACCAGCGCGCCGGCGACCGCGAGCACGAGCGCAGGGCCATGCCCGGCGGCCTGATAGCCGGCGAGAAACCCGACGAACTGCGTGACGAGAATGAGCGGACCCGGCGTCGTCTCGGCGAGGCCGAGGCCATCGATCATTTGACCGGGCGACAGCCAGCCGTAGTAGCGCACTGCGTCATCCGCCATCCAGGCGAGCACTGCGTAGGCGCCGCCGAAGGTGAAGCAGGCAAGGTAGGAGAAGTACCAGGCGAGTTGGCTCAAGACGTGCGTCTTCCCGAAGATCATGGCGACGGCAACAAGCGGCACGATCCAGATCGCGAGCCAGAGGAGTGCCGTGCGAAAAGTGCGCGAGAGCGGCACGCTGACGGGCGCCGCGGCGGCTGAAGCCGGCGCGCCTCGCGCCCGCCAGAAGCCGAAGATCGCCGCCGCCGCCACGATCGCCGGGAAAGGGATGGCGAGGAAGAAGATCGCGACGAAGGCGAGCCCCGCGATCCATTTGTCGGCGCTGCCCTTGAGGCCGCGCCTTGCAATCCGCAAGAGCGCCTCGACCACGATGGCGAGTACGGCGGCCTTGATGCCGACGAACAAGGCTTCTCCGATGGGCACCTTGCCGTAGACGACATAGAGTAGCGACAGCAACAGCATGAGAATCGCGCCGGGCAGCACGAACAGGAGCCCCGCCGTGATGCCGCCAATCACCCCATGCAGCCGCCAGCCGACATAGGTGGCAAGCTGCGTTGCCTCGGGCCCGGGCAGCAGCATGCAGAAATTGAGCGCGTTCAGGTAGCGCTGCTCGTCGATCCACCGGCGCTCTTGGACAAGCTCGCGGTGCATCATGGCGATCTGCCCGGCGGGTCCGCCGAACGAGAGGATGCCGATCTTCAGCCAGACGCGGAAGGCCTCGGCATAGGTCGGCGTTGCGCCGCTGTCAGTTGTCGACATGTGCTCCCCCAAAACCAAGATTGCGCATGGCCCCGATCATGCCGATTTGGCCGGCCAGTTGTGCGTTTCGCCTTTCGCATGCCGCGCCCAGGCATAGAGCGCATCATAAACCGGGAAACCGAGCGTCAGCGCGCGGCGATCATCGCCGCCAGCGAGCGACGAATTGCCGAGCGAGACGGCGAGCAAGCCCGCCGCCTCGGGAGCGAGATCGAGCCGCGCCGTATCGGCGCCACGGACGATGAGGGCCAGGGCATCGAGCGCCGGATCTGAAAGCCCGAAGCGCTTGATCATCGTATCGAAGGTGCAGAGCGGACCTTCATGGCTGAATTCGACACCATCGATATCGTAGGGAATTCCGCCGACCTCCTTGGCGACATCGGCGACAAAGTCCGGCTCGACGAACAGGAATTCGGCGTCGGCATCGATGAAGCGGCGGATGAGCCAGGGACAGGCGATACGATCGATCTTGGGGCGGATGCGCGTGACCCAGCGGCTCGGCTGCTCCTCCGAGCGGCCAGGCAGCGCGGACTTTAAGAGCGTCGGCAGGCCGCGCGCCTTCCACGCCTCGATGCCGCCGGCGAGCGCACGCGCATCGATGCCGCGCTCACGCAGCAGCGACGCCGCGAGCTGGCTGACATTGTGACCATGAATGCAGGCGAGGACGACGCTTGCGCCGTGCGGAACTTGTGCCGCCCAGTTTGAGACTTCAGTGTGGTCGCGCCAACGCGCCGTCGGCAGGGTCCGGGGGTCCTCGTCGAACTTGGGGCGACGGCGGCAATCGATGATGATCGGCGCAATTGACGTCGCGATCTGTGCGCTGAGCTCGTCGACAGAAATGAAAAAGTCGCTCAAGGCGGGCCTCCATAACCATTGGGAGGCGGCTCTTGGGCGACGTGCCTTACGGGGCGGCCGGCGGATGCCCCGCACATCATTTAGCCGGGTTCGCGCGACGTTGCAAGGCAGTGTGCTCGAAATCGGCATGCTCGCAGTCGCAGGTGACGCTCAGGCCTGCACCGGGGCGGCCGCAGGCTCGGGCAGCGCGTCGAGCCCGCCGTGCGAAGCGAGCACCGAAGCGAGGCCGTCGATGATGAGCCGCTGGCGCGCCTCGCCCATGATCTTCTTTCCGGTGAGGTCGGTCACGTAGAACACGTCGACCGCCTTCTCGCCGAAGGTCGCGATGTGTGCCGAGGCGATGTCGAGATTGAGGTCGGAGAGCTTGCTCGTCAGCTCGTAAAGGAGCCCCGTCCGGTCGCGTCCCGAGACCTGGATCACAGTCAGCCGGTCCGAGAGCGCGTTGTCGATCATCACCTCGGGCGTCACTGCGAAGGCGGCGACACGCTTCTCGACCGGCCGGCGCTTCGCCATCAGCTGGCCGATGCGCGCCTTGCCCTCGAGCAGACGGCCGATGGTGTCCGCGATGCGGTCGGCGCGGCGGCGCTCGTCGGCCTCCATGTTCTCGCGCTGCAGCTGGAACGTATCGAGCGCCAGCCCGTCGCGCGTCGTCGAGATGTTGGCGCCGACGATGTTTGCGCCGGCGTGCGCACATGCGCCGGCGAAGAGCGAGAGGAGCCGCGGGTGGTTCGGCGCGAGCACCGTGAGCTCGGTGATCGCCGTGAACTCGTCCGTCCGGCATTCGGTCGCCAGCGATTTTCCCGTCTTGGCCGCGCGCCGCATGAGTTCGGCGTGGTCCATCTGGCGTCGCACGTCCGACTTCAGCCAGTAGTCCGGATAGTGGCGATCGATGAACGCCTCGACATCATCCTTCGGCCAGGCTGCGAGCGCGGTGCGCAATTCGTCCTGGGCGGCGCCGACGCGCGCCTTGTGACTCGACATCGTGTGGCCGCCGGTGAGCTGCAGCTCGGTCTCGGCGTAGAGCGTGCGCAGCAGCTGGCCCTTCCAGCCATTCCAGGTGCCGGGACCGACCGCACGGATGTCGGCGACGGTCAGCAAGAGGAGGAGCTTCAGTCTTTCCGGCGTCTGCACGACGTCGGCGAAATCGCGAATGGTCTTCGGGTCGGCGAGATCGCGGCTCAATGCCGTGTTGCTCATGAAGAGGTGCTGCTCGATGAGCCAGACGATGGTATCCGTCTCCGCGTCCGTGAGGCCGAGGCGAGGACAGATCGTGCGGGCAATACGCGCACCGAGGATCGAGTGGTCCTCGGGCCGCCCCTTGCCGATGTCATGCAGGAAGCCGGCAACGAACAGCGCCCGCCGGCCCTGGATCGAGGAGAAGATCCGGGTCGAGAGCGGCAGCTCCTTGGCGAGCGCACCCTGTTCGATCTCGTAGAGTTGGCCGACCGTGCGAACGAGGTGCTCGTCCACCGTGAAATGATGATACATGTTGAATTGCATCATCGACACGACCTTGCCGAACTCAGGCATGAAGCGGCCGAGCACGCCCGCCTCGTTCATGCGCCGGAGTGCAGCCTCGGGCGAGCCCCGCTTGCTCGTCAAGAGCTCGAGGAAGATGCGGTTGGCATCGTCGCTCATGCGCAGGCGCGGACCAAGCGTCGGCACGCTGCGGCGGATGAGCCTGATCGCATCCGGATGCAGAAACGTCTGCGCATGCTCGGCATGGGCAAATATGCGCAGGAGGTTCGCCGGATCGCGCTCGAACACCTTCTCGTCGGCGACATTGAGCCGGCCGTTGTCAACCCGGAAATCGCTCGTCGCACGCACGCGCCGGCGCATACGCCAGGTGAGCGGATTGAGCAGCGAGCCCAGTCCCGGCGACGTCTTGAGCTGGGCGACCTCGAGTGCCGAGCAGAGCACGGCGGTAAGGTCGCCGACGTCCTTGGCGATCAGGAAGTAGTGCTTCATGAAGCGCTCGACGGGCATTGAGCCGCGCCGCGTCGCATAACCGAGGCGGCTCGCGAGCTCCGGCTGCACATCGAACGAGAGGCGCTCCTCCGCGCGGCCCGTCAGGAAGTGCAAGTGGCAGCGCACGGCCCACAGGAAGCGCTCGCAGCGATCGTAGGTTGCCTGCTCCTGCTTCGTGAAAACCGGCGGCTTGATCGGCTGCATGTCGGCGATCGAGTCGCGTTGCTCACGCTGGCGAGCCCGTCAC
>DAORNH010000145.1:5112-10525 GCA_035440865.1 Hyphomicrobiaceae bacterium | reverse complement strand
GACAGCCAGGCCTTTCTCGACCTGATCAAGAAGCTCGGCCGACCGCCGATCAACTCGCTGCCCCCCTTGCAGGCGCGCGAGGTCTTCCGCCGCGGTCGGCTCGTGACGCAACCGGACCTGCCGCAAGTCGACCGCGTGAAGGAATACACGTTCGACGGCCCCGGCGGACCGGTGCCCGTGCGCGTCTATCGCGGCGCCGGCACGGCCGATCTCGGCGCGCTTCCCGTCCACGTCTACTATCACGGCGGTGGCTGGGTGCTCGGCGATCTCGACAGCCACGACTGGTGCTGCCGAAAGATCGCCAACGGGGCACTCTGCGCCGTCGTCTCGGTCGACTACCGCATGGCGCCGGATGCAGTGTTCCCGGCGGCATTTGAGGATTCGCTCGCCGCCGTGAAATGGACGAAGGCCAACGCGGCGATGCTGAAGGTCGATCCCGCGCGCATCTCCGTCGGTGGCGACAGCGCTGGCGGCAACCTCGCCGCGGCGGTGGCGATCGCGCTCCGCGACGAGGGTGACATCAAGCTCAAGGCGCAGATCCTCGTCTATCCGGCCGTCGACCTTTCGATGAGTGGCGACTACTACGGCCGGCATACGAAGGACCTCGTGCTGACCGACGAGGTGATGCGCTGGTTCATCGACCTCTATACGCCGGACGCGGCGATGCGGAAGGACTGGCGCGCCTCGCCGATGCTGGCGCCGAGCCACAAGGGCCTGCCGCCCGCGCTCATCCTGCTCGCGGGCTTCGACCCGCTCTATCCCGAGGGCGAGCGCTATGCCGCCATGCTCGAAGGCGCGGGCGTGCCCGTGACGAAGAAGGTCTACCCCGGCCAGATCCACGCCTTCTTCTCGAACGGCAAGCTGCTGCCCAAGGCCAACCAGGCGATCGAGGACGTGGTAGCGGCCTTAAAGGCACACCATTGAGGGGCGGTGCGGCCGGCCTCACATCTGCCGGCGGCTGACAGTCTCGGACAGTGCCAGCGAGCGGATCAGCCCGAGGATGTCCTGCTTGTCGTCCTTGGCGAAGGCGAGGAACATGGCGCGGAGCAACGGTTCGTCCGACGGCTCCTCGTTGCGGCCCATGTAGTAGCGGAAGGCCTGGCGCACGAAGCACTGCTTGAACATGACCGATCCGGTGAGCGCCTTCAGCGCCTCGACCGGCGAGCGAACCGTGACCGGCCCCTCGTCGAGAAAGTCGATCGCGACCGTCTGGTCGATCGGGTGGCCGTTGTCCGACGTCCGCCAGCGACCCAAGGCATCGTAGCTCTCGAGGATGGCGCCGAACGGATCGATGAGCTTGTGGCAGCCGGCGCACTCGGGCGGCTTGGTCATGCCCTCGATACGCGCGCGCTCCGTCGTGACGAGGGGCGCGTAACTCTGCTCGATCGCCTGGAGCACTTCCTTCGACGGAGTCGCCATCTCCATGCACATCACCTTGCGCACCCAGAAGACGCCGCGCTTTACGAAGCGCGTGTTCGTCGGTCCGGAGTGTGACGCAAGCACGGCCGGATCGGTGAAAATGCCGAAGCGGCGGGACGGATCAGTGCCCGTGTCGCGGCGCGTCAGCGTGGTGATGTCCTTGAGGCTCGGCGCGGGCGTGGCAAGTGCCTCGCGGAGGAGCGCGTCCGTCCCCGCGACCATGGCGGCGGCAAACTCGGGCGTGAACTCCTTGAAGGTTTCGCGAGAGATCAGGAAGTCACCCGGCTCGCGGACTTCGAGCCAGGAGCGGAAAAAGCGAAGGAGCTTCTCGCGGGCGGGCTTGGAGGCGAGTACGTTGTCGACGCTTGCTCTCGCATCGCTCGCGGTCTGCAGATACTGGAGCGCGTCGCCCGAGCTGAGGCCAAGCGCCTCGGGCGGCGTGTCGGCGAGCGTGAAGGTAATGGCCTGGAGATGCTGGACGGCGCCGAGCCGCCCGCGCCGGCTCGTCTCTAGCTCGCGGCGGAACAGGAAGTAGGGCGAGTTGAGCGTCACCTCGACGAGGTCGCCGGTCGCCTGCGCGGGGCCGTTCGCCGAGACGCCCTTCACGAAGAAGGCGACGATGCTCTCGATCTTCTCGTCCGGCGCATCCGCGCGAAAGGCCTGGACGACGAAGCGTCGGGCGCTGACCGAGAGGCAGTCGGGCGCGTTACCCGACGCTGCACAGTCGATCACGCCCTTGGGACTTGCGCGCACGCGTGCAGCGATCCCGCCGATCCAGCCCGTCAGCGGCCCGAGGTTCGACGCGTTGAAGTTGAGAATCTCGGCATACTCATAGTTCGTCTGCAGCGGGTCGCGCGGCATCGTCTCTTTGATCGAAGCCGTGACATAGCCCGGCAGGAGCGCGCGGACGGTGGCGTCGATCTGGTCGCGCGTCAGGCGGAAGACGCGCTTCGGCGAAGGCGCGGCGTCCTCGGCCGGAAAGTACTTCTCGGCCGCTTCGCTGAGGAAGGCCTCGGAGCCGGGAGCCGCTTTGGCGACCGACTTCGTCGGCGCCGTCTCTGCCTGCGGCGCAGGCGTCGCGACGAGCGCCGCGCCGACCGCGACCGAGGCGAGCAGACCGGCGATGCGGATGTCGAACAGGCGGCTGAGTGCTCCTGTCATGCTGCCGCTCCTCAGATGATCGGACCGCGGCAGAGGTTCGCGAGACCGAAAGTGCTCGTCGCCAGGCCCGCAGCATTGAGGCAGGAAATATGGATGTCGTTGTTGTTGCGCCCGCCTGCGTTGACAATGCGGCCCGTCTCGAAGCGCCCGCCGCCCTGGCCAGCGAAAACGAACGGGATGTTGGTGAGGTAGTGGCCGCTCGAGCTGTTCGACCAGCACTCCATGCCGAGGAAGACGGAGCTGTTGTAGAGCGCGGATCTGCCGCCACCGTCGTCGATGGATTTCAGCGCCGCAAGGAGCTTCGCGAACTTTTCGGCATAGTAGGTGTCGATCTTAACGAGGCTCTCGACATCGCCGCTGTGCTCGAGCGAATGGTGGGCGCGGTGGACACCGCGGCTCGGCCAGGTCTGCCCGCTGGATCCCCCCGAAAGCGTGAACGCGACGACGCGGGTGAGATCAAGCTCGAAGGCGAGCTTCACCATCGCGATCATCTGGTCGTGCACGGGAGAGAGGTCATCGAGGCTGTGCTTGTTGTTGCCGCGCGCGGTCGGGCGTGTCGGCAAGGCGCAGGCGGCGGTCGTGACGGGAGCCGTTTTCGGGGCGGTCGGGGCGGAGGCGGCACGGGCGGCCTTCTCGGTTTGGCTCCAGTTTTCGAGCATGCCATCGAGGAGGCGCGCGTGCTCGGTGTCCATGCCGAAGCGGCGCTTGGCGTCCTTCACGTCGGAGAGGATGAAATCGACGACGCTCGCGCGGCGCGAGGCGAGGGCGGCGCTGTCCTCGGTGGCGCGGCCCGGCTGGCGGGCATGGGCCGAGCAGGCGTTGCCGGCCGCTTTGATAAGCAGGTCGAACACCTGGCCGGCATCCTGAATCGGCTCGATGGCATTGCCGTAGCGCGCGTCCCCCGGCTGGCGCTTCCGGAACGAGATGAAACGGTTGCCGACACCGACGTGATCGGCGTCCGAGTGCGCGCCGCCGCCGATGTGCAGGCTCCTGATCGGCGCGGCCGGCATAGTGATCGGCAATGGCGACATCGATCGATTCGTTATCGGTGTATGCGAAATAGGCATCATTCTTGAAGTACTTGTAGCTGTTGCCCGTGGCGCAGCCGTAGACGCCGCCGGCATGCTCCTCCTTGTAGCCGTCGGTCTTGGGGCTGCCGCCGTGGATATTCATGCCCTTGAAGAGGACGATGTCCTTGGCATGCGCCTCGAGGGGCGCGATCGGCGTGCCAGCAAGCACGGTGATGGCGGATGGGTTGGTGCGGCTCGGATAGAAGGCGCCGCCCTTGAAGAAATGGATGTAGCGCGGGGCCTTGGCGAACGGCGTCGCCGCGGCATAAGCCATGCTGCGCAGCACCGGCTGGAGGAACAGGGCCGAAAGTCCCAGTGCCTTGATGAGATCTCGCCGCGACATGGGTTCTGACGGACGACGCATGACATTTCCCTCGCAGCCAACACTGCTCGAAGCTCCCCGTCGGGATGCTTCACCAGCCGGTCGGGCGGCAGCAGGGCGCGCATGTGGCAGTCCCCGCCCGAATCAGGGACGAATTGCGGCGAACCGTCAGACGCCGCTTGCTCAGCGCCTCACAAGCTCCAGAGACGCCTTCGAGATCGGCTCGGCGCCGCGCTCCGTGACGATCGACGTGCGGGCGAGTGTCATGGCGAGACCTTCGCGCTCGTCGAAGAGGATCATGTGGACGAAGAAGACGTTTCCCGGCCGCGCCTCGTAGTCGTTGCCGGCATAGAACATCGGCCAGTCCATCCAGTTCGGCGCGAAGGTGGCGCCGAGGCTGTAGCCGCAGGCATTGAGGCGCTGGGCCGCGTACCCGAGGTGGTCGAGTGTCCGGGCGTGGGTGTCGAACACCTCCGAGATCGGCCGGCCGGGGACGAGGGCCTGCTCGCTCGCGTGAAGCGCCTCGACGGCGGCTTTGTGCATCTCGGCGATGCGAGGGTCGAGGCGGCCGGTGACGAACGTGCGCATCAGGCAGGCGTGGTAGTGCCGGTAGACACCGGCGAACTCGAGCGTCAGCAGATCATCGGCGTCGAGATGGCGGCGTCCGGAGTAATACCGGCACATGAGTGCGCCGGGACCCGAGCCGATGATCTGCTCGTTCGCGGGATCATCGCCGCCGCCGCGGTAGATGGTGCCTTGCATCGCCGCGAGTATGTCGCCCTCGAAGGCGCCTGGGCGCGTCGTTGCCTCCGCCGCGGCGAGCGCCTCATCGGCGAGGGCGGCCGCGCGGCGGATATGGGCAAGCTCGGCAGGGCTCTTCACGCAGCGAAGCGCGGTCACGAGATCGGAGGCGTCGTCGAGGAGCGAGAAGCCGTCGAGCGCCGCCTCGACATGCTTCCACTTCCGCGCGGTGAGGCCATAGGCCTCCATCTCGATGCCGAGCCGGCGGCCGGAGAGGCCATGCTCGGCGAGGATCGCACGCAGCTCAAGCGCCGGATTGGCGCCCTGACGATCCACCCAGATGCGGATGTCCGGAACGATCGAAGTAAAGCGCGCCTGCAGCTTGTCGGCCGAGCGCGTGAGAATGACGGTGCGGCCATCGGCGGTCAGCACAAGGCACTGGAAGTGCACGTAGCCGAAGGTGTCGTAGCCGGTGAGCCAGTACATGCTCTCCTGGCGGAACACGAGGAGCGCGGAGAGGCCGCGCCGCTCCATTTCAGCGATCGTCGCGCGCTGGCGGGAAAGAAGCTCGTCGCGGGTGACGTGAATGTTCTGGCCGTCCTTGAGCATCACCGTACCGTTGTGTTGGAACGCCGCGTTTTGCATGGCATCCTAGCATGCAACAGGACGGTGGCGGGCGGCGAAGCGGCGAGGCGGAACG
>DAORNH010000145.1:4732-5016 GCA_035440865.1 Hyphomicrobiaceae bacterium | reverse complement strand
ATCAGGTGGTCGGATGCGATCTTGTGCCGGAGCGGAGGGAGGCTGCGCGCGCTGCCGGAATCGTCATCGCCGCGACAGCTGCGGAGGTCGCGGCCGAGGCGAATGCGATCTGCCTGTGCCTCACCAACACAGGCGCCGTGGCGCAAGTCGTCGAGGGTGCGAGCGGGATAGTCTCGGCCGGCCATCGCGACAGCCTCGTCGTGATCGATCACTCGACGACCGAGATCGAGGCGACCAAGCGCCTCGCCGCGGTTCTGCGGGAGCGCGCGGGGGCAGCATTCATC
>DAORNH010000145.1:382-4668 GCA_035440865.1 Hyphomicrobiaceae bacterium | reverse complement strand
AGCCGACGTGATCAAGCGCGTCCGCCCGCTGATGGAGCGCCTCGGCCGCCTCACGCACATGGGCCCCGTCGGCGCGGGACAGGCGACGAAGCTCGTCAACCAGACGCTCGTGCTGACCAATTACTGCGTCATGGCCGAAGCCTTCCGCCTCGCCGAGGCCTATAGCGTCGATGCGGCGAAAGTACCCGAGGCGCTGGCGAGCGGTCATGCCGGTTCGAATTTGCTGCCGATCCTGTTCGAGCGCATGAACGCCCGCGACTACGCCCCGCGCGGGTATGCGCGACAGGTGCTGAAGGATCTCGAGATGCTCAACGATGCCGCGCACGAGAAGGGCCTCGCGATGCCGATGTCGGCCCAGGCGCTGACGCTCTATCGGCTGCTGGTGGCGAACGGCCGCAGCGAGCTCGACGGGGCCGCCATTGCCACGCTTTGGCCGGAGCGCGATGGTCGTGGACCGGGGACCAAGGGAGACAAGTCGTGACCATTGGTGTCGGCGGCTCGACGGCCGAGCAGGAACTCGCGCGCCTCACACCCATGCGCGGCAGCGTGCCCCCGATCGGTGTGGACGAGCGCCTCGCGCGCGTTGCCCGGGCGCAGGCTCTGATGCGTGAGAAGGGCATCGACGCGCTCTGGCTCGATACCTCGACGAGCCTCACCTATTTCACCGGGTTGAAGATGCGCCGCACCGAACGGCTGCACGGCGCGGTGCTGCCCGCCAAGGGCGAAATCGTCTATCTCTCGCCGACGTTTGAGGTCGAAAAACTCAAAACCATGTTGAGTTTCGGCGATCGCATCGCCGCCTGGCAGGAGGACGAGGACCCGACGGCGCTCGTCACCGAGACGATCCGCTCGCTCGGCATCGCCCGCGGCACGATCGCCATCGACGAGGCGACGCCGTTTTTCACCTTCGACGGACTCCGCCGCTCCGGCAATGCCTACACCTTCGTCAACGCGATCGACATCACGGGCGCCTGCCGCGCGGTGAAGTCGGAGCACGAGGTCGCGCTTATGCAGACCGCAAAGAACATCACGCTCGAGGTGCACAAGGCGGCGGCGCGGATCATGCGCGAGGGCATCACGACGACGGAGGTACAGGCCTTCAACGTGGCGGCGCACCGGAAGCTCGGCGCGGAGGGCGATCCGCCGTTCAACATCGTGCTCTTCGGCGAGGCGACGGCCTACCCGCACGGCGTGCCGCATCCGCAGACCTTGCGCGAGGGCGACATGGTGCTGATCGACGTCGGCGCGCCGATCGACGGCTACCTCTCGGACGTCACGCGCTCATATGTGTTCGGCGAGCCATCGAGCCGCCAGCGCCAGGTGTGGAACCTCGAGAAGGCCGCGCAGGCCGCGGGTTTTGCGGCCGCGAAACCAGGAAACCGCTGCGAGGACATCGACATTGCGGCGAGGGGCGTGATTACGGCGGGCGGCTTCGGGCCGGGCTATGCAACGCCAGGCCTGCCGCATCGGACAGGCCACGGCATCGGGCTTGACGTGCACGAGTGGCCCTATCTCGTGAAGGGCGACCGGACTACCCTGAGACCCGGCATGACCTTCTCCAACGAGCCGACGATCTGCATCTACGGCGAGTTCGGCGTCCGCCTCGAGGACCACATGCTGATCACCGAGACCGGCGCCCGCTGGTTCACCGAACCCGCGCATTCCGTCGACGATCCTTTTGGCTATGAGGTGTGAAACGGACGGGGCAGGGGCGGCATCGATAAGCGGGGAAGAGGCTTCCTCGACACCGGAAGAACATGGCGAACGCAATGGTCCAGAAGGGTGCATCGCCATTGCCAATGGATACGCCTTCGGACGGGCGCATCTGGGGGATCAGCTGCCGTTGTAGCTTCGCCTTCGAACGCCACGCATCGGGATGCACAAGATCCAGCGTTACCGATTTCGGCGGTGTGGGCGACGGTGCCGTTTTCGGGGGCTGGCAGAGGATTGAGCGGGCTGCCCAGTCAGGGCAAAGACTGCCCGCTGGATGACTGGGGCGACGAGCAACACGATAGGAAGCATCGTGAGCCAGGCGATCGCCCAGACTAAGAGCCATCGCTTCACGAATTCCATGCCGACGCCCGTGAGCTGGTACGTGGCGATGGCTGTCGCGACGCCCGTCGTAACGGCCGATTGAATGACACCGTAGATGAACGGTGCGTATCGTCTCGAAAATAGACCCAGCATGACTTCCATATTCCGCCAGTCGGCATCGATCTGAAATGGCCGCGAGATCGGCTACGTTTTTGGAGGATTTAGCTCATCCAAGAACGCGCGCAAACCCCGCCGATTTCGGCGCACGAGCAGCGGGCCGGCGAACAGTACCAGTTGAGGGATGGCGACGATGAAGTTGGCGATCGCTGCTGACAGCCGATCGGAAACCGAGGGGGCCTTGAGTGCATATCGCGTGAAGTAGGTCACGGCTGCGATTGCGGCGGCCAGACCGCAGATTTCCAGGAAATCGAACGCCTCGGAGCGAGCCCGCTGCATGGCACGCTCGCGGTGATGCGGCGCGACCTTGCTGAGGTCGGGATAGAGCCATCGATCGAGCGTCTGGCGAAGCGCCTGGATGCTCTGCACAGCGCGCCTCCTACAGATATGCAACGACGAGATAGGCGCCAAGCATCAGCATGGTCCACAACGCCATGCGGCCGGTCGGCCAGGGCCTGCCGAGAATGCCCTGTGGGCCATGCGTGGCGTGAAGCCCGTGCGCGAGCGTGCGAGCCCCGCTGAGCGCGCGTCGAACAATGCTGTCCCAGGCGCGACTGCTCACATCGTCGAGGCCGCCCAGGAGCCAGCGGCCGGCGCGGCGCCAGAACCAGTCGGTGTCGAGCGTGATGGTGAGCGTGCGCTTCAGCAGCGGCAGCAGCAGGAAGAAGGCGAGGCCGGAGAACAGCAGCAGCTGCAACTGAAACAGCACGTGCGCCGCCGTGTAGGGTACGTACTCGACCTTGAACGGCAACAGGGCATAGAGCGGTCCCGGCAGCACGCCGAGGCCGATGCAGAGCGCGGCCAGCAGGATCATAGCGGCAAGCATGTTGATCGGCGGCTCGGCGGGCCTGAGGCCAGAATCCTTCTGGAAGAACACGAACCAGGGGAACTTGATGCCGGCATGCAGGAAGACGCCGGCGGAGGCCGCCGCGAGTGCAAGCCAGACCCACATCAGGTGCCGGCTCGCAGCGCCTTCGGCGATCATCGATTTCGAGATGAAGCCGGAGGTCAGGGGAAAAGATGAGATGGCGAGCGCGCCGATAATGCCGCACAGGCACGTCAGCGGCATGGTGCGGAAGAGCCCACCGAGATCGGTGCACTTCGATTTGCCGGTCATCAACAGCACCGAGCCTGCCGACATCAACAGCAGTGCCTTGTAGATGATGTGCGTGAAGGCGTGCGCCGAGGCGCCGTTGAGCGCCATCTCGGTGCCGATACCAATGCCGGCCACCATGAAGCCCACCTGATTGACGATCGAGTAGGCGAGGATGCGCCGCATGTCATTCTCAAGGATCGCGTATATGATCCCATAGAACACCATGAAGAGGCCGACCCAGATCAGCAGCTCGGTGCCTGGGAAGCCGCGAATGAGCACATAGACGGCAGATTTGGTGGTGAATGCCGAGAGGAACACCATGCCGGACCAGGACGCCTGCGGGTAGGCATCGGGCAGCCATGCCGACAGCGGCGGTGCGCCGGCATTGATCAGGAAGCCGGCGAGGATCAGCCAGCGCGACAGCGTGCTCGTGTCAATCTTGACGAATGCGATGGAGCCGGTCGCCTGGATCTCGCCTGCGATGCCCGTCATCAGCAGAACGCCACCGAGGAGATGCAATGCTGCGTAGCGGAACGCCGCATGCTCGGCACCCTTAGCCCCGCACAGTATGACGATGGTCGAGCCGATCGCCATCAGCTCCCAGAACATGAAAAGTGAGATCAGGTCGCCGGCCATGACCGCGCCGATGGCGCTGCCGGCATAGGCAAACGCGGCAGAACGCTCGAGCGTCCGCCGCTGATTGAGCGCAAACAGACCACCCGCGAACGCCATGATCGCGAACACCAAAGCAAACAGGCGCGAGAGTTTGTCGACCTTCGCGAGTATGAGGTCGTAGCCCAGGAACTGCCACTTGATCTGCGCGCCCTCGGGCGCACCCATTCCGTCGCCGAGGCGCTGGCGGCGCTCGACGTGGCGAGCTCGGCCTTCTCGCGCTTTTCCTTCGACCTGATCTACGCCCGCCCCGGCCAGACGCCGCAGCGCTGGCGCGAGGAGCTGAAGACCGCGCTCGGCCGCGCCG
>DAORNH010000145.1:0-254 GCA_035440865.1 Hyphomicrobiaceae bacterium | reverse complement strand
GATCACAGCCGTGACCAGGGCTTGACGCGCGGTGTCGAACCACGCGCGGCGCGGCGAGGAATGCCGGCACAATCTCGTCTACTGGCGCTATGGCGACTATGTCGGCGTCGGCCCCGGCGCGCATGGCCGCATCGGCGCCGGGCGCCTCAGGCGCGCGCAGGCGACCGAAAAGCACCCGGAGATGTGGCTGACCGTGGTCGAGGGCGAGGGCCATGGCCTCGTCGTCGACGAGACGCTGTCGGCCGAGGAACAGG
>DAORNH010000144.1:7437-10528 GCA_035440865.1 Hyphomicrobiaceae bacterium | reverse complement strand
CGGTGGTGATGATGCCGATCTTCGGCGCGTCCCCGCCGCTGATGACAAGCTTGTCGAGCTTGTTGGCGCGAGCAAACGCCAGCATCGCCTGACGCTTGTAGTCATGGAGCCGCTGCTCCTTGGCGAGCGCCGTATCCGCCATGGCGGGCTTGATGTTGAGGCCGTCCGACGGCAGCCGCAGCACGTCCTCGCCGGGGATCACCACCTGCACGCGGTCGAGGCGGCCGTCGACGGTCGCGGTGCTCTCGAAATTGTCCTTTACGCACTTGAGTGCGACCCACACGCCCGCATAGCGGGAGAGCGCGAAGCCGTAGATGCCGTAGTCGAGCAGCTCCTGCACGCCCGCAGGATTGAAGACCGGGATCATGTAGTCGACCATGGCGAACTCGGACTGGTGCGCCGAGGTCGAGCTCTCGCAGGTGTGATCATCGCCGGTGAGCGCCAGCACGCCGCCGTGCTTCGCGGTGCCGGCGTGGTTCGCATGGCGGAACACGTCGCCCGTGCGGTCGACGCCTGGACCCTTGCCGTACCAGATACCGAAGACGCCGTCGTACTTCGCCTCCTCCTTTATGACGCCGACCTGCTGCGCGCCCCAGAGCGCGGTTGCCGCGAGGTCTTCGTTGAGGCCCGGATGGAAGCGGATGTGATTCTCGCGCGTGATGGCCTCGGCGCGCTGGAAGGCGCCTTCGAGCCCTGCGATCGGCGAGCCGCGGTAACCCGACACGAAGCCCGCCGTATTGAGGCCTGCTTTCACATCGCGCGCGCGCTGCATCAAGGTCAGACGGACGATCGCCTGGGACCCGTTGAGAAGCTGCCAGTGCTCGTCGAGGTCGAACTTGTCGTTGAGGCTCGGGCTGCTTTTCGGCATGGCGCACCTCGTCGGTTGCGTCGTCTGACTTCAGGACCTTCGTGCGTCCTGCGGTCGCGATGCTCGAGGGAGCATCCCGCGACCGCCGCAGCGCTGATCCGCACTGTATCGTTGGCTCGACGTCAAAAGGTCAGCAATGCTGACCGACTTTGGTCTAGCACTTCTACCAACCAAATAAAAGCATGGCCCGCAACCTTCGCAAGGCCAGTATCCGCTCCGTGGTGTCCGCTCCGCGCCCGTGCCGGGCGCAGCAACGACAAAGGGGCGGTCGAGCCGCCCCCCTTTCGCAGATCAGACTGCAGAACCCGGCGTCCTCACTCCGCCGCGGCGGCCGAGGCGCTCTTCGTACGCACGGCGCGACGCGTCGGCACGGTGGACCGCGAGTAGCGGCGCGTCGGGCGCGCCTCGTCGTCGGAGATAGGTGCCATCGACACCATCGGCGCGCCGGCCTGGAAGCGCTGCCAGGTAACGATGACTCGGGTGCCGACTGGCACGCGATTGTAGAGGTCGATCACGTCCTGATTGTACATGCGCACGCAGCCCTTCGACACGTTCTGGCCGATGGTCCAGGGGGCGTCGGTGCCGTGGATGCGGTAAGCGCTCGAGCCGAGATAAAGCGCACGCACGCCGAGCGGGTTCAGCGGATGGCCGCCGGGCACGAAGTTCGGCAGGCGCGGGTTCTCGGCACGCATGGTCGCGGTCGGAACCCACGGCGGATTGATCTTCTTCATGGAGACGTTGGTTGTACCCTGCCAGCGGCTCTGGTCGCGCGGGATGGCGATCGGATAGCTGATCGCGGTGCCGGGACCGGTGACGAGGTAGAGCCGACGATCGCTGAAGCTGACGATGATCGTGCCGCGCCCGTAGGTGGTGTTGAGACGCACGTCCTCGCGGCCGCTGCCTCCGGACACGAACGAGCCGCCCCAGAGCCAATCGCCGCTCTGAGCTTTCGCCTCGCCCGGGATGGAAATCATTGCCGCCGCCGCAAAGGCGAGCGCGATAAACCCAACTCTTGCACGTCCGATCATAGTCGTCCCCTGATTATCGGCGCGTTGTCCAAGCGTGCACTCGAACTGACGAGTTCACAAAGGTCGACTGCGCCGTACCGGATCCGGACAGCCCGGAACCGCCACTTAACTCTCGAGCCGACATGGTGTCGTTCGTTAGTGAACAAATCGTTCACTCCGTCCGACGTTGTTACGACAATCGCGCCGCGCGGTGGTTGTTCGCGGGCAACTATTGTCGGTTGTCTTGTTCGGCTGAGGTCCCGCCCCCCGGCAGCCCCAGTACCACTCACCTAATCGTCGAGTGAATCGACCACATACACCGGCGCGCCGATATGCACGCGCTCGTAGAGATCCTTGGCGTGGTGGTTGTACATGCGAAAACAGCCACTCGACGCAGCGCCACCAATAGAGCGCGGAGAATTAGTCCCGTGAATGCGGTAAAGCGTCCACCCGAGATAGATGGCGCGTGGCCCAAGAGGATTGTCAGGACCAGCTTCCACTTCGCGTTCCGGCTCCCAGGGCGGAATCCACTTGGGATCCTTGGCCTTGGACTGCACGAAGGACTGGCCTGTCCACAGATTGTCCTCGGAGCCGACGGCAATCGGATAGCGGATCGCTCGGCCGTCGCCCAGCACATAGAAGAGGCGGCGATCGTCGTTCACGACGACGATGGCGCCGATCGGATACTTCGCCTTGAAGGCCACGACATCGCCAGGCCGGCCGACGTCGTCCTGTGGCGCGACGGTCACAGCAGGGCCAGCGGACTTGGCCGTGCCGCTGTTGCGCGATGGCCTCGGCTCGGCGAACGCGCCGTCAACAACGCCAAGCAACATCGTGCCGGCAATCGCCGCAATGCTGGCGGCGCGAACCAGACCTGCTTGAGACGCGCGACGAGGTACCATGAGAGAACCCGACCTATCCTGATCCGCCAACTGAGCGTGCTCCGTCTCGTCTCTACTGGGGTCCCGCAGATCATTCAATGACCAATGCGACCGCCGACAGGTGCACCTCACGAGAAGTGCATGCCGCCGTTCACTTCGAGCACCTGGCCCGTGGTGTAGCCGCCGTTCGGATGGCACAGCATCGCGACGACATGGGCGATCTCGGCCGTTGTCCCCTCGCGGCCAAGCGGCACACCGGCCAGCGTCTGCGTCGCGGCGGGTCGCGCACCAGCCGCCGCGCCGCGCTTCGTATCGATGATGCCGGGCGAGATCAT
>DAORNH010000144.1:6543-7427 GCA_035440865.1 Hyphomicrobiaceae bacterium | reverse complement strand
GTTGACGGTGATGCCGTCCGGCGCGAGCTCGCTCGCGAGCACGCGCGTCATGCCCATCATGCCGGCCTTGGCGGCGGCGACGTGCGCACGCCCGGGCGTCCCCTTGAACATGGTGATGCCACCGACGTTGACGATGCGGCCCCACTTGCCGCCCCGCATGTGCGGCACTGCCGCGCGGCTCGTCAGGAAGGCTGCGTCAAGGCTCGCTCCGAGCACCTCACGCCATTCCGCGAGCGTGATCGTCGTGAACGAGGTATTGCGCCGGATTGCCGCGTTGTTGATCAGGATGTCCACCCGCCCGAGATCCGCAACCGCCGCCGCGACGAGGCCATTGGCGCCGGCCTCCGTCGAGAGGTCGGCGAGATGCCCCGCCACGCGAGCCCCGCGCGCGGCGAGCAAGGCCTTCGCCTCCTCGAGCCCGTCTCGATCGCTCTTGGCGTGCAGCATCACGGCCGCCCCCATTGCGGCGAGCGCCGATGCCGTCTCGCGGCCGATGTTGCGGGCCGAGCCCGTGACGATTGCGACCTTGCCGTCGAGTGGACCTGTCATCATCCGTTCCCGTTAGAACCCCGTCGACAGCAGCACGATGCCGCCGATCATGACCAGCGACAGCAGCGTCGACAGGTTGACGTCACCGAATTCCTTCACCTTTACGACACGGACGACATCCCGCGCTGCCTCGCCGCGCCGGTTCTCTGCCGCCGGCAGCTCGCGCTGACGCGCCCACGCCCACACGAAACGCGCGAGATTGCGGCTCCGCGACCAGATCTCGAGCGGCGCGCGCTGCCAGCCGTACTTGTAGAGAAAGATCACCCCGACGATCACCAGGATCTGCGCAACGGTGGAGACCCAGCCGCCAACCAGAAACCAGACGAGGCTCCAGG
>DAORNH010000144.1:4855-6446 GCA_035440865.1 Hyphomicrobiaceae bacterium | reverse complement strand
CGAGGCGAAGTCGCGGCGCCCGGGGAGAGGTCCGCCCCGGGCGCCGGTCGTTACTTCTGTCGCGCGGGAATTGCCTCGCTCACGCGCTGGCCGCCCACGTAGATGTGCGTCCACTCATTGAACGACTGAATGGCGCGGGTCGCCGCGAACCGCGAGCCGCCACCAGCAAGAGCAAGCACACCTGCGCCGGCGAGCAGGGCGAATTCGCGCTTCACCGAGTTCAGATAGCCGACGATGCCACTGGCACCCGCAAGCTTCGAGACCATGAAGTACACGAGCAGCGCCGCCGCAGCCGCGCCGAACGTACGCGTCCACAGGCCCGCGACGAGGCCCGCGCCGATCAACGTCAGAAGCAGGCCCGGCATGCCGAAAGTCGTGATCTTGTTGTAGCCAGCGAAGAGGCCCCCGACGAGGAACACGACGCCGAGCGACAGGCGGAGGAGCAGCCCGAGCGCTTCCCAGTCATGCGGACGCTCCGCCGGGACAGCGAAAACGTCGTGATCGACGCTGCGCGCGCCCGGCCCGAGATTGTAGAGGACGAAGAAGAACCCCGAGAGCGCGATGTCCCGGATCTGGACGAACTCGGCCGGTGACATGTAGGTCGCGGCCGGCGGCTTCACGCCCGGTGTCGTGACGACAGGGAGGGAGAACACGAAGCTCCAGAGCAGCAACGCCCAGAACACCGCAAGCGGCCTCACCATCAGGCCGGCGATCAGCACAATTCCCGAGACCAGTTCGAACGCCGAGAGCAGTGTCAGAAAATTCCACGGCGTCGCGACCACCCCGAGCGGGCTCTGAAATAGCCAGTCGAGGAACGTCTGATTGATGTAGCCGAGCGGGCCGACGTACTCGTCGACGATGCCCTTCGCCCGCGACGGCGTGAGCAGCCGCTC
Organism: Hyphomicrobiaceae bacterium; assembly: GCA_035440865.1. Taxonomy (GTDB): domain Bacteria; phylum Pseudomonadota; class Alphaproteobacteria; order Rhizobiales; family Hyphomicrobiaceae; genus DAORNH01. The sequence continues at coordinate 5,553 of DAORNH010000144.1, read as the reverse complement.
GAGCTTGGCCCATCCACCGATGACGAAGACGAGGCCGAGACCAATGCGTAGGGTCAAGGCGAGTTGCGCGCCCGCAAGGCGCGACTGCAGAATGCTGTGAGACGACATGAGAGTTGATCCTGAATGAGGCAATTGGACATGCCGCGTCCATTCGTCGGCGAGCCGATGCGGCGGACGCGCTGGAAGGCCAAGCGTGCTCGTTCAGGATTTGGGAGGCGGTGGCTCGGGCGGCTCACGATGATCCGTGAGCGCAGTGAATGTCGTCGGGCGCAGCAAGTCGCCCGCGGGCGCCACAATGACGACGCTCTCCGGCGCGACGATTGCCGGCGTCACGCACGTCGCCACACCACAGGTCGCGGCGGATCGCGGACGTGGGCAACGCTTGCAGGGCACTCTCGATGCCTCCCGCAACTCGAGGCGCGGTGCATCAGGGCCATGCAGCAGATCGCCGCTTGAGACGCTCTCGATACCGCTGTCGTGACCGAGATGACCCCACGCCTCGGCGCTCGTGACGGCGAGCGCACCTGCCAATAGCAGGACCGCGACCGTGACCAGTCTGATGATGCCTCGTGCCCGCATGGACTTGAGTGTGTCGGCCTCTGCGGCCCACGTCCATTCAAACGCCTTCACAAGCGCGCGAGCGGCAGGCGCGGACCGCCGTGCTCTTGCGCCTCGATTGCCCTTGCGTCGTGGGCCTG
>DAORNH010000144.1:2788-4845 GCA_035440865.1 Hyphomicrobiaceae bacterium | reverse complement strand
ATGGCGCGCATCCTTGGCCATCAAGGCATCAATCGACTGCCGGCGCGCTCGTCGGCAAGGGAGGCACATCATGAAGGTTCTCATCGTCGGCGGCGCCGGCATGGTCGGCCGCAAGCTCGCCGAGCGTCTCGCCCGCGACGGCACACTCGGCGGCAAGGCGATCTCGCAGCTCGCGCTCTACGATGTGGTGGCGGCCGAGAAGCCCGCTGGTGCAAAGTTCCCGGTCGAGATATCGACAGGCGATCTCCCGGCGGCCGGCGAGACCGACAAGCTCGTCGCCGGTAAGCCCGATGTCATCTTCCATCTCGCGGCCATCGTGTCGGGCGAGGCCGAGCAGGACTTCGACAAGGGCTACCGGATCAACCTTGCCGGCACCATGAATCTCCTCGACAGCATCCGCCGCGCCTATGACGGCGCCGCCCGGAAGCCGCGCCTCGTCTTCACCTCGTCAATCGCCGTCTTCGGTGCGCCGTTCCCGGAGAAGATCGGCGATGAATTCTTCACGACGCCCCTGACCAGCTATGGCACGCAGAAAGCGATCGGTGAGCTGCTGCTCGCCGACTATACGCGCAAGGGCCTGCTCGACGGCGTCGGCATCCGCCTGCCGACCATCTGCGTCCGCCCGGGCAAACCCAACAAGGCGGCCTCGGGCTTCTTCTCGAACATCATGCGCGAGCCGCTCGCCGGCCAGGAGGCGGTGCTTCCGGTCAGTGACGACGTCATGCACTGGCATGCCTCGCCCCGGGCCGCTGTCGGCTTTCTGCTGCACGCAGCGACCATCGACGGCGAGACGATGGGCCCGCGCCGCAATCTTTCGATGCCGGGCGTCGCCGTCACGGTCGGCGGCCAGATCGAGGCCCTACGAAAGGTCGCCGGCGAGAAGGTCGTGAAACGCATCCGCCGCGAGCCCGACCCGTTCGTCCAGAAGATCGTCGCCGGCTGGCCGCGCAATTTCGAGACGAAGCGCGCGATCTCGCTCGGTTTCAAGGCCGACGCCTCCTTCGAGGAAATCGTGAAGATCCACATCGAGGACGAGCTCAAGGGAAAGATCGCCTAAGGGGGCCCCATGGAAACGCCGTTGCATTTCAAGTCGGCCGTCGAGATCGCGGCCCTCATCCGCTCGAAGAAACTCTCGGCCGTCGACGCCCTCGACCACTTCCTGAAGCGCGTCGCCACGCACAATCCCAAGCTCAACGCTATCATATGGATGGATGCAGAGCGGGCGCGCAAGCGCGCGAAGGCCGCCGACGCCGCATTGGCCAAGGGCGAGGTCTGGGGACCGCTCCTCGGCGTGCCGATGACCATCAAGGAGAGCTATCAGGTCACTGGCTCGCCGACGACCTGGGGCGATCCCGCGAACAAGAACAACGTGACCGAGACGAGCGCGCTCGCCGTGACGCGCCTCGAAAAGGCGGGCGTCGTCCTCTTTGGCAAAACCAACGTGCCGCTGATGCTCGCCGATTGGCAGAGCTACAACGCCATCTACGGCACGACCAATAATCCCTGGAACACGGCGATGATCCCGGGCGGATCGTCCGGCGGGTCGGCTGCGGCGCTGGCGGCCGGCCTCACCGGCGTCGAGGCCGGCTCCGACATCGGCTCCTCGATCCGCAACCCGGCGCACTACTGCGGTGTCTTCGGCCTGAAGCCCACCTACGGCGTGATCGCCATGCGCCGCCATTCGCTACCCGGTGCCTTCGCGCCCGCCGACATCTCGGCGATCGGCCCGCTCTCGCGTGGTGCCGAGGACCTCGACGTCATGCTCGACGCCATGTCTGGCCCCGACGAGCTCGACGACCAGTGCTGGAAACTCGAGCTCCCCAAGGCGCGCGCGACCGCGATCAAGGATATGCGGATCGCCGTGAAGCTCCGCGATCCCAACTGCGAGGTCGACGGCGAATACGCGGATCGCCTGCAGAACCTCGTCGATCACCTAGCCCGCAAGGGCGCCAAGGTGAAGGAGATCGAGCCGGCCATCGATACGCGCCGCCTCCACGAGATCTACGTCCTGTTGCTTCGCGCGGCCACCTCCGGGCGCACGCCACTCGCCGACATCG
>DAORNH010000144.1:2092-2608 GCA_035440865.1 Hyphomicrobiaceae bacterium | reverse complement strand
GACGGCCTCTGCCGCCTGGCCGCACGATCAAAAGGGCGAGCGCTGGCAGAGTCGCATCCCCGTCAACGGCAAGCAGGTGCCGACCACGGACCAGCTCTTCTGGGCCGGCTACTCGGGCGTGCTCTATCTGCCCTCGACCGTTGGCCCGGTCGGCCTCACGGCGAAATCGAAGCTGCCAGTCGGCTATCAGGCGATCGCCCGGCACGGCCACGACAAGACCGCGATCGCCTTCTCGCGTGCCGTCGAGCGCGAGATCGGCGGCTTCGTCCCCCCGCCCGGGTATTGATGGCGCCCCGGCGCGCCCGCGCGCCGGTATGCCGCCGAAGTGCGGGCCCCAGGTCACCTCGGAGCCGCCCGCAACAGTCCCCTCGCCCGGGGACCTGGGTCCTGGCCTTCGCCAGAATGACGGACGTGGGACGAGCGGTCCGGCCGGCTCGCACCGCGACTGGGCCGCGGGTCCAGACCCGCCTGGGCTTGCCGCCCCAGACCCGGCCCTTCTGGAGGTCCCAAAAGGGG
>DAORNH010000144.1:0-2081 GCA_035440865.1 Hyphomicrobiaceae bacterium | reverse complement strand
CTCCGACCGGAGCACGTCGCGCCTGAGGCGGGCTCCCAACACGACGCGGCAGCCTCGTTCGCGAAGCGAGCCCTGCCCCTACCCGCCACGGCTATGAGAGTCACGCTCCTGCATGTCGGCGATGGACGTGACCTCACCGGCGTCAGTGACGGAAATGGCGGACGCCCGTCAGCACCATGGCGAGGCCGCGCTCGTCGGCGGCCTTGATCACGTCGTCGTCGCGCATCGAGCCGCCCGGCTGGATCACAGCCGTCGCCCCTGCCTCGGCCGCCGCGAGCAGACCGTCGGCAAACGGGAAGAACGCATCGGAGGCGACGACGGAGCCCTTGGCGAGGCTCTCCGCGAGGCCTGCGGCCTTGGCAGCTTCGCCGGCTTTCCAGGCCGCGATCCGAGAGCTGTCAACGCGGCTCATCTGCCCGGCGCCTATGCCGACCGTCGCGCCGCCCTTCACGTAGACGATGGCGTTGGACTTCACATGCTTGGCCACGCGGAACGCGAACTTGAGGTCGGCGAGTTCGGCCGGCGTCGGCTGGCGCTTCGTCACCGCCTTGAGGCTCATGTCGTCGACGACGGCGTTGTCGCGCGACTGGACGAGGAGACCGCCGGCGAGAGAGCGCACCATGAGCCCCCAGGCGCGCGGATCGGGGAGGCCACCCGTGGTGAGCAGGCGCAGGTTCTTCTTCACGGCAAAGATCGCCTTCGCCTCGGCCGTTGCCTCGGGTGCGATCACGACCTCGGTGAAGATCTTGGCGATCTCGGCCGCCGCCTCCCCGTCGATCGGGCAATTGAGCGCGACGATACCGCCGAACGCGCTCACCGGATCGCATCTGAGCGCTGCGAGGTAGGCATCTCTCGCGCTCGCCCCGACCGCGACACCGCACGGGTTCGCGTGCTTGATGATAGCGACCGCCGGCATCGCGGGATCGAATTCGGCAACAAGCTCGAAGGCCGCGTCCGTATCGTTCAGGTTGTTATAGGAGAGCTCCTTCCCCTGGTGCTGGACGAGTGTCGCGACCCCCGGCCGGCGCGCGCCCGTCCGGTAGAAGGCCGCCGTCTGATGCGGGTTCTCGCCATAGCGCAGCGAGCCGCTCCGCTCGCCGGCAAAGCTCATCCATTTGGGCTCGCGCTCGCCGATCTCGCCGGCGAGCCAGGTCGAGATCGCGGCGTCATAGGCCGCGGTGCGCGCGAAGGCCTTCAGGGCGAGGGCGCGCCGGAGCGCCGCGGTGGTAGCGCCGGCATTGGCCCGCATCTCGTCGCGAACGCGGCCGTAGTCAGCCGGATCGACGATGACCGTCACAGACGCGTGGTTCTTCGCGGCCGAGCGGATCATCGCCGGGCCTCCGATGTCGATGTTCTCGACACAGTCATCGAATGCGGCGCCCTTAGCGACCGTCGCCTCGAAGGGATAGAGCGAGACGACCAGCAGGTCGATCGGCGGGATCTGATGCTCGCGCGCCGAGGCCTCGTGACCAGCATTGCCGCGGATGGCGAGCAGGCCGCCGTGCACCTTGGGATGCAGCGTCTTGACGCGGCCATCCATCATCTCGGGGAAGCCTGTATGCACGGCAACGTCCGTCACTGGAATTCCGGCCGTCTTGAGCTCGACAGCGGTTCCTCCGGTCGAAATGACCTCGACACCACCGGCCGCGAGTGACCTTGCAAAGTCGACGATCCCGGCCTTGTCCGAGACTGAGATGAGGGCGCGCCTGATGCGCGGAGCAGCCGTCGCTGTCATGACTTGTCCTTGTTCGGATCTGGAAGCGGCGGCGGACCGCTCGCTTTCTCGCCGCCTAGCATGTCCGGGGCACCTGCTCCATCCGACGGAAGCGGTGGCGGCACGACGGGCTCGTCCGGCAAACCGAGGATGGCCGTCTCGATACTGGCAAGTGCCGCCGCGAGTTGCACGTCGGAGCCCGTGTCGCCGAGCATCTCGAAGGCCCACGACACTTCGGTCTCGCCCGCGCAGATGCCGCGCAACACGATCTGGCGCGTCGGTCGCGGCCCGCTCGCCTGGGCGAAGAAGATGCTGTCCTCGATCGACAATGTGGCGCCTGTCACGGCGACCCGCCAGTGCTCGCGCG
>DAORNH010000143.1:9188-10584 GCA_035440865.1 Hyphomicrobiaceae bacterium | reverse complement strand
AGCCGGCGACGGGCGCCCGCTCGAGCCCCGAGCGCATCAGCATCTCGGTGGTCTTGCGCGAGCCGCGACGCTGCACGGACTGGATGCAGTCGGCCGGCAGTCCGTGCTCCATGAGCACCTTCTGAAACAGCCCGACGGTCTTCACCGCGAGCCGTTCGGTGCTGCGGTGGAAGTTCATGATCAGCGCATTGCGGCTCTTCACGCACACCAGCGCCTTGAAGATCGCCGTGGCGGCTGGATTGGTCATCGGGATCAGTCCGAAGACGACACCGACGGGGGCCGCGAGCTCGGTCAGGCCGTGCGCCGCATTCTCGGCGATGACGCCCGTCGCCGGCAATCCGGCGATGGTCTTGTGGTAGACGCCGAGCGCTGCAATGCGGTTCTTGACGATCTTGTCGGGCACGTTGCCGGCGCTTTGACCGCACCTGCCGCGAACACCAGAAGCTCCTCGGCCGCCGCGGCGGCAGCAGCGGAGAGCCCGGCCAGTGCCGTATCCACCTGGGCATCCGGCAGCCCGGCGAGGACGCGCTGTGCGGCAACCGCACGTGCGACGAGGGCATCGATTGCCGGATCAGTCGGCGTGAAGATCTCGGCGGCCAGCCGATCGCTTGTGTGGCGCAGCTTGCCCGCCACCACGCGGGCGAGCGCGCTGAGAAGGGCGGCACCTGCCGCAGGGCTTTCGGACGTCAGCCGCTCGAGGCCGGCCCGCGTCAGCCGGCGCGCCGTCACGTCCGTCTGTGCGTAGGCGCTGGCTGAGCGCGCGCCGCCGTCGATTACCGCGACCTCGCCGACAATCTGGCCCGGATCGATGAAGCCGAGCACGGCATCGCCGTCGATCTCCTCGCGTTCCTGCTGGAGTCGCACGACGCCGGTGTCGATGAGGAATAGGTCATTGCCATGGTCGCCCTCGTGAAAGAGCTGGCTTCCTGCCGCAAACTTCGCGGGCTCGAAGGCGGCCGTTATGGCCGGGATATGGCGCGGATCGACATTCTGGAGAAGAGCGGCATTGGGCACGGGGGCCTCGCAATCGGCTGCATGCCGGAAAAGCCCGGCTCGGACTTGGACCGAGCCTACCAGATGCCCACTGGCGCTGCACGCCGCCACATCATGCAAGGTTGCCAGCGGCCGCGCACTCGCTCCGGGGGCGACCCGCAAGCCTTGGCGACGCCTGACGCCCGAGTGGGTGCCGCAACACCTCCCGCGGCCCTACTCGGCGGCGAGAGGGCGCGGGGGAGCCGGCTCCTCCTGTCCCGGCGTTGACGGGGCCGGCTGGGCGGGCGCTTCAACTCTGGCGACGGCAGCTGCGGCGATTGCCGCCGCAGGGGTGGCCGCTGATGTGCTCATTTTCGGCCCGGTCGGCGCTTCCGAGTGCTCCACACGACCCGTGGCGGGGAAG
>DAORNH010000143.1:0-9159 GCA_035440865.1 Hyphomicrobiaceae bacterium | reverse complement strand
GCGTGTCCGTGTCCGTGGCTGCTGGCCGCCGCGGTCGCGAGCTCCGCCTCCTCACCCTTTCCGACGAAGCGGCCGAACAGCCACCACAGGCCCTTGCCGAAATCGTCCATCACCGCGAACACGGCCGGCACGAAGATCAGCGACAGCGCTGTCGAGGAGATCAGGCCGCCGATCACAGCGACAGCCATCGGTACGCGGAATTCGCCGCCCGAACCCGCGTTGACGGCGGCCGGGATCATGCCGCCGACCATGGCGATGGTCGTCATGATGATCGGCCGGGCGCGCTTTCGGCCGGCATCGACGAGGGCTTCGGAACGGGGCATACCCTTCGCCATCTGCTCGATCGCGAAATCGGCGAGCATGATCGCGTTCTTCGTGACGATGCCCATCAGCATGAGGATGCCGATCACCACAGGCAGGCTCACCGGCTGCCCGGTGACGTAGAGCGCGGCGATCGCGCCGCCGATCGACAGCGGCAGCGAGAAGAGGATCGTGATCGGCTGCAGGAACGAGCCGAACAGCAGGACGAGGACGGCGTACACCATCATGATGCCGGCGCCCATGGCCTTCGCGAAGCTCTCGAACACCTCCTTCATGATCTCGGCATCGCCGAACTGGCGGATCTCGACGCCGGCCGGCAGGTTCTTCGCGGCCGGCAATGCCATCACCGACGTGAGGGCGAGGCCGAGCGGGGTCGTGCCGACGAGGTCGCCGCCGATCAGCACGCGCCGCTGCCGGTCGTAGCGGTCGATGGCCGTCGCACCCTGGCTCAGATTAAAGTCGGCAACGACGGAGAGCGGCACGGATGCCCCTGTCGCGGTCACGACCTTCAGGTCCTCGAGGATGGCGCGGTCGGCGCGCCACTTTTCGGCGAGCTGCACGCGGATCGGGATCTGGCGGTCGTCGATGGTGAGCTTGGCGAGGTTAGCACCGACGTCGCCGATCGTTGCGATGCGCACAGCCTCCGAGATCGCCTCGGTCGTCACCCCGAGCTCGGCGGCGATGTCTGGCTTGGGGACGACCCGCAGCTCGGGACGGTCGAGCTCGGCGGTGGAGACGACGTTGAGCAGCAGCGGCTGCCCGTCCTTCCCCGTGACGCGGCGCGATTGGCTCGTCAGCTCGGCGGCGACCCGGTTGACGGCCGCCGCGTCACGCCCGGTGACGACCACAGTGAAGCCGCGCTGGCCGTTGTCGCGCAGCACCCAGTAACGGATGTCGGGAACGTCGGCGATGTCGGCGCTGATCGCTTCGGTGATGGCGATCTGGCTCAGCGCCCGCTCCGTCTTCGGCACGAGGCGGATGATCAGCGTCGCCTTGCGCACCTCGGAACCGGAGCCGAGCACGCGGCCGCCATTGACGATGATGCTCTCGACGTCACCGCGCTTCTTGAGCCGATCGATGAGATTGTTGGTGACGCGGCGCGTGTCCTCGAGCCTGGAACCCGGCGGCAGCTCCACGGCGAGCAGGATGCGGCCCGAGTCGTCCGGCGGGATGAACGCCGCCGGCAGCAGGAAGAAGCTGCCGATCGAGCCTGCGAAGATCATGAGGCCGATGCCGACCGTCGTGAAGCGGCGGCGGACGGACCAGCGCACGAGGCGTGTGTAGGCGCGCAGCCACCCGGTCTCCTTCTCCTCGTGGCCGGCGCCGCGCATGAAGTAGGCGGCGAGCATCGGCGTGACGAGCCGGGCGACGAGCAGCGAGAAGAACACGGCAATCGCGACGACGAGACCGAACTGCTTGAAATACTGCCCCGCGATGCCGCCCATGAAACTCACCGGTGTGAACACCGCGATGATCGTGAAGGTGATGGCGATCACGGCGAGGCCGATCTCGTCGGCGGCCTCGAGCGCCGCCTTGTAGGCGGATTTCCCCATGCGCATGTGGCGCACGATGTTCTCGATCTCGACGATGGCGTCGTCGACGAGGATGCCTGTCGCGATCGTGATGGCGAGCAGGCTCACGAGGTTGAGCGAGAAGCCCATCAGGTCCATCATGAAGTAGGCCGGGAAGATGGACAGCGGCAGCGCGATCGCCGTGATGATGGTGGCGCGCAGGTCGCGCAGGAAGATCAGCACGACGATGATCGCCAGCACGGCGCCCTCGATCAGCGTCTGCATTGTGGAATCGTAGACGCCCCGGACAGCCGTCGTCGTCGTGTCGATGATCTTCATCTCGACGTTCGGGTAGCGCTTCGCGAGCTCGGCGACCGCCCTTTCGACGTCGGCCGCGACGACGAGATCGCTCGCCCCCTTCGAGCGCGTGATGTTGAAGGCGACGATCGGCTGCTTGTCGAGGGTCGCAAAGGTGCGCGGCTCGGCGTAGCCATCGGTGACCGTGCCGAGTTCGTCGAGCCGGACCTTGCGACCACGCGGCAGCGCGATCATGGTCGCGGCGAGGCCTTCGACGGTCTCCTTGCCGGCAAGAGTGCGGATCGCCTGCTCGCGGCCCGCGATCTCGCCGCGTCCGCCCGCGAGGTCGATGTTGGTCGCGCGCACCTGCCGGTTCACGTCGCCCGCAGTAATGCCGTACGCGGCGAGCCGGTCGGGGTCGAGGAGAATGCGCACCTCGCGCTCGACGCCGCCGAGACGTTCGATCGCGGCGACGCCCTTCACACCCTGTAGATGGCGGACGACCACGTCGTCGACGAACCAGGAGAGCTCCTCCGGCGTCATGCCGGGGGCGCGCGCGCCGTAGGTGACGATCGGCAGTCCCTCGATGTCGAGGCGCGAGACGATCGGCTCTTCGACGGTGCGTGGCAGCTCCGAGCGGACGCGGGCAATCGCGTCCTTGACATCGTTCAGCGCGCGGTCGGCGTTGGTCTCTAGGCGGAACTCGATCACGGTGAGCGAGGCGCCCTCCGTGACGGTCGAGGTCATGTGCTTCACGCCGTTCACGCCGGCGATGGCGTCCTCGATCTTCTTGGTGACCTGCGCCTCGAGCTCGGTCGGCGCGGTGCCGGCCTGATAGACGCGCACCTGGACGATCGGCACGTCGATGTTCGGGAAGCGGGTGATCGGCAGCTGCCTGAAGGCGAACACGCCGACCACCATCAGCACGAGGAAGAGAACGAGCGATGGGACAGGCTTCCTGATGGCCCAGGCGGAAACATTCAGCTGCATGGCTCAGCCCCCGCTCGCCGAGGTCATGGTCTGCACAACAGGGCGGACTATGTCGCCGTCGCGCAGGAATGTGCCCGACTTGGCGACGACTGTGTCGCCAGCGGCGATCCCGGATGTGATTTCGGTCTGACCGTTGGAGGCGAGCCCGACTTTCACCTTGCGTGTCACGATGCGGCTGTCGACGACGAGTTGCACGAATGCGCCGTCATCCGAATAGAGAACAGCGGCCGTCGGTACCACCAGCCCCTCGGACTGGGCGGTCTCGATGCGGGCGCGCGCGAAGGCGCCGACGCGGAGCCGCGGGTCCGAGCCGAGGAACACCTTGACGCGACCGAGCCGGCTCGACTTGTCGACCTCGGGCGCGACGAGGCGGATCGTGCCTTCGACGTCGGCAACGCCGGCAACGCTCACGCGCACGGTCTGACCTTCCTTGATCTTGCCGAGTTGCACCTCGGGCACATCCGCCTCGAGCTCGATCTCGCCCTTGGAGATCAGGCGGAACATGGGCTCGCCCGCGCCGACGCCCATGGCGCCGACCTTTGTCAGGCGGCGGGCGACGACACCGTCGGCCGGCGAATGGACCGTCGTGCGCGACATGCGCCATTCGAGCTCGCGGCGCTGCGCCTTGATCTGCGCGAGTTCCGCCTCGGCGAGCTTCAAGCCGTCGAGTGATGCGGCCTTCTGAGCCTCGGCGGTGCGAGCAGCGGCTTCGCGCTGCTCGAAGATGCTCTCGGAGATGGTGCCGGAGCTGCGCAGCGGGCGGGCGCGGTCGAATGCCGACTTCGCTTCAGCGAGCCGTGCCTCGGCCTGCGCGATCTGGCTTCTCGCCTGGGCGATTGCCGCCTCGGCCTTGGCGCGGAGCGCATCGTTCTGGGCGAGCTGCGCCTCGAGGACGTCGCTGACGAGGCGGACCAGCGGCTGGCCCTTCTTCACGTTGTCGCCTTCATCGGCATAGAGCTCGACGACGCGCACGCCCTCGATCTCGGGACCGACGATGATCTCGGTGCGCGCGACGAGGGAGCCGGTGGCGCTGATCGCCTCGGTGAGCTTTGCCTTCCCGGCGCGAGCGACCGTCACGGCGATCGGCGGCGCGATCTCCGTCTTCGGGCCACCCTTTGCCCTGGCGAGCAGCTTCGGCCGGTCCTTGCCGAGGAGGCGATCGACCTGATCGGCGAGCGGCTTCGGCAAATGGCCCGAGTAGGCGAGCGCGGCGAGCGCGCCGACGGCAATCAGCAGGATGAGGGCGAGACGCTTCATGGCGCCATTTCCTTGTTTGCAGCGGTGGCCATCTGCGGAACGGGGCTGATGAGACCGGCGAGCACCGCGGCGATGGCCGGCATGACGGACTTGGGTTCGAATTCGGGATCGACGGCGCGACGCCAGAACATGCCGTCGCCGATGATCAGGAACACCTTGGCGAGCGTGGCGATGTCGAGTTCTGGTGCGATGCGGCCATCGTCCTTGAGACGTCGGAACAGCCTTTCGAAGCTGTCGGCGACGAAGCTGTCGGTCTCCTTGAAGATCTCACCGACGCGGCGGTTGCGCGTCGCCTCGATGCCGATCTCGACGCACATGAGCCGCTTGTGTGCCGGCTCGTCGATGAAATACTTCTCGCCGAGCATACGCAGCGCGTCGATGAAATCGGGTGCCTGGCCGAGCTCGATCAGCCGCTCGGTGAGCTCGGCGCGGCTGCGCTCCGAGATGCCGGCGATCAGCGCCTCTTTGCTGTCGAAATAGACGTAGAAGGCGCCCGGGCTGACCCCCGCCTCCCTGCAGATATGCTGCATGGTGGTCGCATGGAACCCCGCGCGCGCGAAACAGCGCTCCGCGGCATCGAGGATGTGCTCGCGCCTTGCCCGCTGCGTGTCTGGTTTCAGTCTGGGCATAGGAGTTTCCGATCACAAAACGAACGATCGTTTTATTTGCTGAAACGCCCTCACTTGTCAACAGGCGAGCTGATGTTTCAACGAAATCTGATGGGTACGCGCCGCATGAACGAGTTTTACGTGTGGTCTGCGCGAAAGGATCAGAGACGCCCGAGACCCTAAGAACGGTTTCCAAAGGCCGAGGTCTTCGGCGGGGTTTGGGGCACCGCCCCAAACGACTCGGGGTGCGACCTCTCTGGTCAGCCGGCCAACGCCTGTGCGTCGGCGATCACTGTTGCGTCCGAATGCACGTGGATGATCGTGGCAGGCAGGTCGATCGACGCCGGCCCGGCGAGCGTCTGCTTCAGGATCGCAGCCTTGTGCGCTCCGCTCACGATCAGCCCGAGCTTGCGCGCGCCGAGCAGCGTGCCGAGACCGAGCGTGTATCCGGTGCGCGGCACGTCCGCCTCGCTGCCCCAATATGCGGAGTTGGAGGCAATCGACGCTGGCGCGAGTGCCACGAGCCCGGACCGCGTCTCGAACGGCGTGCCCGGCTCGTTGAAGCCGAGATGCCCGTTCGGCCCGAGCCCCAGGATGGCGAGGTCGATGCCGCCACGGCGCGCGATCTCTGCTTCCACCCGGCCGCTTTCCGCCTTGCCATCGCCGAGGGGATCGAAGGTTATCACCTGACCGGCACGGGCTCCGATGGGGGCGATCAGCTCGCGGTCGAGCCAGCCGGCGAGGCTGCGGCGATCGCCGGGCGCGAGGCCCGCGTACTCGTCGAGCACGGCGAAGGATGCAGCGGAGAAATCGGCGCGGCCCGCCTTGGCCGCTGCGACCAACTCGCGGAAGAGGCCGAGCGGCGTCGCCCCCGTCGGGAAGACGAACACCGAGGCGGGCTTGGCACGAAGCTGATCGAGCACGAGGGCGGCCGAGCGTCGGCTCATGTCGTCGTAGTCGCGAGCGGCGATGACGTTCAAGCCGAGGTCTCCGGAACTGATGGGGCGACGGCGCCGACGGCACCGGCATACGGTCCGAGTGCACTAAGGGCAAGGCGGACATCGTGCTGGAGGCCGCCCGGCGTGGCGGCGCGGAAAGCGGCCTCGACGACCGCGCGAAACGGCTCGCCTGCGGCGGTTATACCGCCCGCGAGTATGATCAGCTCGAGATCAAGGAGGAGGTGCGCGGCCGCGAGCACACGGCTGATCGCGCCGATGGCGGCGTCCGTCTCGGGGTCCGCGCCGTGCTCGAAGCCATGTACGCCGAGGCGCCGGCCATGCCGCTGCTCGAAGCGGTGCGGCGCGGCGATCGCCTCGATGGTCAGATCCCCGTGAGCGCCATGCGGCACCCAGGCGCCGAGCTCACCCGAGGCCCCGTGCGCGCCACGGTGGACGCGGCCGTCGAGGAGCAGTCCGAAACCGAGCCCTGTGCCGAAGGTCACCATCAGCGCGTTCGCGACGCCACGCGCCGCGCCCGACCAGGCTTCGCCGTGCATGGCGGCCTGGGCGTCGTTGATGACGCTCGCCGACCGGTCGAGGACCGAGGAGAAGAGGTCCGGCAGGTGCTGATCCGCGAGCGCCGGCAAGTTTGTCGCTCCGGCCGGCATGAGACCGTCCGTCCGCACCACACCGGCGACGGCGATGCCGACCCGGCGGACAGGTCCGCTCGCTGAGAGATCGTCGAGCGCGCGGCGCACGAGGGCGAGCAGCGCCTCTGCGGTCAAATTTGCGCCGGCCGGGAGGGTCATTGCATGGAGTATGCGACCCTCGCCGTCGACGCGCGCGGCCTTGATCGCCGTGCCGCCGATGTCGATGCCGATGCTGTCTCCCGGCGACGCGGTCATCGCCGGAAGGCCTTCAGCCGCGCGATACGCCGCTCACCGTCCGTGGTACCGCGCATGTCGAGAAAATCGGTGAATGTGAAGACGCAGATGCCGTCGGCCTCGCTCCGCTCGATGCCGTCGACGGCAAGAATGAACTCGTCGGTGTCGAGGGTGGTCGCACGACCGCGGCCGGCGTGTATGCCGTCGAGATAGAGCGCGCTGCCTTGAACCGTGCACACCACCGTCTTGCCCGTGCGCCGCTTGATGTCGCCCGCGATGGCCCCGGGCCAGCTCGCGTCCCGGCGCATGATCTGGTGATAGCCCATCACCTCGAAGAGGTCGGAGACGGCCGAGAGGCGCGCGGGGCTCTGGCCGAATACCTCCTCGACAGCGTTGTCGAAATCCGTGAGGAAGAAAGGCAGCGTGTTGATGGCGATCCGGATGTCGGGCTTGATCGCTGCGAGCGCGCGTCGCACGTCGCCAACAGTCGCGACGGTCACGCCGCATTTCCAGTCGCTCCAGGCGGACTTGTGCTGCTCAGCGATGAGACGGGCCGCGGCGCGCGCGTCATGCACGGGGACGTCGATCCCGGTTTCGGCGCGGAAGCGGGAGAGGGTCGCAGGGGCATAACAGTAGTCGGGCATGTCGGCGCGCTGCACGTCGTCGAGCCAGATCTCCCAGAAGCCCGGCCAGCGGATGAAGCCGAGGTGCACGCCGTCCGGCTCGAGGTGGCGGACGACCGTCTCGAGCGCGCCGATCTTGTGGGCGGTGTTGCTCCGTCGCTCGCTGGGGATGCCGATGTACCAGTCGACCTTTTCGGCCGGGCGTCCATGCTGGTCGATCGGCGTCAGGTCGGGGTGGCGCGCGAGAAAACTCGGATCAAAGCCGAACAGGATCGAGTGATAGTAGAGGATGCCGCGCGCGGCGAGCGCACGGCGGAAGGCGAGATCGTCGAGTCTTCGGAACCGCGCGCGCTCGGCGGCCGGGACCTCGCTCTCAATGGCGGTGTCCTGCATGGGCAAGAGCTTGCTCTGGGTCAGCACGTAGTTGATGCCCATGCCGGCGAGGATATCCGCCGCCTGCTCCGGCTCGAGGCCGTGACGCAGATACCAGACGTTGTCGTAGATCTTCATGCCGACGCGCGGCGTGATGGCGGACATGTGGGCGGACTCCTCCGGCGAGCAGGGAGACTAGCGCGGCGGCAGGGTGAAGCTCAAACGGGCACCTCACGGGCCGGTCGCCTTCGGCGGAAAAATCGTCAGCGAGGCTCACGGGCTCGACCAGTGCGCGGCCAAACCTGCCTCCGGCTCGAACATGTGCACGGTGTGCACGAGGTATTCGCCTCGCACCGGCAACTCGATGGAGACCCGGCCATCCGGATCGAAGACCGCCTATCGCGGCGACTTCGGACCTTTCAGGTTGAACACCTTGAAGGGCAGCCCGGCAATCGGCTTGCCCCTGAAGAGCACGCGGACAGGGAGCGACTCGCCGGCTTTCAGGCCGTGGGGATTGCTCTCGGCGACGATCGCGAGGGGGAGACCGACCGTGCGAATGGTCGGCTCGTCGCCATTGGCTGGATCAAGGAGGGCGAATTCAGCAAGCCCGTGCTGATCGGAGGCGCCTAGGCCCGCAGCACCCTCGCGCATGAGCTCGAATATGCCGTCCTCGGCCTTACCCATATCCTGCCGAAGGGGCTCGATCACATCCTGTTCGTGCTCGGGCTCATCTTCATGAGCCCGAAACTGGGGCCGCTCCTGATGCAGGTGACTGCGTTCACGATTGCGCACTCGGTGACGCTTGCGCTCGGCATCTACGGGGTCATGCAGGTTTCGCCGGCCATTGTCGAGCCGCTCAAGTACTACAGCAAGGGGGACAAGGGCTGCATCTCCGCGGCCCGCTGACTCGAGCCGGCGCGGCGTCAGGCGAGGCCTTCGCCGAGGCTGTGACCGGGACATCCATGGGCGGCGGGTCAGGGCGACGCGCCGCCCGCCGTGTTTCATGCAGCCTACGCTTCCAGCCCCTCATGAAGCGCCTCCGTCCTCGCCGGCAAGACGGGCGTGCAGGTGCCGATGTCTGCCGGCGGGCTCGCCTGCATCATGCCGGATCCGGGCATGCGCCAGCAGGGAGGGCGAGACGCAGACACACTGCCAGAGTGGGCTATTTCGTCGCCGGCGGAGCGAAGAGCTTCTTGAGTGTTTCGCGACCGATGATGCCATCGACCTTGAGGCCCTTGGCTTCTTGGAATTTGCGGATGGACTTGACCGTGTCGCGGTCGGTTTCCTTCGGCGGCAGGATCTCGTCCCGGATCACCTTGAAGACGTACGGGAACGACGGCAGCGTGAAAACCACCATC
>DAORNH010000142.1:2954-10637 GCA_035440865.1 Hyphomicrobiaceae bacterium | reverse complement strand
CATGGCGGCGGCGAGCGCCGCGCCGGGATCGGCGAGCTCCTCGACGAGCCGCCAGTCGAGCGCCTCCCTGGCCTCAATGCGGTCCTCGGCACAGATCACCGCCTGCTTGGTGCGCGCCGGGCCGATCAGCTGGAGGAGGCGCGGGATCGTGCCCCAGCTCATGTTCATGCCGAGCGCCAGCTCGGGTATTCGCAGGTGCGCCGCCCGAGACAGAATGCGGAAGTCGAGCGAGACGGCGAGTGCTGCCCCGCCGCCAATCGCAAAGCCCTCGATCGCGCAGATCGTCACCGGCTCCATCTCGGCCCAGGCCTTGCACATGGCCGGTCCCACCCGGATCGACTTGCGCCCTTGCGCCGCCTTGGCCTTGCGCTCCGCGTCCTTCAGGTCGAAGCCGGCGGAGAAGGCATGCGCGTTGCCCGTCAGCACGACCACGGACGTTTCGAGATCGTCGTCGAACGATTGCGCCGCGGCGCGCAGCTGCCGCATTGCCTCGGGCGAGAGCGCGTTGATCCTGTCGCCCCGGTCGAAGCGGACGAGCGCGATGCGCCCCTCAGGTCCGAGCCCGCGCTCGATCGTCACGAATTTTTCGGCCATGGCGCTCCTCGCGTATTCGCTGCGACACCGGAGCTTAGCGGGCATGCTCGCGCTTGGCATCCGCTGCCACTCGATGGCCCCATTGCACGGCCAGACCTTGACCGGACCTTCAGCAGGCATCGAGGGGATCTTCATGACGGGCGGCAACGACGGCGGAATGGCGCACGTGAGCGAGGCGGCTGGCCACGGCGGCACCTGGGCCGCGACCATGATCTCGGCGGCGGCGTTCGTCTTCTCGGGGATCAGCTTCTATATGAGTGCACTGCAACGCGCCGAGCTCGAGGTCTATGTACCGCCGGTACTCCAGTACGCGCGCGACGGCGGCGGCGACGTCGACGTTTTCGCGATCCCCATCACCATCGCCAACAACGGCGCCAATACTGGCGCGGTGCTCGCGCTCGAGCTCGTCGTCGAGAACGTGAAGGAAGGCGCGGAGCCGAAGTCGAAAACGTTCTATTCGGCCTTCATGGGCGAGCACCCCCGCGACCCGGCTGCCTCGAACAAGACGTTCGCGGCAATCGCCATCCCGGGCCGCGGCACGTTCTCGGATACGGTCCGCTTCTACCCGCGCGGCAATCCTCTGCCGAAGATCGTGCAGGATGCCGGCGAGTACCGCTTCACGCTGCGCCTCGTGGTGGCGGAACCGCCCGCCCCCGGGCTGGTCGACCGGATGCTCGGGACAGCGGCCCCGGCGCCGATCACCTTCACGCGGACGATTCCTTACATTTCCGAGCAGCACCTCGGCTTCCGCCGCGGCACCGTGATCATGCACGACAAGGACTGGAAGCCGATGTCGAGCGCCGGGAAGTAAGCGCGGGAGCCCGCTGAGCCGCCGGTCAGTGCGCGAGTGCCTTGCCGATCTCCTCGGTCATCTTCTTGGCGTCGCCGAGCACCATCACTGTGTTGTCGCGGTAGAAGACGGTGTTGTCGATGCCGGCATAGCCGGATGCGAGGCTGCGCTTGTTGAAGAGCACGGTGCCGGCCTTCCACACCTGCAGCACCGGCATGCCGAAGATCGGCGAGGACTTGTCCTCCTCCGCCGCCGGATTGACGACGTCGTTGGCGCCGATCACGTAGACGGCGTCTGTCTGCGAGAACTCGGAGTTGATGTCCTCGAGCTCGAACACCTCGTCGTAGGGCACGTTCGCCTCGGCGAGCAGCACGTTCATGTGGCCCGGCATGCGGCCCGCGACGGGATGGATTGCGTACTTTACCTCGACACCGGCCTTCTTCAGGTTGTCGGCCATCTCGCGAAGCGCGTGCTGAGCCTGGGCGACTGCCATGCCGTAGCCCGGCACGATGATCACCTTCGAGGCGTTCTTCAGGATGTAGGCGGCGTCGTCCGCTGCGCCGAGCTTCACGGGCTTCTGCTCGCCCTTCTCGCCCGAGGGTCCCGCCGTCTCGCCACCGAACCCCCCGGCGATCACGGAAAGGAAGGCGCGGTTCATGCCCTTACACATAATGTAGGAGAGGATCGCGCCCGACGAGCCAACCAGCGCGCCTGTAATGATGAGCGCGATATTGCCGAGCGTGAAGCCGATGCCGGCGGCGGCCCAGCCCGAATAGGAGTTGAGCATCGACACGACGACCGGCATGTCGGCGCCGCCGATCGGGATGATGATGAGTACGCCAAAGACTAGCGAGAGGAGGGTGATCAGCCAGAAGAGCCACGCCGAGCCGCCAGACTGGCAGAAGATGTAGATGAGATAGATGATGAGGGCCGCGAGCGCGCCGTTGATGAGATGGCGGAGCGGCAGGATGATGGGCTTCCCTGACATGCGGCCGGAGAGCTTCAAGAAGGCGATCACGGAGCCCGTGAAGGTGATCGCGCCGATTGCAACGCCGAGGCTCATCTCGAGCAGGCTCGCGGCACCGATGCGGCCGCTCGTGTCGGCAATCCCGAACGCCGTCGGAGCATAAAGCGCGCCGGCAGCGACCAGCACGGCGGCCATGCCGACCAGCGAATGGAACGCCGCCACCAGCTCAGGCATCATGGTCATCGGGATGGTGCGGGCGGTGTAGGCGCCGATGCCGCCGCCGATGCCGAGCGCCAGGATGATCAGGAACCAGGTGAGAACATCACCTGGCGCACCGAGCAGCGCGAGCGTCGTGACGATGGCGATCGTCATGCCGATCATGCCGAGATAGTTGCCCTGGCGGCTGGTCGCCGGGCTCGACAATCCGCGCAGCGCCTGGATGAACAGAACGCCCGAGGCAAGGTAGAGGAGCGCGACAACGTTGGCGGACATGGTCATAGACAGAGGCTCCTCAGCGGGAGGCGGCTGGCGGTATCGTCACGCGGGCAACGATGCGGCGAACGAGGGGGGCAACCACGAGAACAGTCGGGAAGGCAACGGCCCAGGACGGCAGCCATGCCGCCAACCAGCGCGCGAAGAAGTCGGGTGAGAAGCCGAGCGCCTTCCATGTCGCAACGCCGGCGACCACAAGAGACATGAGGCACGTCAGAAGCGCGCCGAAAATGATGGGTGCCGTCCAGGTCGGCAAGCGCCCGTCAACGGTCATTTGCCATCTTTCTTCTTGTACATCGCGAGCATGCGTTGCGTGACAAGGAAGCCGCCGAAGATGTTGATCGCCGCCATGATCAGCGCGAGGAAGCCGAAGAACTTGGCGATGTAGGAGCCGGACGAGAGCGTCGAGACGCCGACGGCGAGCAGCGCGCCAACCACGATCACGGAGGAGATGGCGTTGGTCACGCTCATCAGGGGCGTGTGCAGCGCGGGCGTCACCGACCACACGACGTAATAGCCGACAAAGATGGCGATCACGAACACCATCAGCTGGTAGACGGTCGGGCTCACGGCATCAGAGCCGCCCGCGGCGAGCGCCGTGTCGACGAGGCCGGCCACTGCAACCATGAACGCAACCAGGAGCAGTCCAGCGCGGCGGATCAGGCTTGCCCTCATCTCACGCTCCCTTCGGCTGCAGATTGGGATGAACGATCTTGCCGTCACGGGCGACGAGCGTGCCCTTGACGATCTCGTCCTCCCAGTTGACCGCGAACGACTTCGCCTTCTTGTCGAACATGGTGTCGAGGAAGGTCAGCAGGTTCTTGGCATAGAGGCTCGAGGCATTGACCGGGACGGACCCCGGCAGGTTAATCGGCCCCGAGATGCGCACACCGTTGTGGTCGACGACCTTGCCGGGCTGGGTCAGCTCGCAGTTGCCACCACGCTCTGCCGCAAGATCGATGATGACGGCGCCGGGCTTCATGCTCTCGACCATCGCGCGCGAGATGAGACGCGGCGCCGGCCGGCCCGGAATAAGCGCCGTGGTGATGGCGATGTCCTGGCCCTTGATGTGGGTTGCGACGAGCTCAGCCTGCTTCTTCTGGTAGGCCTCCGACATGGGCTTCGCATAGCCCGCCGCGGTCTGTGCCTGCTTGAACTCGTCGTCCTCCACGGCGATGAACTTTGCGCCGAGAGACGCGACCTGCTCCTTCGTAGCCGGACGGACATCGGTCGCGGAGACGATGGCGCCGAGGCGACGCGCGGTGGCGATTGCCTGCAGACCCGCGACGCCGACGCCCATGATGAACACCTTGGCCGCGGGCACCGTTCCGGCGGCCGTCATCATCATCGGCATCGCCTGCTCGAACATCGAGGCCGCATCGACGACTGCCTTGTAGCCGGCAAGGTTCGCCTGGCTCGAGAGTACGTCCATAGACTGCGCACGCGTGATGCGCGGCATGAACTCCATCGAGAAGAGCCCGGCACCCTCCGCGGCGAGCTCCTCGAGGCCGGAGCGCTCGCTGTAGGGATCGAGCATCGCGAATACGAGGCCGCCCTTCTTCAGCGCCTTCACAGATTCGAGGGAGGGGCGACGCACGCTCAAGAGAATATCGGCACCGGAAGCGGCCGCCCCCGGCTGCGCGACGATCTCGGCGCCGGCGGCCTTCAACGCATCATCAGAGACGCGCGCGCGCCTCCCAGCCCCGGCAGCCACGCGGACGGTGGCCCCAAGCCCGACAAACTTCTTCACCGTCTCGGGCGATATCGCCACCCGAGGCTCGTCAGCCCCTTCGCCTGCAACGGCGATCGTCACCATGACGGCCCCCCAAAGAGCAATGCCCGACGCACGGACCGGAAGTCTCGATCAAGCCAGGAAGAGTGCCATGCCGAGCAGCAGCAGCGCGAGGAGCACAACCAGGATCTGCGTGCCGCGGATGAACCCGGCATAAGTGCGGTTGTGCTCGCGGTAGTCCATCTCAGGATGACCGTGCGTTGTGTCCGAGCTCATCAAGGGCCTCCCAGAGCCAAAGCAAATCCATGGTTCCCGTTCGTAGCTCAATCGCATCAGGCCAGCAAGCCGACTGGTGCGGTGCGACAACAGTGGCTCATGCGAGCCGCTCCGGCAAGGAGGCGACGCTCGCTCGCTCCGCCGTCATTGTGCCATGGTCGCGATGGCAGGTACGCCGCCTTCGCGTTAGTCCTGGGTGGCCGAGGGAGCGTGCCCTCGGCCAGCGAGTGAACCTGATTGGGGTCTCAATGATGCGCTTTCTGATGATCGGCTCGCTGGCCGTCGCGGCCATGTCGGCACTCCTGCTGCCGCAACCCGGCGTCGCGCTCGAGGAGAAGAAGGGGGAGAAGGAAGCGCTCAAGGCCTGCGAGACCAGGACTTGCGACATCGTCGCCAAGAAGGGCGGCAGCGATCTCGTCTGCAGCATCGGGCGGACCTGGAAGAAGGACAAGATCAAGGCGGGCTTCGGTGCGCGGGTCGCGTGGCGTTGGGGCGATGCCCAGTGCTCGGGCGACATCAATGTCCCGGCCGCACTGATCGCCGACGCGCTGACCCGGCCGGAGCACAAGATCACGGTGCCGCTGCATACGGTGACCTGCCTCCTCGAGAACGAGACGGGGACGGTGCCGCTGAAGATAACACTTGCGCCGACCATCCAGACCCGCGGAGGGCGCGCCCGAAAGGTATGGATCAACGTCAAGTCGATCGAGGGGCCGGGCGTCATCAAGAGCACGATCTGGACGGTCGTCCGGCTCGAGGATTCGATCGGCATCTTTCACGGCGATATCGTCAAGGCCGTGAACAAGTTCATCGATCGTTGTCAGGCGCCCAAGACCTGACCTGCTCGACGGCGATTTCCCGTCACAGGTCGATGATCGGCGTCGCACCGAGGAGCGGACCGGTCACGCCCGACTGGACGAGGATGGCGCACGCATCGACCCCGGGGATCTTCACCGCGTCGCTGTCGAGCTTCACCTCGAGGGTGGCACCCGTCCACGAGCCGACCGGAACCATGCGGCGCACGACATTGGTGTAGACGGCCGTCCGGCCCGAATTGTCGCCGTGGCCGATCTTGACGGTCGCTGACTTCTGGATGGCGAGCAGCCAGACCGTCGCCATGTCGACACCTTTTGCGGTGTCCGGTTGCGGGGCGGCCGTCGCCGTGCGGGCCCCCACCTTGACGACGATCATCTTGCTGCGATGTACGAGATCGACGGAGATGCGAGCGTCGGCGAAGGCACGAGTTGTGGCGGTGATCGCGGCGTCGATCTTGGGCGCCTTGCTGCCGGTCGTATGCGCGCGCCCGTTGATCACCACCTGCGGCGTATAGATCATGCCGTCGCCCTGAATGGCCGCGTAGCCACGTTGGCGCTCGGTGAAGAATGCACTCGCGAACGTGTCCCGCCAGCCGAGATAATCCCAGTAGTCCACGTGATAGGTGACGGCGAGTACGCCCGGCCGGTCGGCATAGGTCTTCAGGAGCGCATCGGCCGGCGGGCATTTCGGGCAGCCCTGGCTCGTGAACAGCTCGACGACCGACGCAATGGCCACGCGGGGCGATGCCGGTGCCTCGGCTCTGGCGAGCGCGACGGCGAGGAGCGACGCCATCCCGGCGAACATGAGCGACAGCGACCCTGTCCGATGCAGTGCCCAAAGCTGTGTCATGCGCTGACTGCTCGCCTTTCGCTCACGCGGTCTCATCCGGCATTCCACCTGCTTCCCCGACATTCTGTAGCGGGGCCGCCGCGGCAAGTGTCTTACCTGCCCCGGCTGAACGGACCGCCATTGGCGATGGTCCGAAGACAATTTGAATGTTCGCCCTGTAGCGTCGGTCGAGGCGCCTGCATCGCGCTCGATACAACGGTCGACACTCAGAACGTCATCCTCCTTATCGTTCCTCGCGTACTCAATTGCCAGTCACGATGCGTTGACGTGGCGAGCCGTGGCGGCCTGTAGATTGTGGGCGCGCGATGGCAGCCCGTCCATGGCGGCGGCATCAGCCGGTGAAAACGTGTTCTTTTACCATGTGCATCATGCCTCGTGGATCGAATGCTCGGGAGCTGGCAGAGCATCGCGCCGCTGACGAACGGTGCAGCGCGGTCCGACAGTGGAGCGGCCCTCCATTAGTCTGCGCAAGACAGTTTTCGCTTGGCGAACAGGATTAATTTCTCTATCAATCCTGCGCAATAACTAGAACGAGGCCACGTATCAGTATGAAAAATAAAGATAATTTATCGTCGTCGGCCGGCGATCTCGTGCTTCCCGGCGGGCGAACCGGGTTCCTGTTGTTCCATGGGCTTGGCGGAAGCCCGGTGGAGCTGCGGTTCCTGGCGCAAGGATTGAATAGAGCGGGATACACTGTTCACGCGCCGTTGCTGAGCGGCCACGGTGGCTCATCAGCAGACCTCGAGGCATCGACCTGGCGCGATTGGTATGCGTCGGCCGAGGCGGCGCTCGTTCGGCTGCGTGAGCATTGCGACGTCGTCATCGCTGGCGGCATCTCGGTCGGCGCCGTGTTGGCGCTGCGCATCGCGGCCCACCGGACGACCGATGTCGATGCGACCGCCCTCTACGCTCCGACGCTGTGGCCCAACGGCTGGGCCATCCCGCGCTCGATGGAGTTGTACAAGCTCATCAACGACCGCTTCTCGGCGAGCTTCTTCCGCTTCCGCGAGCGCGCGCCCTACGGCATCAAGGACGAGCGCATCCGCAAGTTCGTGCTGGACAGCCTGCAGGCGAACGGCACGCCCATCGACGAGATCTTCGGGCGCAGCGGCAACGTCGTGCTGCAGTTCCGCTGGCTCGTGAAGGATATGATGCGCACGGTCGGCA
>DAORNH010000142.1:0-2926 GCA_035440865.1 Hyphomicrobiaceae bacterium | reverse complement strand
ATCCCCGCCATGACGACCAGAGCGACATCAAGAACACGTTCAAGCTGCAGCGCGCGCTCGGCGGCCTCGTCGAGACCGTCGTCCTCGACGACAGCTATCACATGGTGACGCTCGACCGGCAGCGCGGCCTCGTCAGTGAGCGCTCTATCAGCTTCGCGGAGAGCATCAAGAAGCGCGTCGAGGCGATCGCCGCCATGGAGCGGGCGCGGCGCGGTCAGGTCGCCGCGGAGTAGGCACGGGCCGATCGAGCGAGGACCACGGCGCGCGAGCTGCTCGCGCGCCGTCCCTCCTTTCACTCGGCGGCGTTGGCCTTCGGCGCCTCAACCACGCGTGTCTTGAAGTCTGCGGGCGCGACGATTTCGAGCACCTCGAAGTCCTCCGAGCAGGCGATCTCGCGATGCTTGATGCCGGGCGTCTGGAGGATGCTGTCGCCCTTCCTGATCGTGCGCTGGCCCTGCCCCTCGTACTCGAACGTCGCCCAGCCGCTCATCACGTAGACGAACTGGAACGTGCAGTCGTGCACGTGCCACTGCTGGACCTGATCGGCGACCTTCTTGCCGTTGTGGCGGATGAGATGGGCGACATAGTCGCCTTTCGTGCCGTCCTTGATGCCGAGATCGCGGTACTCGAAGATCTCGCGCAATCCGGGCGTCCACTCCGCCTTCTGGGCGAGATTGTGGACGAATGACCAGGCATCGATCGACATGGCGATTGCTCCCTGCGGTGATGGCGATGGGCGAAACCCTTCGCGATCCTACGCCCGCCTGGCCCGGATGCGCCAGACAAAGCGTTCGTCCCCCTCGTCGGCGCGCGCGAGCACATCCAATCGCAAATCACGATTGTGCACGGCGGCGAGACCCTCGTTGAGGCCATTCCAGGCATCGAAGACGGCGGGCGAAGGTCGGCTGATGCCGCGCATGAGCCGCCAGCCGTCACGACTGACGAGTATGTCGACGCCCTCGCGCGCGACCTCGGCGTCGTCGCCCTCGGCGCGTGCGAGGCCCTGCAGGAGCGCAGCCAGGCTCGCCGCATCACGGCCCGCAATGCCGAGCGCCGCGGCTGTTGCGCGCGAAAGCTGCGCGCCGATGAGTTGGCCCGTCGTCCGCCCGAGGTGGCGCGCCTCGGCGGGACCGAAGAGCTCGACGAGCCGGGGCAGGCCTGAACGGATGTACTCCATCGCATAGTTGCGCTGAGCCTTGGCGAGCCGCTCGGGCGACCAGGCGTTGCCGTCGAGCTTCGGCGCTAAAGCCGGATCAAAGGGCGGGGCGAGCTCGCCTGGGTTGAAGCGAAGACGTTCCTCGGCCCTGAGATCGCGATCGTGCTCGAGAAAGTAGCCGGCGAGGCCGTGCTGACCGTCCGTCGTCTGCGCGGTGCAGACGAAACCGAGCCGCGGGTTCCTGAGCGAGACGCCGTTCTCGGCGTACCAGCCGCGCAGCATTGCGCGCGAAACCTCGCTCGGGATGCCGCAGATCGCGGCTCCCGGATAGATCCAGCGCGGCGGCACGAAATGCACCCAGGCCTTGCGGTCGCTCTCGCGGATGAACTCGACCGTGACGCCGCCGACCGAGTTCGAGAGGTAGTGGTAGGCCGCGCACTTCACGGCATCGGGAAGTGCCACGATGCCAAGCTTCTCGAGACTCGAGAGGAACTTCTCGTGATGCTGGTGGCGGAAGAGACGGAACACCCACTCGGCGGCATCCGCCGCCGAGCGCCGGGTGACGAGGGTCAGCATCAGCCCGGTGATGTAGGCGTGATAGAGGTCGCCGACGGCCGCGAATGCCGCCGTCGGTTGCGCACGTCGTCCGTCATCGGCTTGCGCAGCCATCACGGAACGCTCAGAACGGTCCCATGAAATCGCGCTTGCCGACCTCGACGCCGTTGTGGCGCAGGATGTTGTAGGCCGTGGTCACGTGGAAGAAGAAGTGCGGGAACGCGTAGTTGGTGAGGAAGGCCTGGCCCTTCAGCACCGCCGGTTTCTGGGCGATCGTCAGGCTGACGTCGCGCGCCTCCGAACCGTCGATCTGAGCAGCCCCGAAGCCCGCGAGGTAGTCCTGCGTGCGCTTCAGACGTGCCTTGAGCTCAGCAAACGACTTCTCGCTGTCGTCCCATTTCGGAATGTCCTGACCCGAGAGGCGCGCAGCGGCACCCTTCGCGAAGTCAGAGGCGAGCTGCACCTGCCGCTTCAGCGGAAACATGTCCGGCGCAAGGCGCGCATTCAGCATGACCTCGGGATCGATCTTCTTTGCCGCCGCATAAGCCTCGGCTTTGTCGAGGATCGCCGAGAGGTTCGAAAGCATCCGCGAGAACAGCGGAAGAGATACGGAGTGCATCGTGACGGGCATGCGGGGCTCCAGTTTGAACTGCGTGATGAGATTGGAGCATGGCGACAACGACAGCGCGCCGGCCGATCAGCCGACGCGCTCCTCGCCATGATCGTGAACGCGCCGCGACCTTTGCACGCCCGATGACGGACGTGAAGCCTGCCGCGGCAACGCCCGATCACTACTTGTTGACCGGGCTCTCGGGGTCCATCAGCAGGGCTACGAGATCCTTGATCTGGTCGATGGTGAGGACACCGCTCGAGCCGAAGCGCGGCATCATCGAGCAGGCGAACGCCGCGTGCGAGTTGTAGATCTTCTCGTAGACGGCGCGGATCTCACGCTCGTCGTACTTCCGGATTTTGCCATACTCGCGCAGCGTCGGGCCGACCGTGCCGTAGCTGACCTCGGCCGGCGCCAGCTGGTGGCAGGCATAGCAGTTGCCGCCGTTCGCCCGCTTTGTGTCGCGGTCCGTGAAGCGCAGGCCATAGCCGCTCTGGGCGAGCGCCTCACCGCGCTTCCAGTCGCCCATGAACTTGCCGTCGGCCGGGTAGACGATGCGCGCCTTTTCGCGCGCCATGATGGTGAGCGCGTCCGCCCTCACGGGC
>DAORNH010000141.1:0-10656 GCA_035440865.1 Hyphomicrobiaceae bacterium | reverse complement strand
AGGCGGGCGTCGACCATCAGGACCGGAGGCCCGCATGACGAGCCGCGAGAAGGTGCTCGGACGGGTCAAGTCCGCCTTGGGGCCAGTAACAGCCGAACGGAAGGCCGCCGTCGAGGCTCGCTTGAAGGAGCGGCCGCGCCACCTCATCCCCGAGCGCGCGAAGCACGAGGCGGGGAAGCTCAAGTCGCAGTTCAAGGCGTTCCTCGAAGGCCAGTCGGCGACCGTCCTCGAGGTGAAATCGGACGCCGATGTACCGGGTGCGATCGCGGGCTTCCTGCGCACAGCCAACCTGCCGCAGCGCGTAAAGCACGGCGCAGACCCCTATCTCGCGGGGCTTGCCTGGTCGAAGGAGCCGCAGCTCGAGCGCTTGTCCGGCCCAGCGAACGCCAAGGACGAGGTGAGCCTCAGCCGCGTCGTGACTGGAGTTGCCGAGACCGGCACGCTGGTCCTCGCGTCCGGCGCCGAGAACCCCGTGACGCTCACCTATCTCCCCGAGACGCACATCGCGGTTCTGTCCGCAAAGGACATCGTCGGCCCCTACGAGGATGCTTGGCAGCGCGTGCGCGCGAAGTTCGGCGAGGGCGTGATGCCGCGCACGGTGAATTTCGTCTCCGGCCCCTCGCGGACCGGTGACATCGGCGGCCAGCTCGTCATGGGCGCGCATGGTCCGCGACGCATGTGCGTGATCATCGTCGACGCCTGAGACAGCAGAGCCAAAGCCAAAGGACAGATGCCATGGACCTCAAAGGCGCAGTCGCAATCGTCACCGGAGGCAATGGCGGGCTCGGCCAGCGCATCTGCCTGAAGCTCGCGGAGGCTGGCGCAGACATCGCCGTCGTCTGCGCGCGAAGCGTGAAGGACGCCGAGCGGGTCGCCGACGACCTCGCCCGCGGCAAAGGCGGAAATCAGGTGCGGGCCCGGGCATTTGCCGCCGACCTCGCCGACCCGAAAGCCATCACTAAGCTCGTCGACGACGTGATGGCGCACTTCGGCCGGATCGACATCCTCGTCAACGACGCCGCCTACAACATTGCCATTCCCTTTCCCGACCTCGATCGACTGACTCTCGAGGAGTGGCAGAAGATCATGTCGATCAACCTCACCGGGCCGATGCTGATCACGAAATCCGTGGCGCCCGTCATGAAGCGCCAGGGGCGCGGCCGCATCGTCAACATCGCCTCGGTCGCGGGGCTGCAGCCGACCGGCTCGTCGATCGCCTACGCGGTCTCGAAGGCGGGCCTCATCCATCTGACGCGCTGTATGGCGGTGGCGCTCGCCCCGGAGGTGCTCGTCAATTGCGTGGCGCCGGGGCTGCTCGAAGGGACGCGCGCAACGGCGAACCTGATGCCGGCCCAGATCGAGCGCTCGGCGAGCTCCTCACTCTTGAAGAAGGCCGCCGACAAGGACGACTGCGCTGATCAGGTCGTCGCCATGTGCCGCACCGAGACCATGACGGGCCAGACCGTCGTCATCGACGCAGGCCGCGTCTTCCACTGACGCGTCGGTAGCTTCTCAACGCCTCCGGAGCGCGCGAGCCTTTGCCCGCATCCGGGATCGCGGCATGCGGCGAATCAGTTTAATCTTTCCACAGGTGGTTCCGCGTTATCCCCAGTCGGGCAATTGACGGCCGGCGAGGTGAGGATGACGACCGAATCGCACATGCGTCGCCTGATGGATCGCATCGACCAGGCGCGCGAGCGCGCCGCCGAGGCCGAGCGCCTGCAGGCCGGAGCCGTGACGCAGCTCGATACCGTCGACTACGAGCTTGCGGCAATCGCGAGCGAACTGGCCGCCGCCGGACTGATCGCGAAGCGTCCGGTCGCTGAGGCCGAGAGCAAGGTCGCGCCCGAGAGCGAGGCGGTTCCGCCGGTTCGCCGCACCGCCTGAGCGTCGATCGCTCGTTCAGGAGCCGCAGATGTTGCGGAGCGCGCCCCACTCGGCATCGCTGAGCGCCGGCGTAGCCGGATAGGCCGGCTGCGAAGCCGCGCGCTTGGCTCGCTCCGGGCTAGAGGGATGCGTCGAGAAGATGTCCGGCACCGAGGGGGCTGCGCCCTTCTTCTCCTTGTCGGCGAGCCGCTCAAAGAAATTGGAGAAGCCTTTCGGCGCGATCTTGGCGTCGCGCAGCATCTTGAGCGCGACGTCGTCCGCCTCCGTCTCGGCGCTCCGCGAGTAGCGCAGCAGCACAACCTGTGCGCCCATGTCCGTCATGATGTCGGGCGACCAGCCGCCGAGCAGGATCTTGATTGCCGCGATCGTGCCGACGGCGCGCAGCACGCCGGCTTCAGGGTGCATCTCGAGCGAGTGCCCCATCTCGTGGCCGAGCACGCCCGCGACCTCGTCCGGCGAGGTTGCCGTGTTGAGGAGGCCCTTGGTCAGCACGACCTGATTGCCCATCACCGCAAAGGCATTGACGAGGTCCCAGTCGACGACCGCAACCTTGAACGCGACAGGCTTTCCGGACCCGGTCGCCGGCAGGCTCGCGGTCAACCGCTTCACGAGCGCATCGAGTGCCGCTTTGCCGGCCGGCGCCTCGCACGTCTTGCGGCCCTTGGTGAGGCTCGACTTGGCGAGCGTGCCGAGCGTCTCGCGCGTGCCTTCGGGAATCCAGCGCGCCATGGTCTTGTAGGGCAGGAATGCGATCGCCGCGTAGATGATGCCGCCGATGAGGGCGAAGGTCAGCAGGATCGAGAGCACCATGCTTGTCGAGGCGGGTCCGCGCTGCGGCTTGCTACCGGCAAGGCCCGGTACGGACTGGGCGAGTGCCCGGCGGAAGAGGTCGTCGCGCACGCTCAGGGTGGCGCCGGGCTCGACCGTCGAGGTCACGTGGACAGGCGCACCAGCGGACGGAGCGCCCGGCGTCGCCAGCGTCGGGTAGGGCCAGATGTGCGGCTCGGCCCGGTCGTCGGCGGCAATGATCAGGCCGCGCACATCGAATTTGACGCGCGCGCGCCGCGAGGCGTTGCCGGGCCGCGCCTGGAACTCGGCGTCGAACTCATGACCAGCTTTGGCAGACATGCAGATCACCCCTGGAAACTCGGTGCGGACGTCGCCCGAGCCATAGCCGAAGTTGCTCGTACCCTCAAAGTCGGACCGCGGACCGGCCGAGCGCATCATAGGCGGCCTTGAGGGCGCCGACTGCCAGCGCGAGTGAGATCGGCACGTTCCAGCCGGCGAACGACAGGCCGAGGAAATGCCATGTCGGCGCATCACAGCGCGCAATCCGGACCGTCTGCAGCGATTTCAAGAGATCGCCGCCGGCGGGCAGACCGAGCGGTTGCATCGCATTTCCGGAGCAGGTCGCAGGGCCCGGCCAGTAGCCCCATTCGACGCCGACCTGATGCACGCCGAAGCCCGCGTTGAGCAGGAAGCCGAGTGCTGCCGCGAGGAAGAGGAGGGCGGCCGCCTTCGCCTGGCCGGCCGACAGCAGCACCAGGGCCAGGAAGGCCAGCGGGATGCCGACATAGTACGGCCAGCGCTGCCTGAGACAGAGCTCGCACGGAACGTGTCCGCCAATGTGCTCGAAGGCGAGTGCGGCAATGATCACAGCAAGCGCGGCGAGGAGTACCATGGCGCCGGCGGCGTAGGCCGGCGTCCGGGTGGTCGTCCTGTTCGAAAACGTCTCGAGCGACATGGAGCTACCTTGCACGTGCCAGTCGGATCACTTGTCAGTGCGGAGCCGCAATACCAGTCGGAGTACGAATATCGCGGCCGCCGCGGCGAAGGCCAACAGCAGAGGCGTCAAATTGACCTTGCTCAGGAATTCGGACGAGCTTGTGACTTCTGCAAGGCTGTGCGCCGTCGCACCGACACTCGCCCAGAACAGGGGACGCACCCAGCCGACGAGGATTGTCCCGGCGATGAGTGCCGCTAGCTTGATGCCGGTCGCCGCCGCGAGGATCGGCACGACCGGGCTCGTGATCACGGGCGCGAGGCGGAGCGAGATTGCCGCGAGCAGCCCTTCAGAGCGTGCGATCTCGACGATGGAGCTGAAGCGAGCGGGCAGGTAGCGCTTCACGAAGCCGTCGAGCTTCTCGTCGGCGAAGCTGCCAAAGCCGAGGCGGACCGCGCCGTAGACCACGGGAGCTGCCAGTATCTGGGCGCCGTAGTAGAGAGCCGCGGCAAGCGGCGCGCCGAACAGGAAGCCGCCCGTCAGCATGGCGATCGTGCCCGTCGGCAGCACGAAGAGCTGCAGGATGAAGGCGATGACCAGGAATGTCGCGACGGCCGGCATGAAATTGGCTGACACTTGCCGGTCGAGCGCGGTCACGATCCCGGTGACGAATGCCTTCCCGCCGCCGATCGTGAACCAGGCGATGCCCGCCGCCGAAATGAGCGCGATGGCGATCGCCGCCATGATGCCGAAGCGGCGCACCTTGGCGGCGTCGAGCGCGTGGTCTTGATCAGTCATGAAGCGGGCCCGGCAAGCGCCTCGCGTCCCCCGCAGGCATCACTTGCGTGGGAACCTCTAGCAAGCTTCTTGCCGGAAGGCAGCACCCTACCCGCGGCCTCGGTGGCGCAGGCCCGGGCCCGATCGCGCCTATTGCGCCGTGATGCCGCCGTCGACGACCATGCCCGATCCGGTCATGAAGGCCGAATCGTCGGACGCCAGGAAGACGATGCCGCGAGCGATGTCGTCGGCCGTGCCGAGGCGGCCGATCGGGTGCATGCTGGTCGAGGCGGCCCGCGCCGAGGAAACATCGTTCGTCCCGGCATTGCGCGCCCGCGAGACGAACGTCTGCGCGCCCATGTCAGTGTCGATCACGCCCGGGTGGATCGAGTTCACGCGGATCGGATAGCGCTTGCGGCCGAAGGCGAGCGCGGTCGATTTCGTGAACAGCGTTACGCCGCCCTTGGTCATCGAGTAGAGCGGGTCGAGCTGCGAGCCGACAAGCCCCGCGATCGAGGCGAGATTGACGATTGCGCTGCCGTGCTTGCTCCTGGCGCCACTTTCCTTGAGGGCCGGCACGGCGAGCTTGGTTCCGAGGAACACGCCCGTCATGTTGATGGCGACGAGCCGGTGCCAATCGTCGAGGCTCGCCTCCTCGAAGTCCTTGCCGAGGAAGATGCCGGCGTTGTTGACCAGGATGTCGAGGCCGCCGAACTCTCGCGTCGCGTGACCGATGGCACCGTTCCAGCTTGCCTCGCTCGTTACGTCGAGCCGGGCGAAGGCCGCCTTGCCGCCCTCCGACTGGATTTCCTTCACCGTCTCCCGGCCGCGCTCCTCGAGAATATCGCCGATCACCACGCGCGCGCCGACGCTCGCCATGAGCCTCGCAGTTGCAGCGCCAATGCCGCGCGCGGCGCCGGAGACGAGTGCGACCTTGTTGTCGAGGCGGTTCATGAGCGTGGTCCTCCTGGATTCGGTATGGTTGGCCGCGACCCTAACCAATCCTTTGCAGCCGCGCCATTGCGGGCGGCGCGGGGCACGAATGACCGCTCTTCAATCTTCGTTCAGCAAGTTCACGCATTGTCGGAAGACGCACGGTCCAGCCGGTCCGGCGGTGTTGGGCGTATCGGATGCGGACCTCGCGGCAGATCCTGAAGCAGGCGCGTCGGGCGCTGGTGGCGGCGCTGATCTTCAGCGGCGGCATTAACGTGCTGATGCTCGCCATGCCGATCTATACGCTGCAGGTGTTCGAGACGGTCGTGCCGTCGGGCTCGATCGAGACGCTCATCCTGCTCACGCTCATGATCGGCGGCGCGACACTGGCGCTCGCCCTCATCGAGATCGTGCGCGACCGCATCCTGCTCCGCGCGGGCCTGTGGCTCGACCACGTGCTCGGCAGCTTCCTCATTGAGACGGGGCTGCGATCGGGCAGCTCGGCGATCGACCTGAAGCACGATGCACGCGCGCTGCAGGGCCTCAGGACCTTCATCTCGAGCGGTGCCATCGGCACGCTGTTCGACGCGCCGTGGGTGCCGATCTTCCTCGTCACGCTGGCGTTGCTGCATCCACTGCTGGGTGTGGCCGGCGCGGTTGCGGCAGTGCTCCTGTTCGGGACCGGGCTCCTGCAATGCCTGCTTGCGGCGCGTGTCGCGCCTGAAGCCCAAAAGGGCCAGGAGCGGGCCGAGCGCTGGTGGGCGATGCTCGCCGAGCGCGGCCAGATCGCGGGTGCCCTCGGCTTGGCGACGGGCGCCACGAGCCAGTGGGAGGCCCACAACCGGACGCACGTCGCCAACGCCTATTCGCTCGGCAAGCGCACGAGCGTCCTCAAGGCCGTCGCCCGCGCGATCCGCCTTGCGGCGCAGGTTTCCATCTACGCGCTCGGCGCGTTCCTCGTCATTCGCGGCGACGTCACGCCAGGCGTGCTGGTCGCCGCCGCGATCCTGCTCGGGCGGGCGCTCGCGCCCCTCGAGCAGTCGGTCACATCGTTCCGCGCCGCCGGCAGTGCCTGGACCGCCTACAAGCGGCTGCGCGCCATTGCCGATACCGTCAGGCCCCCCGGCATCGCCGAGGCAGGACATTCGCCCGAGGGGCGGCTCACGATCGCGGGCGTCACCTACTACTACCCGACGCGGCGGACACCTGCGCTGCGCAACCTCACCTTCGAACTTGAGCCGTCGATGTGCCTCGCCATCGTCGGGCCGAACGGCGCAGGCAAATCGAGCCTCTCCGGCCTCATCGCGGGCGCACTGCTGCCGACGCAGGGCGCCGTGCAGCTCGACGGCGTCGCCGTCGGGCGCTGGCAGCGGAGCGACACACTGCCGCCGATCGGCTACATGCCCGAGCCGATCCTCATCGAGGGGACCGTGCACGACAACATCGCCCGCTTCAGCGACGCAAGCCATATGGGCGTCGCGCGCGCTGCCATGCGCGCCGGCGTTCACGACATGCTCTCAGCGCTGCCCAATGGCTATGATACCGCGGTCGGTGCCGGCGGCGAGGCGCTGTCGCTCAGGGAGCGGCGCGCCGTGGCACTCGCGCGGGCCCTGCATGGCGAACCGCGCATTGTCGTGCTGGACGAACCCGAGCTCGGCCTGGACGCGGTCGGCGTGCGCCGCTTGCGCAATGTGCTCGCCGGCTTGAAGGCTGAAGGCGTCGGCATCGTCATCGCGACGCAGGACCAGCGTCTCCTCTCGCTCGCCGATCGCATGGCAATTCTCGCCAACGGCGCCGTCGAGGACTACGGACCGGCCGACCAGGTTGCCAAGCGCCTCATGGCGGGAAAGCCCGTCGCCGCCGTTCAGTCCCACCCCCACGCAGCCCCGACCGAAGCCGCACCGCCGCGGCTTCAGGCCGCCCATTGAGGCCCGCCCATGGAGCGTCTGCCCGGCACCTCCCGATCACTGCCCCGTCTCGACATCCGCGGGCCCGTGCTGCTCGGCGCGGCTGTCCTGGCCATCGGCGTCGGCGGGGCACTTGCTGCCGCGGCCGTCGCGCCGATCGACAAGGGCGCGAGCCTCTCTGGCACGCTCGTCGTCGAGACACGGACGCGCGCCGTCCAGCATGATCGCGGCGGCGTCGTCGCCGAGGTTCACGTGAAGGAAGGCGCCGAGATCGACGCCGGCGCGCTGATCGTCACCCTCGATACCTCCGCGCTTGGCGAGCAGATCGCGGCCCTGCGTGCGCAGCAACAGGCGGCGAGCCGCCAGATGGAGCTCGTCCGCCAGGAAGTTCAGGCGATCGGCGAACTCGTCGCCAAGCAGCTCATCCAGCGCTCGCGGCTGCTCGCGCTCGAGCGCCAGCTCTCTGAGCTGGAAAAAGAGGCGGCCTCGCTCATTGCGCGCATCTCGATCGCCGAGCAGGACGCCCGCAAGGCGCAGGTCCGAGCCCCCGTCTCGGGGCGCCTCCTCATGCTCGCCGTGCATGGGACGGGCGGCGTTCTCACTCCAGGCCAGACGGTTGCCGAGATCGTGCCGAAGGACGACCGGCTCGTGATCGAGGGCCGCCTGTCGCTCGCCCTCATCGACCTCGTGAAGCCGGGCATGCCGGCGAAAGTCTGGCTCACG
Organism: Hyphomicrobiaceae bacterium; assembly: GCA_035440865.1. Taxonomy (GTDB): domain Bacteria; phylum Pseudomonadota; class Alphaproteobacteria; order Rhizobiales; family Hyphomicrobiaceae; genus DAORNH01. The sequence goes on along the minus strand of DAORNH010000141.1, from coordinate 2,706 downwards.
GGAACGACCTGGCGCGAGCAGCGTCCGCTGGCCGCCCGCGTCGCCTGGATTTCGCCCGACAGCGTCGAGGACAAGCGCTCGGGCGTCGCCTTCTTCTCGGCGCGCATCGAGCTTGCCGATCCGAAGAGCGAGCTTGTGAAGGAGCAGCGCATCCACCCCGGCCAGCGTGCCGAGATCCTGGTCGTGACGGGCGCGCGCACGCTGCTCGACCAGCTGCTCGATCCCATCATGCGCAATGTCAACCGCGCCTTCCGCAGCTGAGCGAGACCCCCCATGAAGATGACGCCAACGGCTTATGCCTTCAATGCGATCGGCGCGCTCGTCGCCATCGGCACGCTCGCCGTGATCGTACGCTCGACCCTGATGCCGGCAACCGAGGCGCCCTGCGGCGAGCGCTATGCGGAAGGCGTGCTCTTCGCATTCGAGGGGGCCAGCGGCGCGCCCTTCACGACCGAGGATTTCGAGGCTCGCCTGGCTGGCGACGATTGGGGCATCAAGGAGAACTTCAGGGTCGTTCCGGCGAAGGGCCTCGAGCACAAGCACGCAATGCGCATCGCCCTGCCGAAGGGCTCGCTCGATCCAGCCGAGAAGAGCGCGCTGCGTGGCGGTGTCGCCTTCCGCTGGGAGCCGCGCACCATGACACCGAAGGCCGCGGCCTGCCTCGGCTATCGCGTGCGCCTGCCGGCAGATTTCGACTTCGCGGGCGGCGGACGGCTCCCGGGACTCATGGGCGGCGAGCGTCAGGACAGCGCGGCCGTTCCGGAGAAAGCACGCGCTTTCACAGCGCGGCCGATGTGGCGCGCGGCCGGCGTCGTCGAGCTCAACCTCGAGACGCCCGAAGGCCTCGACTATGGCCCGGCTCGCGTCTCGATGCCGAAGGGGCAATGGGTGCAGATCGAGCAGGAGATCGTGCTCAACACGCCCGGCAAGCGAGACGGGATCTTGCGACTCTGGGTCGATGGCCGGCTCGCGAGCGAGCGCCGCAACGTCGCCTTCCGGGCCCATGCGAGCCATCTCGTCACGGGCGTTGCCGCCGAGGTGACGTCTGCCGCGCGCGGCCTCCTCAATGCGCCGCCGAAGGAGCAGGCAATCGAGATTTCGCCTTTCGAGCTTCGCTGGGGTCCGATCGAAGGCAACTGATCGCGCCCGCGGCGACGTTCGATCCGGCTACTTCACGGCAGCCTTGGCGATGCCATCGAGAAGCGCATCGATATCCGCATGCGCCTTCACGGAGGCTGCCGCACCATGCGACGGCTGGCGTCGGTAACCGACATGCACGGTGCCGGGCGCCGCGGCCGTCTCATAGATGAAGACGATGAACGGGCAGCCGGCGATGTTGGCCGGGTCGGCCTCCATTGCGGCGCGGGAGAGCTTCGCCGAGCAGAACGCAAAGTACTCGGCGTTCTTGTAGATCGGCTTGGTGCTGCCGACGTCGGCGCCCGTCCTTTCGAGCATCCGGCCAAGCTGACCGTTGTAATCGATCGTGAGGCCACGGCCGACGATCGCGTTGTTGAGTTCAAACTTCACGTCGTCGTAGGCAGCCTTCTTGTTGTAGCTGACGACGCCGGGGCTCTGCGCGGCCCCCGGGACGACGGACAGTGACATCGCCAGGGCGCCGCCCCCGGCGACAGCACTCAGCAGAAGGGCGTTCGGCCTCGAAAGTATCGCGCGCATGTCGAGCCTCCACTCTGTCCGCAGTGAGTCGGATTGATCGCAGTATCGCGACCGGCAATGTCACCTTCGAACATGCGTAGCATGCCGCGCCTTGATCGCCATCAAGCGTTGGTACCCTCCCGCGAACGATCGCTGCCGGCTGCGGGGGACAACGACGCGAGCCTCGTGCAGGCGCCACGAGTTCGGGCTAAGGTCCCGGCAGCGAGGAGAAGACGATGGCAGCGGCAGAGGCGACACCGGGTTCGGAGGCAGGCGGCGGCGCGAAGCCGGTCGGCAAGGGCTCGCACGTCTACCTGATCGACGGCTCGGGCTATATCTTTCGCGCCTTTCATGCGCTTCCCCCCCTGACGCGGCCCTCGGACGGCCTACCGGTCGGCGCCGTGCACGGCTTCTGCCAGATGCTCTGGAAACTCATCCAGGAGGCAAAGGGCAAGGATGGGCCGAGCCATATCGCGGTCATCTTCGATACCTCGCGCGATACCTTCCGCTCCAAGATCTACGAGGCGTACAAGGCGAACCGGCCGCCGCCGCCGGAGGAACTCGTGCCGCAGTTCCCTTTGATCCGCGAGGCGGTGACGGCGTTCAACGTGACACTCGTCGAGAAGGACGGCTACGAGGCCGACGACCTCATCGCGACCTACGCCCGCGAGACCGTGGCAGCCGGCGGCGACGTGACGATCGTCTCTTCCGACAAGGACCTGATGCAGCTCGTCGGGCCCAACGTCGCCATGCTCGACACCATGAAGAACCGCCGCATCGGGCATGCAGAGGTGATCGAGAAATTCGGCGTGCCGCCCGAGAAGGTGGTGGATGTGCAGTCGCTTGCGGGCGATTCCGTCGACAACGTGCCGGGCGTGCCAGGGATCGGCATCAAGACCGCGGCCGAGCTCATCACGCAGTATGGCGACCTCGACACGCTGCTCGCCAAGGCGGGCGAGATCAAGCAGCCGAAGCGGCGCGAGCGCCTCATCGAGTTCGCCGACCAGGCTCGCGTGAGCCGTGACCTCGTGCGCCTGAAGGACGACGTGCCGG
>DAORNH010000140.1:8184-10660 GCA_035440865.1 Hyphomicrobiaceae bacterium | reverse complement strand
CCGCCGGTGACGCTCGCCGACATCGATGACGCCGACGATCTCGAAGACGCGGCTCCCTTGGGCGAAGCGCATGCCTGGCAGCACATCATTGCGGAAGCGGATCCAGATCTCGTGCGAAACCTCCCCGCGATGGGCATCGGCAACGATGGGCTCGCCGGCGCCGGTTGGACGGATCGCCGCCCACACTGTCGCCGTCGACGACCAGGTCTCGGTTGCCCCGCCGCCGCCGTCGGGCGTGCGGACCGGCGCTTGGATGTCGAGGCGGTGGCGGAGGAGGCGGATGGCGAAGGCGCTCACAAGTGCCTCGCGCGATAGGGGGCGAGTAGCTCGGAGACGGCGACCGGGATCGGCGCGAGCGCCTCGCCGACCTCGATCGGCTCGCGGTGCTCGTACCAGTGGGCAATCAGGAGCAGGAGGGCGTGGCTAATGGGCGCAGGCACGTCGGCGGGCGCCGGCCCGTAGCCGACGGTCATGGCGACCTCGATGCCCTTGGCGCGGCGGCCGGCGGTCGGAAAGGGCGCGTTGCACCAGACGAGACGTGGCGGCAGCGCGGTGCCGTCGAGGAGGTAGGCCGAGGCCGGCGCTGCGGCCGAGGTATCGTCGGACTGCCAGATGCGGACGGCGCTCACCGACTGGACCGGGCGCATCGGCAGAACGAGCTCGCCCGAGCGCGGGAAGCGATCGATGAAGTAGCTCCAGCTCTGGGTGATGAGCGCGAGGCCGAGCGCGGCCTCGATGTGCAATCTCGAGGTGACGATGAGGCTGCCGATGAACGGGTCTTCGGCGGTGTGATCGACGCGCAGGTGGGCCTTGGCCTCGGCGACCGAAACGGGCTCGGTTGCCGGGCCACTCGCAAGCACGAGTGACATCGGGAATTCCTCGGGGGTTGTGGTGGCGGCGGCACCGGGGACTGGCTCCACCGCAAGTGCCGGCCGGGTGGCGGGAGGGACCACCCGGCCGGGCTCGACGCGATCAGGCGGCGAATTTCAGAAGCTTGATCGCATCGAAGTCCTGGATGCCGCCGCCGACGCGCTTCGTCGTGTAGAAGAGCACGTACGGCTTCGACGAGAAGGGATCGCGGAGGACGCGGAGGCCGATCCGGTCGACAATCAGGTAGCCGCGGCGGAAATCGCCGAAGGCGACCGAGGTGCTGTCGGTGGCGATTGTCGGCATGTCCTCGCACTCGGCGACCGGGTGGCCGAGCAGTATCGGCGGCTCACCCGCCCGCGGGCTCGGCTGCCAGATGTAGTTGCCGTCGGCATCCTTGAACTTGCGGATCGCGGACTGCGTCGCGCGGTTCATGACGAAGGAGGCGTTGGCGCGATAGCCCGACTTCACTGCGTAGAGGAGATCGATCAGCTTGTCGGTCGGGTTGGAGGCCGGGAAGGCGCCGGCGGCACCGGTGGCGATGAAGCCGACATTGCCCCACGACCAGGTCGCATTGTCGACCTTAGGATAGTCGAGGAAGCCGCGCGGCTTGTTGGTACCATTGCCGATGACGAATGCGTTGCCTTCCTGGGCGGCGAAGGCGTCTCGGACTTCGTCGGCGAGCCACTCGTCGATCGAGACGGCGCTGTCGTCGAGGACGGCCGAGGTCGCGGCCGGCATCGCGTAGAGCTCCATCGTCGGGAAGGAGAGCTCGGCGAGCGTCGGCGTCGTGGTCTCGGTGCGGGCCGCGGTCTCGCCGACCCAGCCGGCGCCGGCACCGGAGATCGAGAACGGCTTCTTGTAGACGGCGCCGGAGACCTGCCGGACAGTCGCAATGGCGCGGATCGGCGAGACGGTGCGCAGCGCGCGCATCACGGTGCGCTCGGTCTCATCGGGGACGAGGTAGCCGCCGTCGGGATCGGAGCCGACGGAGAGCGCCTTCTGCTCGATCGAGCGGAGGTTGCCGGTCTCACCCTTGCGGACGTAGTGCTCGAAGGCGGACTTGTGCTGGAGGGCTGCGCCAGTGATGGCCGTTGCGCCGCCGAGATGCGGGCGGGCGGCCTTGAGCGCGAGGGCGTCGACGACGCGGCGGCTCTCGTCGAGCGCGCGTTCGATGCGGGAGAGCTTCTCGATCGTGACGGGGTCGGCCGCGGAGCGGCGCTCGATCTCGGCGAGACGCTGATCATTGCCGTCCTTGAAGGCCTCGAAAGAGCGCATGAAGTCCTCGAAGGCGGCGCCGACGTCGGCGTCGGACGACTTGATCTCGGGGGCGTGGGGAGTGTCTGTCATGGTGGTCCTGGGTTGGATCAACGGGGGGCAAGCGCGCGGGCAGCGTCACGAATGGTGGCGGCGAGCCGGCGGCTCTGGTCGGGGCACGGGCCAGCGTCCTGCGTGGCGGCGAGCCCTTTGAAGCCCGAGCGCATGAGTGCGCGGGCCTCGGAGCGCGTGAGCCCAGCATCCCGCATGAGCCAGCGCTCGAACTCTCTCTCCGACGACCGCGCTGCGTGACACGGATGCCGACCGGAGCCTGCCGTCGCTTGTACTCGCT